>JABMNT010000059.1 GCA_013203595.1 Rhodospirillales bacterium
CGACCAGCACAAACAGCATGAACGCACTCGGCACAAGGCGGGCGGTTTTCCGGGCGATGATGAACTCCAGATAATCCCATATGACGGTTCCGGACAATTTACTTTCGCCGGCATTTCGTTGGCGAAAAACGTAGGAAAACTCCCTGAAAGCCAGGGGCTCGCTGCTGGAGGCGAAAATATCCAGCAATATTTTGAAGCCTTTGCCATAGAGGTGAGGCACAATTTTCAAAAAAGTATCCCGGCGGATCATAAAAAAACCGCTCATGGGGTCGGTTAACTCCTTTGGCACAAAAATACGGCTCAAGCGTGTAGCAACACGGCTGATCCAGCGACGGCACAGACCCAGTTCGCCCGTGCCGCCACCATCCATATAACGGCTGCCGATGATGATATCCAATTCCGAGCTGGCCAATGCGTCATACATCTGCGGTAGCAAGGCTTCGTCGTGCTGCAGATCAGCATCGATCAGGGCAACGAAGGGTGCTGTCGCCAGAGTCATGCCTTCAATACAGGCTGAAGCCAGGCCGCGATTTGCAGTTCGGCACAGGCAGGATACACGCGGATCTCGCTTGGAAAATTCCCGAATATGATCAGCTGTTCCATCGGGCGAATTATCATCGACAAACAGGACATTCCAATTGAGCCCGGTCAGTACTTTATCCAGTTGCACAAGCAACATGCCGACGTTGTCTTTTTCATTATAGGTCGGAACAATGATCGTTAAGTCTGAAATAGGCCACACCTCATTCTTGCGTCAGCTATTTGTAGCGCCGGAGCGGATCATCGGCAAATATTTACAGGGCTTCAAAATTGATCTGATTTCTTTACTTCCTTTTCACCCATCTTCCTGATAATAAAACCTATGGGTGAATTAGCCTTTACCCGCAGACGGCAGCCACTGAGGTAACCATTGAAGATGATCCGCGTATTTATCGGTTTTGACGCCCGGGAAAACGTTTCCTTTCACGTTCTTTCTCAAAGCATTCATTCCCGCGCTTCGGAGCCAGTGACCATTGCCCCGGTTTCCCTGCCCCAGTTGGGCAACCTGATGTGGCGTGATCGCAATTCCCTGCAATCCACCGACTTTTCATTCTCCCGTTTTCTGACCCCCTATCTGTGCAATTTCGAAGGCTGGGCAATTTTCATGGATTGCGACATGCTGGTTCTCGACGATATTGCCCGGTTGTGGGAGTTGCGGGATGAAAAGTATGCCGTCCAGGTTGTGAAACATGATCACCAGCCGCAGGAAACGACAAAGTTTCTGGGCGCTCCCCAGACCGCCTATGAAAAGAAAAACTGGTCCAGTGTGATGTTGTTCAATTGTGCGAAATGCACCGCCTTGACGCCTGACTATGTAAATACCGCGTCAGGTCTGGACCTGCACCGGTTCAACTGGCTGAACAACGACGATCTGATCGGCGAGATTCCGCACCGCTGGAACCATCTGGTCGCCTACGATCCACATCGGCCGACCGAAGACATTTCCAATCTGCACTACACAATCGGCGGGCCTTATTTCAAAGAATACAAAGATACGGAATACGCCCAGGAATGGTTTGATGAACGCGATGCGCTTTTGAAGTGCGTCCAGCGCGGCGAATGAGGGCAGGCCGTTACTTGCCGAATTGAGCTAATCGGTTACGGACGGTTTGCACAACATGCGGCAGGTCATCATTTGTGCGTTGGCGAAAAAGTTCCACACTTGCATACCAGGGGCTATCGCTGCGGTTCATAAGCCAGCGCTGCATGGGTGCCGCAGGGAGCATGACCCAGGTCGGTACACCAAGAGCGCCGGATAGATGGACGGTTGAGTTGGAGATCGATATCACCAGATCCATAGCGGCAATTTGGGCGGCAAAATCATCCAGGCTTGCCATTTGATCGATGCTCTCATCATGGAATAACCGGTGATTAAATGCCTCTGCAAAAGCGCGCTGTTCCTGTGACGTATCGCCATACTGTAAATCGAAGAACTGCACATCGGGAATATGAAACAAAGGCTCGAGACTATTCAACGGGATCGATTTGGATAAACCACGCCCATTGGAGCTGTACCAGGCCAGGCCGACATTCAGCCGCTTGCCTGACGTCCCATAAGTTTGCCGCAGGGCCTCGACTTTATTAAGGTCAGGCTTCAGATAGGCTTCACCGGCACCAAAACTGTCTGTATGAGGTCGCAGATACTGGCCAAGACTGCCGGAGGGAATTTGATAATCAAACATATCACTCAAAAGCGCACCGGACGGAACATCCGTCCGAGCTATGCATGTCAATTGGGGAAACGAGCGCATGAATAACGGGACCAACCGCCTGTCCATTTCAAAGGTGGCGTCCGGTCCGCGTTTCAGAAAGTCCGGGAGCATGGTCGCAAACATGATTTCATCACCGACTCCCTGTTCGCCCCACAACAGAACCTTTTTTCCCGTCAAATCTTCGCCCTTCCATTGCGGTTGCGGGAAAGGGCGGCTTTCAAATGCGGGATTATGCCGTCGCGCTTCATAATAGCGCCACCCTTCGAGCCATTTTTCCTGATAAAAACTGAGTATACTTAGGGCGGACAAGGCGGAAGGCCGGTCCGGTTCGATTTCCAAAGCCCGCTGCAGCGCCTCTTCCGCCTCTGAAAACCTCAGCAAAGTCCCTAAGGCATAAGCCTTAAGGGTGTAAATTTCGGCGTCAACAAGGCCGCGTATCAAGGCGTCTTCTGCTGTTTGCAGGGCGCCGGGCCAGTTATGCGAATTCATCTGACATTCACCGAGGGCCTGGTAGGCTTCGATGAAATCCGGGGCCTCCCCGATTAAATCGCGATAAATCGCCTCGGCAGCGGTAAAATCTCCCTTTTCCTCCCATACACCTGCCAGATTAAGCCGTGTAGACTTATCCCCGGGCCGATAGATAAGGCTTTCTCTGAGGGCTTTTATTGCCTCATCCAAATCTCCGTTTCGAAACAATGCCAGCCCGTAATTATTCAATGTCCCGGGATTTCGGCTGTCATTTAACAGGGCGCGGCGAAAAGAAATGATCGCTTCTTGAAAAAGCCCTGCCCCCGACAGGGATGTTCCCATCAGATCGCACAGGATGCTGTTCGTCGGGTCGACCTGTAATCCCTCCTGGAAAAAGCCGGTGGCCTTCCTGAAGTTTTGCCGGGCGAGTTCGATGCTGCCACGCAGTTTATACAGATCAGAATTCGGCGGCAGCTTTTTGATCAAATCCTCTGTCAGACGTGTGGCTTGTGCCAGATTTCCAGATTGATAAGCATCGGCAGCTTCTGCAAATTGTCTGTGGGCAAGCGCCTGGACGTTGCCCGATGCCTTTGATCGCCCTTTTTTACCGTGTTTTTGCGCCGATCGACGCTCCCTGCGATTCATCATTGGTCCCTGCTACATCCGGAAATTCAACAATCCAATGGCCACCAACGCGACGATAAAATATTTTTCGCGACATTACTACCGACACAGGGAAACGGTTCGAAGAACAGATCCGATATCCGGCAAAAAGAAAACCGGGACCTTTACAGGCCCCGGCTCTCATTCGTTTGGTCGACTTTATATGCTGTTAGGCAAAAAAGCCGCAAATCATTTCTAATTAAGCATTAGAAGGAGATTTGAGTTCCGACCAATGCTGTAGAAACGTCACTGATTGTCGATCCGTTAAGATCGAACGATGACACTTCATAGGCACCGAAGACATCAACACCAGCTGGCAATGCCTGCTTGACGTGGAAGCCCCACAGAGTGGCATGCATGCCATTCTGGTTGGCATCTTTCGAGTTGACATAAACAAGTGATGCGCTCGTTGAGCCCAGGTTGCTCATAGCTGACGTGGTGTAACCGACTTCAGCACCCCAAGATTTACCCTGCACGTTTGCAAGAGTTGCAGCACGCTCGGTGTTTTCGATTTCACGACCAGCGTGGACGCCAGCACTGACACCACTGGAGTGCTTGACAGCAAGACCAGCACCATATTGAGCGGATACAGAAGTGGAGTTAATTGACTGGTACTGTGCAGCAGCAGCGACTTGGAAATCGCCATAAGTGGCACCGTAGGTCAAGCCAACATCCCAGTTGTCACCTTCGATCAAAGAACCGGACAGTTTGAAGCCGACGATGTCGGGCGTATCATAACGGACACGGTCATTACGGCCACCGAAGTAGCTTGCGAACGCATCGCCAGCGGTACCAGCATTTGCTTTGGTTGTGCTGTTGCTGAGCTGAATTGCGCCACCGTAGGTCATGCCGGCGTTGTTGTTACCGGTGCTGTCGAGGCTTGGCTTGTTATCGGAAGACGTTTCAGCCTGACCGATGTAAAGCTTACCAAGGCTGGCGTGGTTGAAAGTGATGTCGGTTTTACGGAAACCGAAAGCAGAATCGCCAGATGTTTCGGAGTTCAGGCCAACAGAAGCTGTGCCGCCATTGTTGGAGTTAGGAAGGTTTGCTTCCCAAACGCCGCCAACGTCGATGGATTCGGTCAACTGACCGGATACGAGGATACGCAGACGTGAATTGGCATCGTTACCACCGTCAATTCCCTGGTATTCTGTGGTTTGGCCGTTGTCCATATACAGCATGGAACGAACAAGCTGGCCACTGATGACAACGGAGTTGTTGTCGCCACCGGCAGCAATGGGACCAGCTTGAGCTGAGCTGGAAACGACAGGAGCAGCAACAGCTATGAGAGCAGCAGCAGCAACTGAAGCCTTAAGGGTTGTTTTAATATTCACTTGGTCTCTCCTTTATTAATCCGGCGAATTTTTCCCCGCCTGGGACTTTGATAATGAGTTTGGAATTCCAGATCAAATTCATCGCCTGACAAACGTGACCCCCTTACTCTGATATTGGGCATTCTACTTATTTTTCGGTGATCTCAAAGGGAAAACCAACCGGAATGAGGATTTTGAGATACAGTGTGTTTTTTTAGCAACACATGGTTGGACTTGAAATGCGGCTTTCTTTTTGTTTATTTCCAAATAATCCCTAATAAACAAACAGTTAATCCATGTCGTCAGGTCAGTCCAGCGTTGCCGATATCCACGAATATTGCCCCTGCCGCCACGCAAACAGGGACCTGCCCCGGCGAATCATCCCCCTGTTACAGCCTGAATTTGAAAAATCCTGATCCATCGGTGAATGGCAGCGAATAACAAATCCTTTAAAATCGATAGCAAATAGAATGATTTCAACGGCGGAGATGCAACCGGTGCGCCTGATTCTATTTTTGTCCGGGTTCAGTTTTCGCCGCGACAGGGCTGGCAGCTCTGGATTTTGTCGCCTATCTGTTTATTCTCCCCCTATTTAGACTTTGCCATTAAGGATATTCTGATGACGGCTTACGATTATGATTTGATTACCATCGGAGCCGGGTCCGGCGGTGTGCGGGCGTCGCGAATGGCTGCTGCAACCGGCGCCCGGGTTGCCGTCATTGAAAGCCTGCGGACCGGCGGCACCTGTGTCATGCGCGGCTGTGTTCCCAAAAAACTGTTGGTTTACGGGTCACATTTTGCCCATGATTTTGAGGATTCCGTGGGCTTCGGCTGGGAATCCGCAAAGCCCGGGTTCAAGTGGTCAAATCTGATAGATGCAAAAAACAAGGAACTCGATCGCCTGGAGGGTGTTTACCACAATTTGCTGAAAGGCGCCGGCGTCGAGGAAATTTTCGGCAAAGGCAAACTGGTCGGCCCGCACAGCGTTGAAGTTGACGGCACCACCCATACAGCCGAGACGATCCTGATTGCCACCGGTGGCTGGCCATCGCTGCCCGATGTCCCCGGAATCGCGCATGCGATAACATCCAATGAAGCCCTCGACCTGGCCGAACTGCCAAAACGCATCGCCGTTGTCGGCGGCGGTTACATTGCCGTTGAATTTGCCGGAATTTTTAACGCCCTGGGTTCTGAAGTCCATGTCATCATCCGCGCTGATAATATTCTGCGGGGATTTGATGACGCCATGCGCGATGGCCTGCGCGATGAAATGACCAAGAAGGGCATTCATATCCATAGCGGCACGACGGTCAGCGCGGTCGTCAAAAAACCAGCGGGCGATTTGACCATGCAGCTTGACGGAGCCGATGACCTGAATGTCGATCAGGTGATGTATGCGACCGGCCGGGCGCCCAACACCAAAGACATCGGCCTTGAAGCCGTCGGCATCGCCACCAACAGCCGGGGCGCCATTGCCGTTGATGACTATTCGAAAACCAGTATTGACCATATTTATGCCATCGGCGATGTCACGGACCGGATCAATTTGACACCGGTCGCCCTGGCGGAAGGGATGGCCTTTGTGAATACGGTTTACGGCAACAATCCGACGGCCGCAGATCGCCGGAACGTGGCATCTGCGGTGTTCAGCCAGCCGCCCATTGCAACGGTAGGCCTGACCGAAGCCGAAGCGGCCAGGCACGGACCGGTTGATGTCTATGAATCGCGGTTTCGCAACATGAAACACACGCTTTCGGGGCGTGATGAAAAGTCGGTGATGAAATTAATTGTCGATCGGCAGACAGACCGGGTCGTCGGCTGCCATATGATGGGATCAGATAGTCCGGAAATTATTCAGGGACTGGCCATCGCCATCAAATGCGGCGCAACAAAAGCCCAGTTTGACGCCACCATCGGCATTCATCCGACCGCCGCCGAAGAGTTTGTGACGATGCGGCAAAAAAGAGACTGAAGGGTGCTATGGTCAGCGAATATCGAAGACGCTGGCGAGCTGAAAGAGCTCGAGTAATTCCCCGACGCCGCCCGACGCACCACGCAGGACAATGGTCTTGTCCTTTTCAGCGGCCGATTTATTGAAGCCGATGAGCAGGCCGACGCCTGCCGAATCCATAAACTCGAGATCCGTCAAATCAATCACAACCTGACTGATATCATTGTCTTCCAGCGCATCGAGAACCTGACTTGAATCAGGAAAATCGCCAAATTCCAAACGGCCTTTCAGGCTGAAAACCCGACTCTGCCCTTCTTCGTGACTAAAAAATTCCATTACACTTCGATTCCCGTGGGTTCTCGCAATCATGGCCAGGCGCGGTCCTGCATCTTCGTATGCATCTGTTTACCGATAAGTTTCGACTTCGTACAGATATTACCGCTATACATGTGGCCAGGCACCGTCTGAATTATCTCCCCGTCCACCAATCAGGGTTACGATGCGAAGCGGATATTCCACTTATATAATCGAGCACAAACCCCGGCCGTTTTCTGATTGTCAGGATTCCGGCACCGCCCTTGCCTACCTGAATTTCAGGACGGCCTATGCGGCAATGCCGCCGCATTTATTACCGGTACCGCGGCAAAAAACCCTGTCCGATAAAAACCTGCTATTGGCAGACCGGGTGGATAAAACATTGATCGAGACCTGCCTCCAGGCCCCGCATGCGGGGCTTATTGAATTGGGCGAACCGGCGGTGGATGTCGTTGAGCGGATCGAAATCATGGCGGCGTTGGACGTTATTGGATGTTCCCTGACTTCGTTAACTGCGTCTCAGATAAATCTGGCACCGTTGCTGTGCCGGGCCGCCCAGCGCCGGTTTGGAATGGCGGACATAACTTTGACGGCGATGGGGCTTGCCCTGCAGGAAGCCAGCATCAATGCGCTGGCGCATGGTAATCTGGGCCTGCGATCGGCGTTTGAGGAAACCGATGACGATCTGGATACCTATTACCAACTGGTGCGTGAAAGAGCCGCCCAGGATGGATTCAAAGACAAAAGGATCGATATTCTGGCCTGGCAAACCAAAGACACCGTATTGATCGCGGTCCGCGACCAGGGAAAAGGCTATAAGGCTGCGGACCGGCGGTTGCCGGAATCCTCCCGGACACCGCCGGTCGACCGCCGCAAGCTGAACGATCGCCGGCAAAGCGGACGCGGCCTGGATATAATGCAGAAGTTTTCCCAAAACTGGTGGATATCGACGCCCGGCACATCAATCGTGATGGGGTTTGATAAATGAACAGGGACCGCCCCGGAGCACCGGTAATCGAAGACGATATTCCGCCCATCGACAACTGCCGGATACTGGTTATCGACGACAATCTGCTGATCTGCAAATTGATCCGCACACGTCTGGAAATGGAAGGTATTGCCCATATTGAATTGGCCCACGACGGCAGGCAGGGCCTGGAGAAACTGGACTCATTTGCGCCGGATCTGGTCATTCTGGATATTCAGATGCCAATCATCGACGGCCGCGAAGTACTCAGGCTGATGCGCGCCAAACCAAAATACCAAAATCTTCCGGTCATTGTCGAATCGGCACTGGAGGGAAACGCCGAGCGCGAAGAACTGGTCGAAATGGGTGCCACAAATATCATTGCAAAGTCGATCAATCATAACCTGCTGGCCATGCTGGTGCGCGTCCACCTGGAGCATCAGTTGCTGGTGAAGAACCTGCGCGACTACCGCAAACGGTTAAGCCAGGAACTTGATCTGGCGCGCGATATGCAGGCGGAATTGCTGCCCTCACCGGCCGACATTAAGCTAATAGCCAAAAAACACGGGCTGCGAATCGAAAGCACCTATCAGCCCTGTTCCGAACTGGGAGGTGATTTCTGGTCGATCCGGTCCCTTGATGACCATCGCCTGGCCCTTTTAATGATCGATTTCGCCGGACACGGAATCGGCGCCTCCATCAACACGTTCCGGCTGAACATGATTCTCGGCAATCTGTCTCCGCTTGGAAAGACACCCGCCCAGTTCCTCGCCCGTCTGAACGGGGAGTTGTGCCGTCTGTTAAGGCCCACGGAATTTGCCACAGCATTCTTCGGTATCCTGGACACCCGTAACCACACCTTTGACTACGCCGCGGCCGGATCGCCACCACCGGTTGCCGCGCACAGCAACTCGCGCGACATCGTGATCGGCGACAGCCGCGGCATTCCGCTGGGTATCAGCCCGACGGCGCGCTATGAACAGCGGCACATGGATTTTACCCCTGCGACCACAATCATCCTGTTCAGTGATGCCTTTCCGGAAGCCCGTTGTGGCGACGGCAGGCCGGTCGGCATTGACGGCATGCGTCAATTGATTGCGGCAGGTTTCGATGACCCCTGTACGGCGCCTAAATTAGGCCCCTTGCTCAAACGATTTACGGCCATGGTAAAAGGCCCGCCCGATGATGACATGACCCTGCTATGCCTGCAGTCCGGTTTTTAATGTCCGTTCATACCCGTCTCGCCGATTGTCGTTTGCGACGCGTGAAAGAAACGTATACCCTTTGAACGTTATCAGCGCCCAATCCGACTCGTTGGTGATAATTCTGCATCTTCTTCTGGTGCCAAATAGGCCAACTTGTAGCAATTCCGGTATAGTTGAGGCTTGGTATTAAATTGACCGATAGCGCCATCAAAGAGAAACCGACGTCGCTGGAAACCGCTGCACTTCATGAAAGCGCTATGCTGGCACGTCGATTTGTCGCCCTGGCGTTTTGCCGCGCCGATTTGCTATTTGAACTGGATAACGAACAATCCATCAAATTTGTGGCAGGCGCCACACCCTCGCTGTTTGGCAAAAACACCCCTCAAATGATGGGGATCGGGTTCCTCGATCTGGTGCATGAGGAGGACAAGTCAACGGTTTCCGAACTGCTCCATGCAGCCGGCGACAAAGGCCGGTTTGACGACGTCTCGATCCGCCTTAAAACCATAAAAAGCGATGCCAGCCTGGCCACCATTGCCGGCTATCGGGTACCGGATTTTGACAATAACTTTTTTCTGGTCATCAAAATTGCATCCAATCAACAAGCCAGAACGGAACCGGTTGATCCGCTCCCGCCAGGTGTGGAAGCACTGCTGCCGGCCTCCGGGGGACCGGCAGTCGGCCACGACGACGAAGCTGGCATCCTTGATAATAAGGCCTATGCGACTGTCGCTGCCAAGCGTCTGAAGGAGGCCTCCGGTTCCGGCGCTCATGCAAAACTGACGATGGTCAAGATCGACAATCTGGACGAGTTGAAGAGAGATCTGTCGGATCAGGATCAGGACAAGCTGATGACAACCATTGGCGGCATTCTGTCCAGCCAGTCATTGGGCGGGGATACCGCGGGCCGGATCAACGACGAAAACTTCAGTTTTGCACATACAGACGATATTGACATCAAATCCGTCGGTCAAAAAATTGAAAATGCGGCCCGGGAAATCGCACCCAACGGCGTTGGCATCGGTGCTGTTGCCACAAGTCTTGATGCCGATGGCAACGATTTGACAGAAGAACAGCTGGCAAAAGCCATCTCCTACGCCATGCAAAGCTTCTCCAGCGGCAAAAGACCCCCCGACCCGGCAACCATCGCGCACGTGTTTGAAACGATGATGGCCGAAACCATGAAGAACATTGAATCCTTCAAACGCATTTGTGCAACCCGGGCCTTTGATCTGGTGTATATGCCCATCTGCGATCTGAAAACCGGTGCCCTGCACCATTATGAAGCGCTGACCCGGTTTCGCGGCACCAAGGAAGAATCCCCTTTCAAACTGATCACCATGGCGGAAGAAATCGGTCTTATTTCAGAATTCGATATAACGGTTGCGCAAAAGGCCGTAAATTTCATCAATAAACAGGCGGCTTCAGGCGGCTCACACACGATCGCCGTTAACGTTTCCGGGCATTCCATTCAGGATGACAAGTTTGTCGGTGAACTCCACGGGCTGCTCAAGCGGGCAACCAATTTATCCCGCATGTTGATGTTTGAAATCACCGAATCTTCAGGAATCGAGGACCTGGAAGCTGTCAATGCGACCATCCAGCAGTTCCGAACCAAGGGTTTTAAATTTGCGCTTGATGATTTTGGGGCGGGGGCTGCAGGCTTCGACTACCTCAACACATTTGATATCGATACCGTAAAATTTGACGGACCGGTCGTCAAACGGGCCTATGCCACGGAGAAAGGCAAGGCATTCCTCAAGTCGATGGCCACATTGTGTAATGACACCGGCATCGAGACAATTGCCGAAATGGTTGAAGATAAGGAACTGGCGGACTTCCTGCTCACCTGTGGCGTTCATCTGGGCCAGGGCTGGTATTTCGGCAAGCCCATGCCGGAAAGCGAAATGTCCCGGCGCTAGCACGATTGCGGCGCGATACGATCTTCTATATCAGTACCGACAAATTGAATCTGAGTTTTTCTGGAAAACTCAGTTAAACAAGCGTATATCCGTCCCTTCGACGTATGGGCAATTAAATTTACGAGGAAGATTATGGCCGAACAATGGACACCGGCGAGCTGGCGCAACAAACCGATCCTGCAGCAACCCACCTATCAGGATGCGGCAGCACTCAAGCGGGTTACCGAGCAGTTAAGTGTTTCGCCACCGCTGGTATTTGCCGGTGAGGCGCGCAACCTCAAACGCTCTCTTGGGCAGGTCAGCCATGGCAAGGGATTTCTGCTGCAGGGCGGCGATTGCGCCGAAAGTTTTGCCGAATTTCATCCGGACAATATCCGCGATACCTTCCGCGTATTGTTGCAGATGGCAATTGTCCTGACCTACGGTGCGGCTGTGCCGATCGTCAAGGTCGGTCGGTTGGCCGGCCAGTTTGCCAAACCACGCTCGGCCGATACCGAAACCATTGATGGCGTCACTCTGGATTCATACCGGGGCGACATGGTCAATGGCATGGACTTCACACCGGAATCACGGACTCCGGATCCGGAACGCCTGATGCGCGTCTACAATCAGTCGGCATCCACTTTGAACCTTCTGCGGGCATTTGCCCAGGGCGGCTACGCAGACTTGCACAAGGTTCACCAATGGACCCTGGGGTTCACGGCCAATGACGAAACAGGCGAGCGTTTCAATGGTCTGGCAGACCAGATTGGCGAAGCCCTGGCCTTTATGGCGGCCTGTGGTCTGACTTCGGAGCAAACACCGCAAATTCGCGAGACGGCCTTTTATACGTCGCACGAAGCGTTGTTACTGGAATACGAGCAACCCATGGTTCGTACTGATTCAACAACCGGTGATCTATACGACACCTCTGCTCATTTCCTGTGGATCGGCGACAGAACCCGTCAACTGGATGGTGCCCACGTTGAATTTATGCGCGGTATCGGCAATCCCATTGGCATGAAGGTTGGCCCCTCAATGGAGGGGGATGACCTGATCCGCCTCCTCGATACACTAAATCCGGCAAACGAGGCAGGCCGCCTGACCCTGATTGCACGGATGGGCTCAGAAAAAGTCCTGGATCATCTGCCGGCATTGGTACGGCGGGTCAAAAAGGAAGGCCGTAATGTCGTTTGGGTATCAGACCCCATGCACGGAAACACCATAAAAAGCACAACCGGATACAAAACCCGGCCATTCGATCGTATTCTGTCCGAGGTTAAGGGCTTCTTCGATGTTCACAATGCAGAAGGCACCCATGCGGGCGGCGTCCATTTCGAGATGACCGGCCAGGATGTGACCGAATGCACCGGCGGCGCTCAGGCCATTTCAGACACGGATTTAGGTGATCGCTACCACACCCATTGTGATCCACGCCTGAATGCTAAACAGTCGCTTGAACTGGCGTTTTTACTGGCTGAAATGCTTAAGGAAAGCCGCTCATCGACAACTCAACCGATTGCCGTCGGCCAGGTTTAGTGCCTTTTATTTAAAATCCGCAAAGCCATGTTGGCAGCTTCAGTCCCGTATCGTTTAACGATACGGGACTTGCCTTTTTCACTGGCAAGTTCGGCTTTTAAATCCGTCATCAGTGCCTCGAAGAAATACCCAAATGCCGGGATCGTCATTTCCCAGCCGGCATCCGCCTTATCGCTTTCCGCCGGTGACGTCAGGTGGCCATTGATCAGCCCCAAAAACCAGTCTCGCCGTTTTTCATAATCCTCGAAATGCAGGGCGATCGGCATCAGGGCGTCGATCACGATAATTGTCTTTTCATCGGACTCATAAACATCGGACCAATCAAAAGCCTCGCCCCGTTCATTGCGGATGCGCTCGACAATGACACGGCAACGTTCCTGAATCCCATCGACCACATCAAGCCCCAGCATCATTCCCACCGCCATAAAGAATCCAGGCAGCATGCGTCTGGAAACCCGGTCAAATCCGGACTTCTTGTCGGCAAACAGGTGCGAGAACTTTTTTACGATCAAGCGGTCAAACGGAAAATCACGCTTGTTGTTCCAGGCCGCGCGCTCTCGCGCCCGAATGTAGGCTTCAAAGGATTTCTCGAAGGCCAGACTGAGCGCCTGGGTTTGTGCGTCAAATTCGTTTCTGAGGTTATCGATATTTGCCAAGCTCAGTTGCCCGCCATTTTTACGGGCTTCATCCTTGATCCGCTCCAATATTGACGAAACCACCGTTTCTGCAATCATCCGGCTCTGCATTTTAGGAGCCGCCGTACCGGTGGTACCGGTTTTTACTGGTGCCTTACCCGGGACGGGAATATCGATTACCGGTTTTTGAACAACCGGTTGCGACAAATCAAATTTATCCGAGGTTGTGTTTTTGGGTGCAGGGTCGGTTTGCGGCAGCAAATCAAGTTCAGGTTTTTTTGCGCGGTGGATTTCCTGCCAGTTAAGATCTTTCTCCGGCTTTTTCCTGGGTACGGGATCGGGCAAGGTATCCCCCACGACTTCGCCGATTGCCGCGGTTGGCGTCATGCCCAGTTCCCGCTCAAGCGCGGCCAGCTCAGAAGCGGCATTGGGCTTGGCTACCGGGTCACCGGCCAATTCAATAACTTTCGGTATGGTGCGGGGCCGGCGCTCGGAGCTTTCAGTGGGAAAAGCACCAACGGGCTTTTTGGCCACCGATTTGGCAATCGGCGAACTCGCCCCCACCCGTGTACGCGGATCGACCTTGTCACCGGTAATCAAAACTTCTGAGGTTGTTCGCCTTGCCATGGTCCAAGACAATACTGAATTCATTTTCACAAAGCCAGATGATTGATATATATGGCAACAATAATTAACGGCCCAATCAGAGCGTTGACAGCCTACCGACGCACGGCTAAACCGAGCCTATGACGAAACACATTAGCATTGCCCTGGCCCAGATTAACCCGACCGTCGGCGACATAACTGCCAACGCCAATCTGATTCGCGGTGCCCGCGCCGAAGCGGCCAAAGCCGGGGCGGATCTGGTGATCTTCGGCGAACTGTCCGTCTGTGGCTACCCGCCCGAAGATCTGGTCCTTAAACGCGCCTTGCAGGACCGGGTCAGAGACGAGGTATCCGCCCTGGCCGGAGAAACCGGCGATGGCGGGCCAGCGCTGCTGATCGGCGCACCGTGGTTGATGGATTCCGGGCTGCATAATGCGGCACTGCTGCTGGATGGCGGCGAAATCGCTTCCATTCGGCTCAAGCACGAATTGCCAAACTACGGCGTTTTTGACGAAAAACGGGTTTTTGCATCGGGCCCGCTGCCCGGCCCCATAGCCTTTCGCGGTGTGCGGTTGGGGGTCATGGTCTGTGAGGACATGTGGTTTGCAGATGTTGCAGAATGCCTTCAGGAATCCGGTGCCGAGCTGCTGGTTGTTGTAAACGGATCCCCCTTTGAATCCGATAAACTTGACGAGCGTTTAAATTACGCCGTCGCCCGGATCAGGGAAACCGGGCTGCCTTTGGTTTATGTGAATCTGGTTGGCGGTCAGGACGAGCTGGTATTTGACGGCGCTTCCTTCGTTCTCAATTCAGATTGCAGCCTGCGCGCCCGCGCCCACCCCTGGCAAAGCCAGGTGTTAATGACCCATTGGTCACACACCGACGCCGGCTGGGTCTGCGCGGAAACAGAAATCGCAAAATCCGAACCGGTGCGCCAGAGCATGTATCAGGCCATGGTTCTGGGCCTGCGTGACTATATCCGGAAAAACCGTTTTAAAGGTGTTGTTCTGGGCATGTCCGGTGGCATTGACAGTGCCATTTCGGCGGCGGTCGCCGTCGATGCCATTGGCCCGGAAAACGTCCACTGTGTGATGATGCCGTCTCCCTATACATCGCAGGACAGTCTTGACGATGCAGCGGAATGCGCCGGCTACCTGGGGGTCCGGCTGGACCAGGTTAATATCGAGCCGGCCATGCTTGCCTTCAAGGAAATGCTGGCACCGCTTTTTGCCGGGCGTGATGAAGATGTAACGGAAGAGAACATCCAGTCGCGCACCCGTGGCAATCTGCTTATGGCCATCTCCAACAAGATGGGCCATATGGTGCTGACCACAGGCAACAAGTCTGAAATGTCGGTTGGGTATGCGACCCTTTATGGCGATATGTGTGGCGGTTATTCGGTCCTCAAAGATGTCTATAAAATGGCGATTTTTGAGTTATGCCATTGGCGGAATCAACACCATCCAACGGGCTCACTGGGCCCTGCGGGACGCGTCATTCCGGAACGGATAATCACCAAACCCCCGTCGGCGGAACTGAAACCGGATCAGACCGATCAAGACACCCTACCCCCCTATGAGATATTGGACGGTATCCTGAAGTGTCTGGTCGAGGACGAACTGTCGGTTGCCGATGTTGCAGCCAGGGGATTCGAAGCGGAGACTGTGCGCCGCATATGGCGGATGCTTGATCTGGCGGAGTACAAACGCCGCCAGGCCCCGCCGGGCGTCAAACTGACGCGCCGCGCCTTCGGCCGTGACCGCCGCTACCCGATAACCAATGGCTTTCGTAGTCATATCTAGTTGGCCCGCAATTTAATGACGATGAAAATTCACGACACCCTGAGCCGCGCAAAAACCGAATTTGTTCCGATCGATGCGCAGCATGTGCGGATGTATGTTTGCGGGCCGACCGTCTATGACTACGCCCATATCGGCAACGCCAGGCCGGTTGTGGTGTTTGATGTGCTGGCGCGTTTATTACGCACGCAATATCCGAAAGTCACCTATGTCCGCAACATTACCGATGTTGACGACAAAATAAATAACCGCGCCCGGGAACTGGGCCAGGACATCCGCGACATCACCAGACGCACAACAGAAATCTTCCATGCGGACATGGCCGAACTGGGTGCATTGCCACCGGATATCGAACCCAGGGCAACCGACCATATTGCCGAAATGATCACCATGATTGAGGGGTTGATCAGCAAGGGGAATGCCTACGTCGAAGACGGGCACGTGCTGTTCAGCGTTCCCTCCATGCCCGAATACGGGCGTCTGTCGAAACTTGATAAGCGTGAAATCGTCGCCGGTGCATGGGTCGATATTGCGCCTTACAAACATGATCCGCAGGATTTTGTCCTCTGGAAACCGTCGAGCGATGATTTGCCCGGCTGGAACAGCCCCTGGGGACGCGGCCGGCCGGGTTGGCATATTGAATGTTCAGCCATGAGTCTGGCTCATTTGGGAGAAAGTTTTGATATCCACGGCGGTGGCCTTGATTTAATTTTCCCGCATCATGAAAATGAGATCGCACAATCAAAATGTGCGCATGGCGCAGACAGTTTCGCCAAATACTGGATGCATAACGGTTATCTGATGAGCGAAGGCGAAAAGATGTCCAAGTCTCTGGGCAATTTCTACACCGTTCATGACTTGTTGAAAGAATTCCCCGGCGAAGCGATCCGTCTGGCCCTGTTAAAAAGCCATTATCGCCAGCCCCTTGATTTCACAAAGGACGGACTGCGCGAAGCCAAGGCCGATCTGGACCGGTTTTATAGCGGGCTGCGGCGCCATAGCGCAGATACAGCCAGCGGCGATGGCATCCCGCAAGCGGTTTTGACGGCATTGTGCGATGATTTGAACACGCCAGCCGCAATCAGCGCCTTGCACCCGTGCCTTGCGGCCCTCAACAAGGCCCCGGTCGGTAATGCCAGCCTTGAAAAACACCATTTGCTGGCTGCTGGCAAGCTATTGGGATTGTTCGCCCAGGACCCCGAGGACTGGTTCAAATGGCAGGCTGCGGCGCGCACGGAGACAGGCCTCAGTGATTCCGAAATCGATGCCTTGGTCGCCAAACGCAGGCAGGCACGCGCCGATAAGGATTTCGCCGCTTCTGATCAGATTCGCGACACCTTAACAGCCCAGGGGATTGTCCTTGAAGACGGTGCAGCGGGGACAACCTGGCGGCGCGAATAAGCCAGATGCGACGATAATTCTCAAATCACTCCCGGCTTCGTCCGCTAAATTGATTGGGATTGTTTACTCTGCGTGTTAGTTTCTCATCAAGGCATCAGTCAATTTACGCTGATATCTCTTCACTTCCTGATCGGGGCCAATTTTAAATGTCAGACACTTCCAATCGTACATTGCTTGCCGTTGAACCGGAACCGAACGGCAAGCTCATGCAACAGGCGCTTTCAAACAGCGGGATGGATCTTGTTCTTGCCTGGGATGCCTACGATCTGAATGAACTTCTCAACACCAAGACCTTCAGTGTTGCCGTCATTTCCAGCGAGGTCCTGGATGGATCCTGGACCAGTGTCGCCCATACCGTGCGCAATACGCCGCAAGCCGATGACGCAAAAATCCTGCTGGTTATGGAACAGGGCGATGGCGGGAATCTGGACGAGGCCGACAAAAGCCTGGTCGATGTGGTAATGCCATCGCCGTTTTCGATTGGCAGTTTTGTTGAAGTCATGAGCCAGTTCCAGGCCGCCAAAAGTGAAAAAGAATGGCTAAAGCTGAACAAGAACCAACAGAAACTGCTGCGTGTTACCAAGTCATTGTTTGGCAAACACTTTTCCGCAGAAGGCTCAAATGAAGTTCTCAGCAAAGATGTGATGCGAGAAAGCGGCCAGGCCATTGCCGCCGCCACCCAGTCAGGCGAAATCTGGGACATTCTGGAAACCCTCAAGAACCACGACAGCTATACGTTTGTCCATGCCCTCAAGGTATCGTCGTTTATGACCCTGTTCGGTGTCATGCTGGGTCTCAAGGATGATGACTTGCAGCTGTTGTCACAGGCAGGTCTGTTCCATGATGTGGGCAAACGCGAAACCCCCGTGGATGTCCTGAATTTTCCGGGGAAACTTGATGCCGAAGCTTGGAAAGTAATGCAGGAGCATCCTGGCATTTCCGAGCAAATTCTCGCAGATTCATTCGATGTTCCCAAGGAAATCGTCCAGGTCGCCGGTCGCCATCACGAGAAAATGGATGGCAGCGGCTATCCGCGGGGCCTTAAGGGATCGGAAATTGATGACCTGTCGGCAATTTGTGCAATTGCCGACGTTTACTCGGGATTGACGGACAAGCGCAGCTACAAACCGCCTTTTACCGTGGAAAAAACCCTGGAGATTATGGGTTCCATGTCCGGCGGGCATCTGGAGCCCCATTTCCTCGACCGCTTCCTGAAGATGATCATGGATCGCGAACGCAGTGGCCAAAAGACCGTCTGAAACGACGAGACGCGAAACGGTTGATTAGGGCGCCAGCGCCCGTTTCAGCCGAACGCCCGCCAGCGCAGCCGGATTTCCGCTTCGCTCATATCTTCCGTCAGCACTTTCATGCGTTCGAAATCCTGGCGTGTTGTTTTCCGTGCACCCCAGCGCACCGGTAAAGTCGGCAGCGGCAGGTCGGTCATAACCAGTTCTGGTGCCAGGCGGTTAAACAGGTTGAGCAGATGTTGAAAGGCCATGATTTCAAGATCCAGAAACCGCACGTCGGCGGGCACGACAAAGGCTTCAACGCCAACAATGGGGCCGGAATCGACGGTAACGTCCATTTTGTGCGCGGTTGCCCCGTAACTTATCGCCCCGTCATAAATGGCGAAACTGGCCGCATTTGATCCCGGATATTCAGGCGATCCCGGATGAAAATTATAAGAGCCGCCCCGGAAAATACGCAGCACATCCGCAGGCACTACAATGTTGGTGCAAAAAGCGATCAGGCGCGGACAGGCGGCATCCTGATAGCAGTCCTGTATGCTGGCCGTGCGCAATTCAGCCTTGGTCTGAACCACTTCGACACGCAGATCCGACGCATAGGCACGCAGTCTGGTTTCGAGATAATCACCGACTTCGGGGCTGGCCAGAATGAGTAAAGGGTCAGACATGGCTAAAAATAACATCCCTTGTCGCATTTGGCAGGAAAATCTGAGAACTTAAAAACCATTAACCCTCGCCGCTTATCCACACATTTAAATTGGAATATATCCATATGTTTCAAAATATTTCCAATGCCTTCTAGCCATTGAACGCAGGTTCCGGCGGCAGTAGACTGAGCCGACATGAATACTCATATGAAGACAATTGAGCAACAACTTGAAGATGCTCAGACAGAACTGGAAGCAGCCAATAGTGCTAATCTGGCGCTGCTGGAAACACTGAGTCACGACCTGCGGACACCGCTCAATTCCATCATCGGTTTTGCCGACATGATGGACCAGCAGATTCTCGGCCCTGTCGACAATGCCCATTACCGGACCTACGCGCAGGATATTTGCAGCTCCGGTCGGTCGATGCTGGAAATTATGAACACCGTCCTCGATCGACGCCGCTTCCTGACCCGGGGAAAGTCGGGCAAGGATTTCCGCCACATCATTGAACTGGCCCCCGATCTGATCAGCATTTGCCGGAACGGGGCTATTCAGATGATCAACCCGGCGGGTGCCAATATGCTGGGAATGTGGCCCGTCGAAACCCTGACTGACCGCACGTTTTCAGACTTCGTGCATAGCGATTTTCAGCATCTGTTTACCGGCGACCTGCGGCTGCTGATCAACGAGACAACACGTATTCCAGTCACACTACGGCGCCCGGACGGCGGCGAAATCGACGTGGAAATCGCTGCCCTTGCCTACGAGGATGACCGCGAAGGGATGGACGATTCCCTGATTATGCTGATGGCCCGCGATGTCAGCGAGCGCAATCGCGCCAACCGGCAGATTGCCGCCCGCGAAGATCATTTGCAGAAAATCATGGATACGGTTGCCGATGGCATTTTCACGATGGATCATTCCGGCACCATTGAGACCGTCAACCCCGCTGCCGAACAAATATTTGGCTACCAGGCGGGCGAGTTGGTTGGCGAGAAAATAAACATACTGATGCCGGAAGACACGGCAGACAATCACGATGACTATGTAATGGGTTATCTGCAGACCGGGGAATCAGGGGTTATCGGCAATCGCCGGGAATTTCTGGCACAACGTAAAGACGGCTCCCTGTTTCCCATGGAAATTGCCGTCAGCACCTTGAAATTGCTTGGCCGGGAATTATTCATCGGCGCGGTCCGCGACATTACCGAACGCCGGCAGAACGAAGAAAAATTGCGGAAAATGGCAACCACCGATCCACTGACCAATATGCCGAACCGCACATTGTTCAATGAACGGCTTGCCGACGCGGTTGAGCGTGTGGAACGCGGGGAAACCAAAATTGCCGTGCTGTTTGTTGATCTGGATAACTTTAAGAACATTAACGACGCCATGGGCCATCTGACCGGAGATCAGGTCATTCAGGCAGCGGGCAAACGCCTGACAGCCTGCGCGCGGAACGGCGACACCGTTGCTCATGTGGGTGGCGATGAATTCAGTGTGATCCTGGATGGTATCGATGAGGTGGATATTGAGCCCTTTGCGCAATCCATGCTCACCAGTCTCTCGCTGCCCTATCATGTGGAGGGCAAGGAAATCTTCACGTCGGGCAGTATCGGTGTTGTCCCCTACCCCGGCACCGCTGAAAATATCAATGAACTTCTCAAGAATGTCGACACCGCCATCCATCACGCCAAACGCCAGGGACGCGCCAACTACCAGTTCTATACCTCTGAGCTGAGCTCCGATGTGCAGCGCCGCATGGAAGTTGAGTCCGGGTTACGCCACGCCCTGGAAAACAACGAGTTTGAGCTTTTCTATCAGGCGAAAGTCGACCTTGAAACGCATATAGTTACCGGTGCCGAAGCCCTGCTGCGCTGGGACAGCCCGTCGCTGGGGTTTGTTTCCCCGGCCGAGTTTATCCCGATTGCCGAACAGGCGGGGCTGATCGTCGCCATTGGCAACTGGGTTTTGCGCAATGCCTGCCTGGAAGCTGCCAGCTGGATGAAACTCGATCATCCGCCGATCCAGGTCGGGGTGAATTTATCGGCCCTGCAGTTCCTGAGCGGAGACCTGTCGGAAAATGTCCATGCCTGTCTGACTGAATCCGGGCTGGATGCCGATTTGCTTGATCTGGAACTGACGGAAAGCATGCTGGTCGAAAATCCTGAACAAACCATCCAGACCCTTGTCAAATTGAAAGAGCACGGCATAACCATTTCAATGGATGACTTCGGCACCGGTTATTCGTCGCTCAGTTATCTGACGCGTTTTCCGCTCGATTCCATTAAAGTCGATCGCGCCTTTGTAACCAACCTGCCCGGCGACAAGGACGCGGTGGCGATTGCCCGCGCAATTGTCAGCATGTCGCAGCAACTGGGCCTGCATATTGTCGCCGAAGGCATCGAGACGCGCGAGCAGGGCGAATTTTTGTATGGCCTGGGCTGTCATGTGGGCCAGGGTTACTTTTACTCAAAACCGGTGCCGTCTGAGAAATTTTCGAACCTGGTCAAACAGGGAAAATCCGCTTTCTTTCCCAAAGTGTAACCCGTGCAGCGGCCCGCCCAAACAGCCCGCTTGACCCATCGTCGGGGTCGTTTATCATCTGACGCCATGCGCACAGATAACTTCAGAGTGACATTGATTACCCGGCGAATTAGCATCCCGGCCTCTTGATTGGGACCGGGACTCGAGCCGTATGTGATCTTACTTTGAAGGAAATTTTCATCCATGACTGACAACCGTATCTATCTGTTCGACACCACCTTGCGCGACGGCGCACAGACCCAGGGCGTCGACTTCAACCCCGCCGACAAGGAATTTATCGCCCGCGAACTGGACCATATCGGCATCGATTATATTGAAGGCGGCTGGCCCGGCGCCAATCCCACCGATGATGCCTTTTTCGCCAATCCGCCCCGCCTCAAGCGCGCCCGCCTGACGGCCTTTGGCATGACCCGCCGTCCGGGACGCAGCGCCGACAATGACCCCGGCCTCAGCGCCATCCTGAATGTCAAAACCGATGCGGTCTGCATGGTCGGCAAGGCCTGGGATTTCCACGTCAATGTGGCGCTCGAGATCGACCTGCAGGAAAACATCAGCATGATCGCCGACAGTGTGGTCGCCGCCAAAGCCAAAACCGGCGAAGTCATGTACGATGCCGAACATTTTTTCGACGGCTACAAATCGAACCCGGAATTCGCCATGCAATGCCTGCGCGCGGCCCATGACAATGGCGCGCGCTGGGTAGTGCTGTGCGATACCAACGGCGGAACCCTGCCCCACGAAGTCAGCGAAATTGTTACCGCCGTCTGCCAGCAGATCCCGGGCTCGCACGTCGGCATTCATGCCCATAACGATACCGGCAATGCGGTCGCCAATTCGCTGGCCGCGGTGATGGCCGGCGCGCGTCAGGTCCAGGGCACGCTCAACGGCCTGGGCGAGCGCTGTGGCAATGCCAATCTGATTTCGGTGATCCCGTCGCTGATCCTGAAAATGGGTTTCGAGACCAACGTCAAACCGGCCGATGTGGCCAGGCTGACCCATCTGTCGCGCATGCTCGACGAACGCCTCAACCAGGCCCCGGACCGCAGTGCCCCCTATGTGGGTGAATCGGCCTTTGCCCACAAGGGCGGACTGCATGTATCGGCGATCGAAAAAGACACCCGCACCTACGAGCATATTGACCCGGCCCTGGTCGGCAACCGCCGCCACATTGTGGTTTCCGATCAGTCGGGGCGTTCCAACATCATGGCCCGTTTCCGCGAGATCGGCCTCGATATTGACCCGAAGGACCCGAAGGTGGGGCGTCTGGTTGAACTGGTCAAGGAGCAGGAATTTGCCGGCTATGCCTACGACGGGGCGGAAGCCAGTTTCGAGCTGCTCGCCCGGCGCACGCTCGGCAGCGTGCCCGACTACTTCAACTGCACCAGCTTCCGGGTCATTGACGAACGCCGCTGGAATGCCAATTCCGAGCTGATCACCCTGTCCGAAGCCACCGTCAAACTGACCGTTGATGAAGAGGAGTTCATGGCAGTGGCCGAGGGCAACGGCCCGGTCAATGCCCTGGACGCGGCGCTCCGCAAAGTCTTGTTGCCGAAATACCCGCAACTCGAGGACCTGCGCCTGGTTGACTACAAGGTCCGCATTCTGACGCCGAGCGCCGGCACCCGGGCGATCACCCGGGTGATGATCGAATCCGCCGACAGCGCCGGTCATCACTGGTCGACCGTCGGGGTGTCGGGCAACATCATCGATGCGTCCTACAATGCCCTGCGCGACAGTCTGGTCTACAAACTCTCGCATGAGGGCCGCATGGATGACTGAGGCGCCTTCCCTGCCGAAGGGTCCTGCGATCATCCTGGTTGAGCCGCAACTGGGCGAGAACATCGGCATGGTGGCCCGCGCCATGCTCAACTGCGGGCTCACCGACCTGCGTCTCGTGCATCCCCGCGACGGCTGGCCCAACCCCGACGCCGTCGCCGCCTCGGCCGACGCCCGGGTTGTTATCGAAAACACCCGGGTCTACCAGAAAACCGAACATGCGATCATTGGCATCGCGCACCTCTATGCGACCACCGCACGCCCCCGCGACATGACCAAGCGCGTTGTCACACCGCGGCAGGCGGCCGCCGAACTGGTCGCACAGCAGGCCGCTGGTGCGACCAGCGGGCTGCTGTTCGGGCGCGAGGCCAAGGGACTGAAAAACGACGATGTGGTGCTTGCCGATACGGTGCTCACCGTGCCGCTCAATCCGGAATTCACCTCGCTCAATCTGGCTCAGGCGGTGTTCTGCATCGCCTATGAATGGTTCCAGGCCCAGGATCAGACACCGGCCAGCGAACTCAACGTCCCGAAAGCCACCCGCCCCGCCAACAAACGCGAACTGGTCGGCCTGTTCGAACACCTCGAACAGGCGCTGGACGATTCAGGTTTCCTGCAAATCACCGAAAAACGCCCAAATATGGTCCGCAACCTGCGCAACATCTGGCAACGCGCCCAGCTGACCGACCAGGAGGTGCGCACCTGGCGGGGGATCATTACCGCGCTGGTACGCTACAAGCCGCCGGAAAACTGAGCCACTGCCCGGACAAAACCGCCGGGCGAATAACTTGCCAAGGTCCCCAACCCTGCCCGACAAGCAGGGCGGGAACTGGCAAAGAATACAAAAGAATTCCGCTGTTAAATCCGCGTTGACAGCCAGATCGCCAGCCGGGATCCGGCCTTGACCGCGCCGGTCAGCGCCGCGTAGCCGGGGGCGGCTTCAGCGCCATGGTCCAGACCGGTCTGGCGGTGCGCCAGCTCCTCCTGGCGGAAAGCCTCGAAGGTATCGCGCAGTTCCGGCTCTTCGTCGTGAGCCGTCAGGTCGGCGATCTGTTCGGCGTAATGTTCATCAATCACCTCTTCAACGGCGACCGTGCAGGCCATCGCCGCCTTTTCACCGAGCAGGGCGGTACCGGCACCGAGCGCAAATCCGGCCAGATGCCAGAACGGCAGCAGTGCGGTCGGCCGGGCCCGGCGCTCGCCGACCAGTTGCTCAAACTTTTCCAGATGCTGTTTTTCCTGGTCCAGCATGTGCTGGATCACTGGTGCCGCTTTCGATTTGCCGAGCACGGCCAGCTGCCCCTCGTAAATCCGCACCGCACCATATTCGCCGGCATGGTCAACGCGCAGCATCTGCGCGACTGCCTGACTGGCGTTCGGATCACCGGGCAGACGCGGTGCTGCTTTTGGCTTGGCTTTTGGCTTGGCTTTCGATTTGGCTTTGGCCATGCTTACCCCCTCAGCTTCCAGGCCCCGGCAAAACAGAACACAGCCAGGGCCAGCGAATAGGCCACATTATAGGTCGCCATGGAGATGCCGAACAGGGCCCATTCCAGTTCGTCACAGGATTTCGGCGGTTTTTGCTGTAGTTGGGCCATTAAATTGCCCGCCGACAGGCCACTTGCCAGTTCACCGGCACAGGCCGATTCCCACCAGTGCTGCTCGACGCCCACATGGTAAAGCGCAATGCCGCTGCCGACCAGAAAACTCAGACCGGCGAGCGGCAGCAGCCAGCGCAGATGGGCCGGGCGGAACATGCCGATCAGGCCGAGGACAATGACAAGGGCAAAGGGAACGCGCTGATACAAACACAGAATACAGGGCTCGAGGCCGTTCACAATCTGCGCATAATAGGCCACAGCCAGCGCCGCAATGGCGGCCTGGGCAATGATATGGGGTGAAAACTGCAGCCACAGGGGCTGTGGGTTCCTATCTGTCATGGCGCATTTCTATCCTCTGATTATGACCATATTCGGGCAAACCCGGTTCACAGGGCGTATTTCAAAACCACAAACCCGCCGACCAGCAACAGGCAGAACAAAATGAACAGCAGGCCCAGGCGTTTTTCAATGAAGGCCCGGATGGGGGTGCCGAACTTCCATAACAGGGCCGCGACAAGAAAGAACCGCAAGCCCCGCGCCGCGATGGAGGAGACCATGAACACCGGCAGATCAAGACCGGTGGTGCCGCTCAGGATGGTAATCACCTTGTAGGGGAACGGCGTCACCCCGGCGATGAACACGGCCCAGGCGCCCCATTCGTTATAGGTTTCCTGAAAGGCTCCGAACTTGGCCTCATAATGATAGAAGGCGAGCATCGGCCGGCCGATTTCCTCGAACAGAAAATGGCCGATACCATAGCCGGCCAGACCGCCGATAACCGAGGCGACCGTACAGACCGCCGCAATCTTCCAGGCCTTGTCGCGGGCGGCCAGGACCATGGGGATCAGGATCACGTCGGGCGGAATGGGAAAGATCGAGCTTTCAATAAAGGCAATCAGCGCCAGCGCCCAGAGCGCGTGCGGGTGGGCGGCCAAATCGATGGTCCAGTCATAGAGGCGGCGAAGCAAGGGCGGTATCCTTTATCGGGTTGAGATGCGCTGGGGTGTAACAGGCAGCAGCGGAGCTGGCAATCACCGCCAGCTCCGGGCAGCCTCAGATGCCGATGGAAAAACCGCCATCAATGGGGATCGCCGTTCCGGTCAGGAAATCCGATGCCGGGCTGGCCAGATAAACCGCCAGTCCGGCCAGATCCTGAGGCTCGCCCCAGCGACCAGCCGGGGTGCGGGCGGTGACCTTGGCTTCCAGATCCGGCGCATATTTACGTGCACCTACGGTCAGTTCCGTATTGATCCAGCCCGGCAGGTAGCAGTTCACCTGAATATTGTCCGCCGCCCAGGCCGCCGCCTGGCTGCGGGTATACTGCATGATGCCACCTTTCGATGCCCCGTAGGCCGCCCCCCAGGGGGAGCCGAAAAGCGACAGCATGGAGCCGTTGTTGAGGATTTTGCCGCCACCGGCCGCCTTCATATGGGGATAGCAGGCGTTTGAGCACAAAAAGGCGCTGGTCAGGTTGGTGTCCAGGACATGGTGCCAGTCTTCCAGGGTCAGGTCTTCCGGACGCTTGCGCACGGAAGTGCCGGCGTTATTGACCAGAATATGGATGGCGCCCCGTTCGGCGACCACGGTTTCAACCATCCGGGCAACCGCGGCTTCATTGCAGACATCGGTTTCAACAGCCATGGCCTTGCCGCCGGCGGCTTCGATGGTGGCCACGGCACTGGCGTTCTTGTCGGTATTGCGCCCGACAATCACCACATCCGCGCCGGCTTCCGCCAAACCACTGGCCATGCCTAAGCCAATTCCGCCATTGCCACCGGTCACGATGGCAACGCGGCCGCTCAGATCAAACATCTTCATTTTCTAAATCCCCCCTTCGGTTAATTTGCTGTCTAATTAGTTCCCACTGCGGCGGCCAAAAGTAAACACTTCTGAGGCTGCCCACAGCGGTTTTCCTTGATAGGCCGCCATTGAGCGCCTAATTTTTCCGGACACCGTCCACCGGGGAGGCAGCATGGCCAGGCAATTGTTAATCGGGATCACGGAAAAAGGCGTCTGCCACACCAAAGGCGAAGACGAATTTGACATGGATACGCGCTTTCGCATGGTCAGCGAAGCCGGTGTCTACGATTACATGGACAAGACCCCGCCACGCCTGGATCTGGTCGATGCCTACCTGCAATGCAGCCAGAAATACCAGTTACCGATCCGCGCCAGCGGCTGGTTTTATGTGCTCGGCCGCGATGAAGGGCTGCTCCGCCAGAACCTGGAGATCGGTGCCCGGCTGGGCAGCCGGGTCCATAACACCCAGGTGATGATGCACCATGCCGACGGCCACCTGATCAGTAACGACGAGGTGGTTGATTTTTATATCTATGCCAGCGAGCTGGGTGAAAAACTGGGCTGCCTGCCGACCTTCGAGGTCCACGTCAACATGTGGTCCGAACACTTCGGCCGGGTCTCGGAAGTGGCGAAACTGGTTGCCGCACGGGGCGGGCAGTTCCGCATGACCCTTGACCATTCGCATGTGATTTTCAAGATCGATAACCCGGTTGAGCAGGACGTGCTGGGTATGCGCAAGGATGTCGAAAGCGGCCGGGTCATTCTCGACCCCGATCAGGCCGGCAATGTCTGTGACGAATGGATCAACAACGGCTACGTCTGGCACTGCCATGCCCGGGCTGCCATCCCCAATAACCCGAAAAATATCTGGGGCCGGCACGACGATGGCCGCGTCGGGCGCGGCATCCAGTATCCGTTCATCCAGCCCGCCGCCGGGCAATACCATTCCGACTGGCAGGCCGAAAAGCTGGAGCCCTGGAAACAGGTGATGCGCCACCTGCTGGCCTGGCACGCGCGCACGCCTGACAGCCCGCTCGGGCAGATCTCCACCGAATTTATTCCCGCTCCCGATTACGGCATGGGCAACAAATATTCCATATTTGAGCATTCCGTGGCCTGTGCCCGCTGGATCCGGGAAACCTGGCAGCAGACACTGGCGGACGAAGCCGGGTAGTCCTCAGTAACCGGCCATCAGGCTGACCGTCAGCACCGAAGCGACCATGGTGATCAGGATGGCACGCGCGATGGCATCGACCCGGACCCCGTAATTCATGGCCATCACAAAGGCCATGGCACCGCAGGGACCGGCGGCGACCATCAGCGCCGGGCGCGCCAGCTCCGGCGTGATCTGATAGCCGAACAAAATAATCGCGGTGGCAATCAGGGGATGTATCACCACCTTGATGATACTGATCGTCAGCGGCAGGGCCAGCGGCACCGGCGCTCTGCGTTCGGCCAGCACGATGCCCAGGGCAAACAGCGCGCAGGGTGCCGCGGTGGCGCTGACAAAATCAAGGAAGACGCCAACACCGGTCGGTAACGGTACCTGCGCAAGGCCAAACACCAGCCCGGCCACAAGGCCGACAATGGTCGGGTTTTTGCCGAGCTTGAGTAGAATCCCGCCAAGCGACGGCTTGTCCAGGGTCAGTGCGTCCATGGCAACCAGGGTCAGGCCGAACATCACCAGCGAATCAACGGTGATGATGGCGACGATGGGCAGGCTGACCGCATCGCCGAACAGGGCCACCGCAATCGGCAGCACAAACAGCACGTGGTTCGAGTAAGCAGCGGCAAGGCCCAGCAGGATGGCTTCCAGCCAGCCGCACTTAAACAGATAGCGGGCAGCCAGCAGCGCGCAGAGATAGACCGCCCCTTCCGACAGAAAATAGCCGATCAGCAGCGGCCAGCTGAAGGCATCAAAACGGGCACTGGCCAGCAGATTGAAGGTCAGGGCCGGCAGCGGCAGATAAAACACAAAACGGTTGATAACCAGGGCCATGGCCTTGTCGAACAGCCCGACCCGACCAGCCAGAAAACCGAAGGCGCAGACCGCGAAGATCGGCAGCACGGCATCAAACAGGACCTCGGTCATGGCTGTTCCTCAGACATGTAAGCGGTTAAAAAAGGAAAATCCGAACCGCCCCTAGGCGACCAGGCCCAGCAGCTTGCGGGCTTCGGTCGTGGTGGCGATGGTACCGCCCAGGCTTTCGACGATACCGACACCCTTTTCCACCAGCTGCGCGTTGTTTTTGACCAACACGCCCTTTTCAATATAAACGCTGTCTTCCATGCCGACCCGCACATGCCCGCCCATCAGATAGGACAAGGCCAGCATGGGAAAGGCCGAGCGACCAATGCCGAAGGCCGCCCACACACAGTCCTTCGGCAATTGTGATTTGAGAAAAGCCAGCGTCTCGTAATTGGCCGCCGCCCCCCAGGGCACGCCGAGTACCAGCTGAAACATCGCCGGTTCTTTTAAGATGCCGCGTTTGATGAAATCCTTGGCCATGTTCAGATCACCGGAATCAAAAATCTCGATTTCCGGTTTGGTGCCTGCCCCGTTGATCACATGGGCCATGATTTCCAGATTGGGCGGCGTGTTGATGACCGTGCGGTCGCCGCTGACCATGGTGTTGAAATCGAGGGTACAGACTTCCGGTTTCAGTTCCTTGACATGAGCGACCCGCAATTCCGGGCGACACAGGGTGGTCCCCGGGGCCGCAATCTTCGGCTCGTCCGGGCTTGGAATGAAGCGTCCGCCCTCGCCGGTGGTCAGATTGATGATGACATCGACACCGGAGCTGCCGATGCGGTCAACCACTTCGCGGTACAGATTGATATCCATGCTGCCCTGTTTGGTGACCAGATCGCGCACGTGAATATGGACGATGGCGGCGCCGGCCTTGGCGGCGTCAATGGCGGCGGTGGCGATTTCCGCTGGTGTCACCGGCTGGTTGGGGTTTTGCTCGGGGCTGGTGATATTGCCGGTGACGGCGCAGGACAGAATGGTTTTCGCGTTCATGGGAATTCCTCGTGTGATCGCCGGGCGGCGTTAATAAATGTATTTAAGGGAATTCCCGAATAAGACACAATGCATTTCAGGAGGAATTGCGATTGACGATACAACAGGTCGGGATTATCGGCGCCGGAACCATGGGACATGCCCTGGCCCTGGTCCATGCACTGGGCGGCTGCCGGGTCCGCCTGCACGACGCCAATGACGAGGTGCTGGCAAAAGCACCTGGTTTGATCAAAGCCGCCTGCGCCAGTCTGGTTGAGGCCGGCGAGATTGATCAAACGCAGGCGGATGCGGCGCTGGCGCAGATTTCCTGCACAGCGGCACTGGCCGAGGCGGTCAGTGAAGCGGATCTGGTGGTGGAAGCCGTGGTCGAGCAGGCAGATGTTAAAACCCGGGTCTTTGCCGCCATTGATCAGGCAGCACCAGCGGGCGCGATCATCGCGTCGAACACCTCTTATCTCGATATCTTCCCGCTGGTGCCGGCGGCGCGCCAGGCCCGTACCCTGATCGCCCATTGGTACACGCCGCCCTATATCATCGACCTGGTCGATATCGCCGCCGGTCCGGAAACCGCAGCCGATGTGCTGGTCGAGATGGAAGCCCTGTACCGGGGCTTTGGCAAACAGCCGATACGCTTCGAGCGTCTGATCCCCGGCTATATCGCCAACCGGCTGCAGGCGGCGCTGAACCTGGAGTGTCTGCGGATGATCGATGAGGGCTGGGCCACGGCTGTGGATATTGACCGCGCGGTCCGGCACGGCCTGGCATCGCGTCTGGCGACGCTTGGGCACATGAAGAAAATGGACTACACGGACCTGCGCATGAGCCAGAACGGGCTGGCCAGCCGCATGTATACACCGCCCGAACACAAGGGCGGCAGTGCGGTGCTGGCGCGCATGATCGCCGATGGCCATACCGGGGTGCGCGCCGGGCGCGGCTTTTACGACTATGGAGACGCCACGCCTGAAGATTTGTTCAAAGCCCGCGATGCCAAATTAATCAAACTCAAACACTTTATGAAAACCCTGGAAGAGGAAGACAGCTTATGATCACCATGGATTTAACCGGCAAACGGGCCCTTGTCACCGGCAGTGCTTCGGGCATTGGCCTGGCCTGCGTAACCATGATGGCGAGCCTGGGTGCCCGGGTCGCGCTCAACCATCTGCCGGGCGACGAAGCCGGGCCGAAACAGGTGGCAGCACTCCGGGCCAAAGGCTTCGATGTGATCGCGGCGCCCGGCAATGTCGCCATCCCCGGCGAGGCGGAGGCCATGGTCGAGACTGCCATTACTGCATTGGGCGGGCTTGATTATCTGGTTAACAACGCCGGCACGTCGGGCACCAGCGAGCCGATCCCGCCGTCCGAGCTCGACCAGATGACCGAGGAGTTCTGGCAGTTGCTTTTGAATACCAACCTGATCGGCTCGTTCCGCTGCGCCAAGGCCGCCGCACCGGCGCTTAAGGATGGCGGCGGGGCCATCGTCAGCATCGCGTCCATCGCCGGCGTCAGCAGCCAGGGCAGCAGCCTGGTTTACGCGGCGACCAAAGCCGGCATCGTCAATATGACCCGGTCTCTGGCCCGCGGGCTTGGCCCCAACGTGCGGGTTAATGCGGTGGCGCCTGGCCATGTGGAAACCGGCTGGACGGCACCCTGGCCGGAAGAGCGCAAACAAACGTCGCGCGACCAGGCGGCGCTCAAACGCAACTGCAAACCGGAAGACATCGCCGAAGCCGTGCTGTTCCTGTGCGCCAGCGCCAGCATGGTCACCGGCCAGACTTTGGTGGTTGATGGCGGATTGACGCTGTAGGGCAAGGACGGAAGGCCTCGCCAAAAAGATCAGGTGACCGCTGTACAGGCTAAAAAAACAGATCCAGAACCTGAACGCCTACATTTGTGAGGGTAATTGTACCGATGAATAACCCGGTAATGGCGCCTAAAACAACAACAGGCGCCGCGTTTCTGCCTGCCAAAGAGAACCAATCTACAATTTCGATCAACGCGGCGTGCCCTCTGTTTCTTCCCGGCCTGCCGTCGTCACGATCGTCATTAAAAAATGCAACGACAGCAACAAAAAATAATCCACACAAAAGCGCGTAAAACCCCGATAGCCCGGGTGAAATCCGGGCGAAGGCATGTAAGAAAATTATTGCACCTACTATGACCAAAAAGAGGGCCAATGGTAAAAAGTCCCGAGCTGGAGATTTTGATTCCATCAGCTTCAAGAAACCAATAACAAGACACACGCCAATGGCCAGAATCAGGATCATAAACAGGTTCGATATTGGATAAGACCATGACGCAAGCTTTGCCAATTCGGAGGCTCCGGCGACCAAACCGATCAACGATGTTGACAGGGCAGCAACAAGAACATAACCAAATGCTGTTCTTTTCACCTCCAATTTGACGGTATTAAATATTGATAGGGGGTTTCTTGTATTCGCCTTATTCTTTAATTCCCGATATAGGAAAATAACAAACGAGAAGAAAAAAAGAACAGCGAGTTTGATACTAAAAAACATTAGAAATCCAAGAACAACAATTCCCAGCACCAACACTAAATCACATAGACCCCATATGCTTTGAAGATAATTTTGTTTCCCCTGGCGGCTCGCAAAATAGACACCCCTCAATCCTGGAATCAAAATGAAAAGAGAGACCGCAATCACCAATATCTTAATTATCGAATGCCAAAAATCGACCGAACCCAATTGCGAAAAAAAACCCAATGTAAAAGCCCAAACGTCCACGTCCAAACCCGCCCTTCCAACCAATTCGGAAAGCCCCCATTTTGCTGATCCTCGTTCGATCCCAATACATAAGCATATAATATTTTTAGAAATTGGTAGCCAAATCTTAGTCGATCCAAACCGGCCCCGATAACAAGCCCAATGAATACAGATGATATGACCACACCAAGTGTCAGGCCAAACACACCTTCTGACGTCAACCAGTAGTGAGAGATTAAGCGCTCAAAGTCTGCCTTCCAGTAGTAATCACCGATGCCTGCTCCAAATGCCGCGTAACCAACCAATCCAGCGGCAAGAAGAGCCACCGGCAACGCGACAGATCGGCGTGCCGCATCGATTAAGGATATCAGTCCGATCACGCTCATTGCCAAAACAAGCGGCTCCAGTGACGCCTCCATCAAATTCAGATCAAGATAAATGAAATACTGATAGGATACAGATATCGCACCAATTGTTCCCCACAAGAGAAGCCAATTGTTTATCGGTTTAGGTTGTTTCTCCTGAATAGTTGGGACGTGAGCAAGCCCAATAAATACTGCAAAGGCGAGGCTTATGAAGCGAATTTCAGAAGAATTGAACATTCCCCAATTGAGTAAATAGGGTAAGGGAGAGAGATACCAAAGCAGCAACAACACCCATATTATAGCGACCCAAGATACAATTTTTGTCGGGTAACCGCTTGTTTCTTTCACTATAGAGGCTCTCATTTTAACGCCTATTTTCATACAATCAGTGAGAGAATAAATAGAGAGTACTCGATATATTGAGAACTATGTTGAAACAGCGTCGGCTCAGATTGTATCAATCACCAAAGCATATCCAATATCCACAACCAATCAAAATTCAGCGCAAAAGGCAATTAGATGAAAACTGATCCAAACAGCGAAAATTTGACCATCGGCAACATTGGTGCCGGTCTCTGACGCGCGGGTAGATAAATCAAAAAAGTGCGCGCCGATAATATGGCATACTATGAGCCATGACTGAGACAAAGCCCCCAGCCCGCAACCCGGCCCGGCCCAGGCCGGAACGCAGTTGGCCAACCATGGCCCTGGTGTTTGCCGCCCTGCCCATGGCGGAGCCGGCTTTCCGGCGGCGGTTTGTGTTTACCCTGGCCCTGATGACCGTGGCCGCTTTGCTGAACGCCTTGGTTCCCAACCTGTTTGCCGCCGCCGTTGACGCCTTCTCCGGGGTCAATCCCTGGGCGCTGACACCGGTCGCTATCCTGCTTGCCTACGTGGCCGGCCACTGGCTGGCCAAAATGTTCAATGAATCACGCTGGATGCTGTATGGCCCGATCGAACAGCGCGCCCAGCGGCGCCTGGCGCTGCGCGCCAGTGAACATCTGCTCCGCCTGTCGCTGGAGTTTCACCAGACCCGGAATACCGGCGAGATCAGCCGCATTATGGACAACGGCCTGCGCGGGTTGCGGGAGTTTCTGTTCAACGCCTTCTTTCTGATTCTGCCATTTTCGGCGGAAATTTTCTTTGTCGCGGTGATCATGTTCACCCGCCTGGATCCGGTTTTCTGTCTGTTGCTGGTGGCAACCCTTGGCGTCTACACGGTGACCCTGCTGATAGGATCGGAACACCTGCGCCGGCATCAGCGCCAGGCCGTGACCCGCGGCGCCATCGCCCATGGCGAAGCCATTGATGCCCTGATCAATTACGAGACGGTCAAACATTTTGGCAATGAAGCCTTCGTTGCCAGCCGCTATGACGGCAGCCTGGCCGAGGTCGAGCAGCTGACGGTGAAGGCCCATACCCATCGCAGCCTGCTGGGTTTTGCGCTGATGACCATTGTTGCCTGCGGTATGGCATCGATTTTACTGACCGCCGGCGGGCGCATTGAAGCCGGCACCATGACCATCGGCGACCTGGTTCTGGTCAATGCCTATCTGTTGCAGCTGGTGCGGCCGCTCGAACGGCTCGGCAATCTGTATCGGACCATCAAGCAGGCGCTGGTTGAACTGGAACAACTGGCCCGACTGCTGGCCCGACAAGCCGACCTGGTGGACCGGCCAGACGCCCGGACGCTGCCCCCAGGCCCCGGCGCCATCGCCGTTGAAGGGCTTGAATTTTCCTACAGTGATATCGGCCGCGCCGTCCATGACCTCAGTTTCACCGCCAAGCCCGGCCAGAAAATCGCCCTGGTCGGCCCGTCGGGAGCCGGCAAATCGACCATCGCCAAACTGTTGTTCCGGTTTTATGATCCCGACGCCGGGACCATCCGCCTTGATGGCCATGATATCCGCGGGCTCACGCTTGAGAGCTTTCGCGATGCCGTCGCCGTGGTGCCCCAGGACCCGGTGCTGTTCAACGACACCATTGGCTACAACATCGCCTTTGGCCGCCCCGACGCCAACCAGGCGGAGATCGAAGCGGTCGCCCAACTGGCGCAAATTCATGAATTTATCTCAGGCCTGCCGGACGGCTACGCAACACGGGTCGGCGAGCGCGGCCTTAAACTGTCGGGCGGCGAAAAACAAAGAGTGGCCATCGCCCGCGCCTTTCTCAAGCGCGCCCGCCTGCTGGTCCTCGACGAAGCCACATCGGCCCTCGACAGCACCACCGAAAAAGGCGTTCAGGATTGTCTGCGCCAGGGAGCCAGCCATGTAACCACCATCGTTGTCGCCCATCGCCTGTCAACCATCGTCGATGCTGATCTGATCCTGGTGCTCGACGAAGGCCGGGTCGTCGAGCGCGGAACCCACGCCGAACTGGTCTCGGCCCAGGGTCTGTATGCGGAGCTTTGGCAGCGCCAGGCGCAACAGACGGATAAGCTTTAGCCCTATTCAAAATCACGCGATTGCCAGCGCTTCTCGCCGATCAGACAGTCGGTCTGGCGGGTTTGCACCCGGGTGCTGGCCAGCACCGGTCCCGCAACCGGGCCGGCGATTTCCAGGATCAGCTTGCGGCGGATCGCCCGCGCCATCTGATCGGGCTTTTTGACGGCGACCACAAAGGCACCGGGGCCGCCAATCACGCAATCGCGGTAATAGACATCAAGACTAATGCCGCCGCCCCAGTACTCCTTCAGCAGCAACGGCAGTCCGTTGATGGTCAGGCCCAGACTGACCGCATAATCGCGGGCCGGCTCGACCGGCCCGCCCCGGTTGTTGGTACCATCTCCGGAAATGTCGATGACCCGCCGGGCGGCCCTGAAACCGCTGGTCGGAAACAATGTTGTGGCAAACAGGATGCCACCGGATATGGACGTGCCGCGGATATAGGCAATTGGCTGGCTGGCCAGATAATCAGCAAACGCGCTGGCCGAGGGCGCATCGGAAATTTCTGTCCAGGGTACAGTGATGACCTGGCCGGATGCCCCGGCCCATTCAAAATAGGTGACCGCAATCCGACCATAAAACCCGGACCGGATGACCTCGACCACACCGGGATGGCGGAACGCCTCCACATAGCCCTGGCGTTGCAGCAGATGTTCGTCTTCGTCCATGGAACCGGATACATCAACCGCCAGCACAAGTTCCAGATCAACGGTGCGCTCGGCGGCGACGGCCGCGCTGATCCCTGCCAGCACCACCGGACCGGTGATGACGAGGGCTGCCAGCAACTGTCTGAAAAACCCGCACATGTGATTTTCCCGCATCAAAAGATTGGTCAATGATAACCGAAATCGTGTACGGTCCCTATATGAAATTCGACTTTGCTTGCGCATTTGTCTTTTTTTCGCCCAAGACGACCGAGCCAAATGACGCCTGCTTTATCCGCATAAAAAACCAACCCTCAAAAGGACTTCCCCCATGACCATGAAAGCAGACCAGCCGGAGCTGAAAATCGGGATCATCGGCGCCGGCTCGATGGGCCGCGGCATTGCCCAGGTGGCGGCCGCCGGTGGTTGCCGGGTCAAACTGTTTGATATGGACCCCGAGGCGACAGACGAAGCCATCACCTTCATCGAAGGCATGTTTAAGCGCGCAGTGGAAAAAAAGCGGATGCGACCCGATCAGGCAACAGCTGCCATCGGGCAGTTGCACGCTGTCGACAAGCTGGACGGGCTGTGGGACTGTCAGGTGATCATTGAAGCCGCGGTCGAAAATCTGGACATCAAGCGGCGTCTGTTCGAAAAACTGGAAAGCGTCATCGCCAGTGATGTGATCCTGGCCTCCAATACCTCTTCGCTTTCGATCACCACCCTGGCATCGGAGTGTGCGCATCCCGAACGGGTCGCCGGCATGCATTTCTTCAACCCGGTGCCGCTGATGAAATTAGTCGAAGTAATCGACGGGCTGCGCACCGCGCCCTGGGTCACCGATTTTCTTTGTGATCTGGGGCTGCGCATGGGGCGCGAGCCGATCCGGGTCAAAGACGCACCCGGATTTCTGGTCAACCAGGTCGGGCGCGGCTACACCATCGAAGCAGCGCATCTGTGCGCTGAAGGGGTCGCTGATTTTGCCGATGTCGACCGCATCATGCAGGACGCCGCCGATTTTCGCATGGGGCCGTTTGCCCTGATGGACCTGACCGGGATTGACGTCAGCCACCCGGCCACCGATCTGATTTATCAGCAGTTTTTCCACGAGCCCCGCTACCGGCCATCGACCCTCATGAAGACCCGCATGGAAGCCGATTTTCTGGGACGCAAAACCGGACAGGGCTTCTATACCTATGTGGACGGCAAACCGCAGATCGCGGAAGAGGCGGCAGCCCCCGCCGGTGATGGCCGCGCCGTCTGGGTTAGCCGGGCCAACCCGGATGCGCACGGACAAATCATCAATTTGCTGGAGCTTATGAATGCAAAAATCGATAGCGGCGCGGTTGCCGCCAGTAACTCGCTCTGTCTGGTCGCCCCTTTGGGGCTCGATGCGACCACGGCGGCGGTCAATGAACAGCTCGACCCGGAGCGGACCATGGCCATTGACTGCCTGCTGCCGCTGAGCGGGCGACTGACGCTGATGAAGACGCCGGTGACGGATCCGGTTTTTGCCGCCGCGGCGCATGCACTTTTTGCCAGCAACGACACCCCGGTCACCGTCATCAACGACAGTGCCGGCTTCGTTGCCCAGCGCATTCTGGCGATGATCGTCAATATCGGCTGCGCCATCGCCCAATCGGGCTCAGCAACACCGGCGGATATCGACAAGGCGGTGACCCTGGGTCTGGGTTATCCGCACGGGCCACTGGCCTTCGGCGATATGCTGGGCCCGCGCCGGGTTCTCGAGGTCCTGGAATCGCTCAGTCAAATAACTGGTGACCCCCGTTACCGGCCAACACCCTGGTTACGCAGGCGCGCATTGCTCGGTAAATCGCTGTTGACCCCGGCCAGTTAGACCCCGCCCATTTCAATAATGAAATCGGCGATTTCCCGGACTCCTTTTTGCGCCTTCAGGTTGGCAAAGATGAACGGTTTGTCGCCGCGCATTTTTTTGGCGTCGCGGTCCATCACCCCCAGATCGGCACCGACCAGCGGTGCCAGATCAATTTTGTTGATGATCAGCAGATCCGAACGGGTGATGCCGGGGCCGCCCTTGCGCGGGATTTTATCGCCGGCCGAAACATCGATCACATAGAGGGTGAGGTCTGCCAGTTCGGGGCTGAACGTGGCCGACAGGTTGTCGCCACCGGACTCGATGAAAACAATCTGCAGGTCCGGGAACTTCAGATTCATATCCCTGACCGCCGCCAGATTGATCGACGCATCTTCACGAATGGCGGTATGCGGGCAGCCGCCGGTTTCCACCCCGGCAATGCGCTCAGCGCTCAGGGCGCCGGACCGGGTCAGAAAATCGGCATCCTCGCGGGTATAGATATCGTTGGTGATGGCGGCAATCCGGTAGTCGTCACGCAGCAGTTTGCACAGACGATCAAGCAGGGCGGTTTTGCCGGAGCCGACCGGGCCACCGATACCGACGCGTAAGGGAGAACTCATGATCTGAAAATCCTTGTATATTGGGTTTCATGTTGCATGGATGACCAGTCGACCATGACCGCGGCCGAACCGATGTTGGCCTGCAGATCGGTGATGGATGCCGCCAGAAGGTTTTTCACTGCAGTGGCAACGGCGGCTTCCAGGGCAAACAGGATTTGCTGACCCGCCGTCTGGCCCAAGGGGATCATCCGCACACCGGCCGAAACCAGATTGCTGATAAAACCGTGCAGATAGGCGGTCAGGGCCTTGTCCTGATCAATCCCGGAAAGCCCGGCGGCGGCACCGACAACGACCGGATAGGAGACCGGGCGGGCCCGTTGCGCATGCAGTTGGTTCAACCGCTCGAGGCCGTCGACGTGCCAGCTTTTTTGCAGGGTTTCCATGAAGGCGGCGCCCTGGGCGGAGTTTTCCAGGGCCATTTCCCGGCTGCCGCGCATGATGTCCGCGGTATCGATGGCCCAGGCCAGCAGGGCCTCGTCGTTGCTGGCCATGGCCTGCCAGGCACAGCGGAACAGCACCCCATCCAGGCGCCCGGCTCCAAATTCCAAAATTCCTTCAATCCACGCCAGCAGGCTGTCGGCATCGGTGACGTCGCCAGCCTCGAAGGCAAACTCGATGCCGTGGGAATAGCTGTAGGCACCAACCGGGAACGACGGTGACAACCACGACATCAGCCGGTAAAGGCCCCGGTCCGGATCAGTGACCATGGTGATCATGCCCCGCGCCGGCGCCGGACCCTGGCGTTGCATAGGCACCCGGCTCCGGTGAAAAGGCGGCGTTGCGTTCGCTAACCACTGCCCCCAGGCCACGCAGCATTTCGGCCAGCACATGGTCGGCCCGAATCCGCAGGCTGCCATCGGCCAGAACCTCGAGGGCAATATGGCGGTTGCCGATATGCCAGGCGATCCGTGCCGTATGGGCCCCATCCTGGCAGCGGATATCGAGGACCGCTTCCGGGGCCGCCAGCACCCGGATGATGCCGCCCGAATCCAACCGCAAGCCGTCGCCGTCGTTGAGATGTTCGGCTTCCGCCAGATCGAGCAGGAACGCCTCGCCGCCGTCATCGGTCATGCGGATGCGGCGGCGGTGGCGATCATCAAAGGTCAGCGTCACGCTGGCGATTTGATCCGCCGCCGACCAGTGTCCGCTGACAATCCTCTCGATGGCTTTGCGCATCAGAATAAAAAGTACCGCTGGGCCATGGGCAGTACGGTCGCCGGCTCGCAGGTCAGCAACTGGCCATCGGCGCGGACCTCATAGGTTTCCGGATCGACCTCCATCGTCGGGGTGTAGTCATTGAGCGCCATATGGGATTTGTTGACGGAACGGGTTCCCTTGACCGGCGACAGGGTTTTCGCCAGCCCCAGGGCATCGGCCATGCCAAGATCAAATCCGGCCTGGCTGACAAAAGTCACCGAACTGTGGGTCAAAGATTTGCCATAGGCACCGAACATGGGCCGGTAGTGGATCGGCTGCGGGGTCGGGATCGAGGCGTTGGGATCACCCATGGCAGCCGCGGCAATGGTCCCGCATTTGACAACGATATCGGGTTTGACGCCAAAAAACATCGGCTTCCACAGAACCAGATCGGCCAGTTTGCCAACAGCGACGGAACCCACTTCATGGGCGATGCCATGGGTCAGGGCCGGGTTGATGGTGTATTTGGCGATGTAGCGTTTGACCCGGAAATTGTCGTTATCGCCTTTCTCTTCCGGTAGCGAACCGCGCTGTTTTTTCATTTTATCAGCGGTCTGCCAGGTCCGGATAATCACCTCGCCGACCCGGCCCATGGCCTGGCTGTCGGACGCGATCATGGAGAACGCACCGAGATCATGCAGGATGTCCTCGGCGGCAATGGTTTCGCGACGGATGCGGCTTTCAGCAAAGGACACGTCTTCGGGAATTCTCGAATCCAGATGATGACAGACCATCAGCATGTCCAGATGCTCGTCCACCGTGTTGACGGTAAACGGCCGGGTCGGGTTTGTTGACGACGGCAATACGTTCATCTCACCACAGAGCTTGATGATATCCGGGGCATGGCCACCGCCCGCCCCTTCGGTGTGGAAGGCATGGATGGTGCGGCCCTTGAAGGCAGCCGTGGTGTTTTCGACAAAGCCGGATTCGTTCAGGGTATCGGTGTGGATCGCCACCGCCACGTCCATGTCTTCGGCAACGCCCAGACAGGTATCGATGGCCGATGGTGTGGTGCCCCAGTCTTCATGCAGTTTGAGACCGCAAACCCCGGCGTTGACCTGTTCGACAAGTCCTTTCGGGTCCGAGGCGTTGCCCTTGCCAAAGAAGCCAAGGTTCATGGGCAGGCCTTCGGCGGCCTGCAGCATGCGCCCGATATGCCAGGGACCGGGCGTGCAGGTTGTCGCATTGGTACCCTCGGCAGGGCCGGTGCCGCCGCCCAGCATGGTGGTGATCCCGGAATACAGCGCATCATCGATCTGCTGCGGGCATATCCAGTGAATATGCGCATCGATGCCACCGGCGGTGACGATCCGGCCTTCGCCGGCAATAATCTCGGTGCCGGGGCCGATGATGATCGTCACGTCAGGCTGCACATCCGGATTACCGGCCTTGCCGATGGCGGCAATGCGCCCGTCCCGGATTCCGATATCGGCTTTGATGATGCCGGTGTAATCGACAATCAGCGCATTGGTGATGACCGTATCAACGGCACCATCGGCGCGCGACACCTGGGACTGGCCCATGCCATCGCGGATCACCTTGCCGCCGCCAAATTTGACCTCATCACCATAGGAGGTGTGATCGGCTTCGACCTCGATAATCAGATCGGTATCCGCCAGCCGCACCTTATCACCGGTGGTCGGGCCGAACATGGCGGCATAGGCGTTGCGTTCAATTTGAAAGGCCATATCAGTTTTCCCCCCGGTTTTCCGGCAGGCCGCCGGCCATGCGTCCGTTGAAGCCGGTTATCGACTGCCTGCCCGCATAGCGGACCAGGGTCACTTCGCGTTCCTGGCCGGGCTCGAAACGGACTGCGGTTCCGGCCGGAATATCCAGGCGAAAGCCTTTGGTCTGTTCGCGCGCGAACACCAGCGCCGGATTGGTTTCGTAGAAATGATAGTGCGAGCCTACCTGCACCGGTCGGCCACCGCTGTTGGCGATTTTCACAACCTGGGTGTCGCGGCCTGCGTTGAGGGTAATCTCGCCCGCCTTGATAAAGGTTTCTCCGGGAATCATCTGCATACTCCCTTAGCGTATCGGGTTATGGACGGTGACCAGTTTGGTCCCGTCAGGAAAGGTGGCTTCGACCTGGATGTCGTGGATCATTTCGGAAATCCCCTCCATGACCTGGTCGCGGCTGATCACACTGGCACCATCGCGCATCAGATCGGCAACGCTGGTGCCGTCGCGGGCGCCCTCAACCACAAAGTCCGAAATCAGCGCGATCGCTTCCGGGTAATTGAGTTTGACGCCCCGCGCCAGCCGTTTGCGGGCAACCTCGGCGGCCATGGCGACCAGCAGCTTATCTTTTTCCCTGGGTGATAAATTCACTTTTCCCTCCTCCACAGCACCCCGAGGGGTGCTCACATATGCCAAAGGCGTGACAGCTTTTGCGGCTGTCCGCCGACCCGATGACGAAACGCCATCCACACTTCCGCAAACGCCTTGCGCAGGGAAAACACATCCTTGCCCAACCAGCGCACCAGCAAGACGCCGTTGACCAGCGTCGCCGCTGAGCGGACGTTCGCCTGGCTGTTCAACAGCTCTCTGACCCAGTCCAGCTGGCCGGCGGCATCGGCTCCCGCATAAACCGCATTGGCCAGGCCGATGGCGCCACCCAGTCCGGCCGGATGATCAATCCGTTTATCCAGCTCGCCTTCCATATGAAAGGCATCAGCCCAAACGGCACGGCCATCGATGCTGACCTGCCAGGCGTCTCGGACCAGACCTTCGGTCATTTTCTCGCCCATGGCGTGGCGGCCAAACACCAGAAATTCGCCGGCCAGTACACGGGCCGCACCGTTCAGCGCCAGCCGGGTTTGCCGGCGCATGCGCGCACCCTGATGCAGGATGGTTTCCTGTGGCAGCCATTCGAACCAGGCGCCATCACCGGCCTGGATGGAAATATCAATCAGACAGTCGGCACCGGTCGAGCGATAGATCTTCTCCGCCGCCTGGGCCATGATCATCGCCTGGGTGTCTGGATCAGCGACCACGTCGATATTGATTTTATCGCCGCCGACCAGGCCGCCTGAGGTGGTGGTCAGAACCCCGATGGTCAGCTCACCCGGCGGATTGTCAGGAAACAACAGGCGCACAGGGTCGCGCTGGTAGAGGTCCCTGAGCACGGTTTTCGTCCCGTTCAGAACGAAGCGGACCTGTGCGGCGCCCTCGACCTTAACTTTCCCCGGGGCGATGGGCGATGGCGGCTTAGACGGTAAGGAATCGGCGTACATCTTGTTCTACCATTTCATCGCCGCGGCCCTGCATGACGATTTCACCCCGGTCCATGACCGCATAGGTTTCCGCCAGATTGCGGGCAAATTCAAAATACTGTTCAACAAGCAATATGGCCATATTTCCCCGGCTGGCAAGCAGCCGGATGACGCGCTCGATATCCTTGATAATCGATGGCTGGATACCTTCCGTCGGCTCATCCAGAATAAGCAGGCGCGGCCGGGTGACCAGGGCCCGGGCAATCGCCAGCTGCTGCTGCTGGCCACCCGACAAATCACCACCCCGGCGATTGAGCATATCCTTGAGAACCGGGAACAAATCAAAAATTTCGGTGGAAATCCTGCGCTCTGAACGCTTGAGGGCGGCAAACCCTGTGCACAGGTTTTCATAAACCGTCAGTAGCGGGAAAATCTCCCGGCCCTGTGGCACATAGGCGACACCGCGGGCGGCGCGGGCATGAGCCGGCAGGGTCGTTATGTCCTGACCTTCCCATTCAATCGAACCCGACTGGATCGCCTGCTGGCCGGCGATGGCACGCAGTAAACTGGTCTTGCCGACTCCGTTGCGTCCCATCACACAGGTCACACCGGTTTTGTCTGCAACCAGATTGACCTTTTTCAGGGCCTGGCTGGCGCCGTAGTATAAATCAACATTTTCAACTTTCAGCATGCTCAGCGCCCCAGATAAACTTCAATGACCCGTTCATTATTCTGTACATTCTCCAGCGAGCCCTCGGCCAGCACCGCGCCTTCATGCAACACGGTGACCCGGCTTTCCAGGGACCTGACAAAATCCATATCGTGTTCAACAACCACAACGGAATGGGATTTGGCAATACCCTTCAGCATTTCCGCCGTCTGCGCGGTTTCCGAATCGGTCATCCCGGCGGCCGGCTCGTCGACCAGCAGCAATTCCGGGTCCTGCATCAGCAGCATGCCGATTTCCAGCCACTGCTTCTGGCCGTGCGACAGTTCGCCGGCAGCCTGTTGGCGCATCTCCGTCAGGGAGATGATTTCCAGCACTTCCGAAATCCGGTCCCGGTCCTCGCCGGACAGGCGCGCCAACAGCGCGGTCAGCGCCCGGCGGTCACCGGCCAGAGCCAGTTCCAGGTTCTCGAAAACCGTGTGATTTTCAAACACCGTGGGTTTCTGGAATTTACGTCCGATGCCTAAGTTGGCGATCCGGGTTTCATCAAGGCGGGTCAGATCCGTATGGGTTTTAAACAAGACCATGCCTTCGTCCGGTTTGGTTTTGCCGGTGATGACATCCATCATTGTGGTTTTACCGGCACCGTTGGGGCCGATGATGGCGCGCAGTTCGCCCGCCGCCACGTAGAAACTCAGTGCATTGAGGGCCTTGAACCCGTCGAAACTGACCGATACGCCATCCAGATAGAGGATTGTGTCGCCGGGTGCGACGAGCTCGGTTTGCTGATCAGCCATGTCAGTCTCCCGCCCCCTGGGTGAGCCCATGTTCGGCTGCCGGTTTGGCGGGTGGCTTTTTTTTCATTTTCTCCATGAGACCGACGATCCCCTTTGGCAGGAACAGGGTTGTGGCGATAAACAGCCCGCCCAGCATGAACAGCCAGACTTCCGGCAGGGCGCCGGTGAAATAGGTCTTCGCATAGTTGACGACAATGGCGCCCAGAATGGCACCGTGCAGATAGCCGCGGCCGCCGACCGCCACCCAGATCACGATCTCGATGGAATTTGCCGGTGAAAACTCGCTGGGATTGATGATCCCGACCTGCGGCACATAGAGGGCGCCGGCAATCCCGGCCAGCACTGCCGACACGGTGAAGGCGAGCAGCTTGTAGTGCTCGACCCGGTAGCCCAGAAACCGGGTACGGCTTTCCGAATCACGGACCGCGACCAGCACCCGGCCGTATTTCGAGGTGACAATGAACCGACACAGCAGATAGCCGAAGGCAACAGCCAGGGCGGAACTGGCAAACAGGGCGGCGCGCACGGCATTGGACGTCAGATCAAAGCCCAGGATTTCCTTGAAATCGGTGAGCCCGTTATTGCCGCCAAAACCCATGTCGTTGCGGAAGAAGGCGAGCAGCAGCGCAAAGGTCATGGCCTGCGAAATAATTGACAGATAAACCCCGGTGACCCGCGAGCGAAAGGCGAACCAGCCGAAGACAAAGGCCAGCAGGCCGGGCACCACGAGAACCATGACCATGGCGAAGGCGAAGTTATCGAAACCGTACCAGTACCAGGGCAATTCCTGCCAGTTGAGAAACACCATGAAATCGGGCAGTTCGGGGTTGCCGTAAACACCGCGATCACCGATCTGGCGCATCAGATACATGCCCATGGCATAACCGCCGAGTGAGAAAAACGCCCCGTGCCCGAGGCTGAGGATACCGCAATAGCCCCAGATCAGATCGACGCTCAGCGCCAGCAGGGCAAAGCACAGGTATTTGCCCATCAGGCTGACCAGATAATTGGGCACATGAAAAACCGATGTTTCAGGCAGCAAAAGGTTAAGGGCCGGCACCAGGATCGCCGCTCCCAGCAGGAGGGCCATGGTGATCCGGGCACCGCGGCTGCCCATGACCAGGGCCGTCACCGGGCCGGTGGTATTTGCGATCATGCTGCTCATCCCTCGACCGCCCGTCCCTTGAGTGCAAACAGCCCGCGCGGGCGCTTCTGAATGAACAGAATAACCGCTACCAGCACCAGGATCTTGGCAAGAACGGCGCCGGATACGGGCTCCAGAAACTTGTTGAAGATGCCCAGACTGAGTGCGCCGACCACGGTACCCCACAAATTGCCGACCCCGCCGAACACCACCACCATAAAGCTGTCGATGATGTAGGCCTGACCCAGGTTGGGCGAAACGTTATCGATCTGCGACAGGGCAACCCCGGCCATGCCGGCAATCCCGGAGCCGAGCCCGAAGGTCATGGCATCGACCCAGCCGGTGCGGATCCCCATGGACGACGCCATGGCGCGGTTTTGGGTGACCGCGCGCATGCGCAGGCCAAAGGCGGTCTTTTTCATAAGAATGGTAACCAGGGCAAATACCAGAACCGCGAAAACCATGATCCAGATCCGGTTGTAGGTCAGATCAAGGCCACCGGTTACCTCGATGGTGCCACTCATCCAGGTCGGGTTCGAGACTTCCTGATTGGTCGGCCCGAACACGGACCTTACAAGCTGCTGCAGCATCAGCGAGATGCCCCAGGTCGCCAACAGGGTTTCCAGCGGCCGGCCATACAGAAAGCGGATGACACAGCGTTCAATGACCACCCCGAACAGGCCGGCGACCATAAAGGCGGCGGGGATGGCGATCAGGATGGACCAGTCAAAATAAGTGGCCAGATAGGTTTTGAACAGATCCTGCACCAGATAGGTGGTATAGGCACCGAGCATCACCATTTCGCCATGCGCCATGTTGATCACGCCCATCACGCCAAAGGTAATGGCCAGGCCCATGGCCGCCAGCAGCAACACCGAGCCCAGACTCAGGCCCTGAAAAATACTGGCCACATAGCCCCAGATTTTGAGGCGCGCCTCGATGCTTGCCAGGGCGTTTTCAGCGGCGGTGCGGACCAGATTTTCCGGCGCTCCGGTTTCTGCGGGTGCTTCCCTGCCGATAAGCGATGCGATCAGGGCGCGCACGTCCTGATCGGTAAATTCACTGAGCACCTTGATCGCCGCCAGACGCACCGTCACGTCTTCGCTGTTGGTCGCCTGCACGGCGGCCAGAGAACGCCTGAATTCGACCATTACCGCGTCATCGGTCTCCTTGGCGATGGCTTTTTCCAGCAAGGTGATCACTTCAATGTCCTGGCTCTTGAAAACATCCCGGGCTGCGGTCAGACGCTGGGACTTGTCCGGGCTTAGCAGGGTCAGGCCGCCGAGCGCACCACGGACAATGGTCCGCAGGCGGTTGTTGATTCTTATTTTATCGAGCGCCGCTTTCTTGACCGCGCCCAGATCGTCGCCGGCCAGGGGATCGCTAACCGTAAACCTGCCGGAGATGGTTTTGCCGATTATGATCTTTCCGTCCGCTTTGCGGGCATACAGATTGCCCTCAAGAAAGGCCGTCAGAACAGCAACCACCACCGGCTCGCCGGATGCAACCAGGCGTTCGATGGCGGCGATTTTCACATTGGTACTTTTCGCCGACAGTTTATCGATATCGGATGCGACATCGGCAAAGACTGTGGTGCCGGTCGCAGCGAAAATGAAAAAACTGAGCAGGATACATGAGAGTGTGCGCGTCATCAAAAACAGACCTGACGGTTGGATAAAAAAAACGGCCGAGGCGGGGAGGACCACCTCGGCCGGTTGGGACTGCGACTTACTTCATGCTCATATGCATCGGCTTTTCGCAGTTTCCGCAGACCCACGGGTAGGTCCAGTCTGCAGTCAGTTTGGCGCTTTCCGGAATGAAATCAGACCAGGCGTCACCAACCACCAGACCATCGGTTTTGGAGACGGTTTCAATTTGGCCATTGGCCTGGATTTCACCGATCAGAACCGGCTTGGAGAGATGGTGGTTGGTATTCATGACCGCCACGCCGCCGGTCAGGTTTTCAACTTTCTGACCATACATGGCCTGGCGCACGGCATCGACGCTGGTGGTGCCTGCCTGCTGCACCGCCTGGGTCCACATATTGAAGCCAATATAGGTAGCTTCCATGGGATCGTTGGTCGGTCGCTTTTCGTCCTTGATGAAGGCGTGCCATTTCTTGATGAAGGCGGCGTTGGCCGGAGATTCTTCGCTCATGAAGTAATTCCAGGCGGCCAGGTGACCAACCAGCGGCTTGGTGTCGAGACCGGCCAGTTCTTCCTCGCCGACCGAGAAGGCGACCACGGGAATGTCTTCGGCCTTGATCCCCTGGTTACCCAGTTCCTTGTAGAAAGGCACATTGGCATCGCCGTTGATGGTCGAGACCACTGCGGTTTTCAGGCCGGCGGAGGCGAACTTCTTGACGTCGGCAACAATGGTCTGCCAGTCAGAATGACCAAACGGGGTGTAGTTTTCCATGATGTCGGCGTCCTTGACGCCCTTGGAATTGAGAAAGGCGCGCAGAATCTTGTTGGTGGTGCGGGGATAGACATAATCGGTGCCCAGCAGAACCCAGCGTTTGGCTTCGCCGCCCTCTTCGCCCATCAGATATTCGACCGCCGGAATCGCCTGCTGGTTCGGTGCCGCACCGGTGTAGAACACATTGCGCGAGCTTTCTTCGCCTTCATACTGAACCGGATAGAACAGCATGCCGTTCAGTTCTTCGATGACCGGCAATACGGATTTGCGCGACACCGAGGTCCAGCAGCCAAAGATCACGTCGACCTTTTCCTTTTCGATCAGCTCGCGGGTCTTTTCCGCGAACAGCGGCCAGTTGGAGGCGGGATCAACGACCACAGCTTCCAGCTTCTTGCCCAGTAATCCCCCTTTGGCGTTGATGTCATCGATCATCATCAGCACCGTGTCTTTCAGGGTGGTTTCACTGATCGCCATGGTTCCCGACAGGGAATGCAGAACCCCGACCTTGATTGTCTCGGCAGCCTGAACGGCCCCCCCGTAAACAAAAGTTGCGGCTACAGCGCCAGCAATGGCGACCGCTTTAAATGTCTTTTTCATAAAATTCTCCGCTAGAGTTTGTTGTTGCAGTAGGCAATCTATTTCAATAAGCGGGCCAGTTTTAGGGATTGGCGGTGATTTTGAATTAAAACACTTAGTATCAAGGGAGTAGCGGATATTCTGCTGTCAGATCAGGATTCGATACTAAAAAAAACCTATCATTTTATGCATAGTTTTTAATCATAATAAAAATATTGATTATTTTTTAATCATTATTTTTGCCAAAATTCACTCTGCATATCAATTGATCTCCGCCGCCGGAAGACGCATGCTTTGGCAGTGGTATTTCCAATACCGCTAGGGATTGTTGTTGCAGACAACCCCGGCCCCGCGCACTCCGGTGTGCGGGGTTTTTTTATAAGCACGGCTGCGCATTTTGCCAGGCCTGTGGATTCGGTTAATTTGTGGATTCGGTTAATTTAATGAAGCGCGGCGCCTTCCGCCGTTTTGCCTGCAACCGGCAAAAACAGATTGCACAATCGTACCGCATTAAGCATTTCCCGGAAGGTGCTTGAAACGCGCTGACAACAGGACCATCTCTTGGCAAAAAGGAGACTTGTGCGTGCTTGAAGATCCCAAACGCCCCGCGACCGTTGTTCATCTCGAAAAGGCGAAACTCTCTTACCCGACGCCGGAGGGCGAAATCGAGGTCCTTCGCGGGCTCGATCTGGATATACGTGCCGGAGAAATCGTTGCCGTTATGGGGCCCTCCGGGTCCGGAAAATCATCACTGATCGCCCTGATGGGTGGATTGGAAGTCGCCAACAGTGGGACAGTTCAGGTCCTTGGCCATGATTTGACCCAGGCAACAGAGGCCGAGCGAACCCATTTACGCCGCCGCGATATTGGTATCGTTTTCCAATCCTACCATCTTGTCCCGGCGATGACTGCCCTTGAGAATGCGGCGCTGCCGATGCTGTTATCGGGCGCCCGTGACGCGACGGCGAAAGCCTCCAGACTGCTCGAACGGGTAGGCCTGGGCCATCGTTTGCAGCATCGCCCTTCGGCGCTTTCCGGCGGCGAACAACAACGCGTGGCAATTGCC
>JABMNT010000060.1 GCA_013203595.1 Rhodospirillales bacterium
ATCGCTTCTCCCCCCACCTTAATCCTCCCCCACAAGGGGGGAGGAAACTAACTGGTAGTGACCCCTTCTGGCCCTTTTCACCCGAAAAGCATGCGGGTGAATTGCGGCGGGTATGTGGCCAGGAACAGCCATAAGTCTGCGTGACCGCAATCACGCGAATGGGTCTGTTCGCCTCTTCCGGCAAATGCCCCAAGGCGGATGAAGATTTTCAGGCAGCCGGTCGGTTTGTGCCATAAACCTTGTGCGCGCGGGCCTCGAAGGCATTGATCATTTTTTGCACGGCTTCGTTGAAGACCACACCGATGGCCTTTTGCAGGATCACTGACCTGAACTCGAAATCGACAAAAAAATCGATTTCACAGGCGCTGTCGCCAACCGGATTGAAGATCCAGTGGTTATTCAGATATTTGAACGGACCGTTCAGGTATTCCACATCAATGCGCACTTTCGGATCAAGCGTGACCCGGGTTGTGAACTTTTCGCGGAACACCTTGAAGCCGATAATCATATCCGCGGTAATCACCGCGGCTTCCCGCTTGCGCACCCTGAGGCCGATGCACCAGGGTAGGAATTCAGGATATTTTTCAATATCCGAAACCAGGGCATACAGATCATCGGCTGCATAGGGGAGCTGGCGGGTTTCCGCGTGGGTCGGCATTGCCGCTAGGTGTTTGCCAGTTTCGCCAGGCGGGCGTCACGAAGCTGCGCAAAATCATCATCGGCATGGTAGGAAGAGCGGGTCAGCGGCGACGACGCCACGTGCAGAAAGCCCTTGGCCAGGGCCAGCCGCTTGAACTCCTCGAACTCGGCGGGGGTAACGAACCGATCGATCGGGGCATGGCGCGGGGTTGGCGCCAGATACTGGCCGATGGTCAGAAAATCCACATCGGCCGAGCGCAGATCATCCATCACCTGCAGGACTTCTTCGCGGGTTTCGCCGAGCCCGACCATGATCCCTGATTTGGTAAACAGGCTCGGGTCGAGGGCTTTGGCATCGCTCAGCAGTTTCAGGGAATTGAAATAACGCGCCCCCGGACGGATCGACGGATACAGGCGCGGCACGGTTTCCAGGTTGTGATTGAAGACGTCCGGGCGGGCCTTGATGATCGGTTCCAGCGCGCCCTTCTTGTCGCGAAAATCCGGCGTCAGGATTTCGATGGTTGTCCCCGGTGAACTTTCATGGATCAGCTCCAGGCAGCGGACGAACTGAAAGGCGCCGCCGTCTGCCAGGTCATCGCGGTCAACGGATGTGATGACGATGTGACGCATGCCCATTTGTTTGACGGATGCGGCCAGGTTTTCAGGTTCCAGCAGGTCGACCGGGTTGGGTTTGCCGGTGGCCACATTGCAGAACGCACAGGCCCGCGTGCAAATGCCACCGAGGATCATCACCGTGGCATGTTTGGCCGACCAGCATTCACCGATGTTGGGGCAGGCCGCCTCTTCACAGACCGTGTGCAGGTTGTTATCACGCATCAGTTTACGGGTTTCCCCATAGGCTTTTGAGGTCGGCGCCTTGACCCGGATCCAGTCCGGTTTGCGGATCACCGGATTGACCGGTTTGTTGACTTTTTCCGGATGCCGGTGTTTGCGTATATTCTCGATATTAGACATTGCCTGAACCTTTAATTCCCGCTTGCGCGACTATCGCTTATTACACCGGATTTTCCAAACATTCACTCATCTGTGTTCTCCATCACTTTTTTATTTGCAGTCTTCGCTTATAAATCAGAAGGTGTAGGTCATTGAATTTAAAAGCAAACAATTGGGAGCTGCGGCTGATGTCCAGGATGGTCTTTTCTGAGCGGTTCGAAGCCGGCCAGGAGATTTTTCGCTCCGGCGACCCTGCCCGCAACGCCTATATCATTGAACGCGGCCAGGTTGAGGTGTCGTTTGAAAGCGACGGCGAAAAGATTATCATCGCGATCCTTGGCAAGGGCGAATTGTTTGGCGAAATGTCGATGATTGATGACGCGCCGCGCTCGGCAACCGTCACCGCGCTTGAAGATACCGAAGTCGTGGTCATGCAGCGGTCCCGCTTTCAGCGCCCGATCATGGCGGCGGATCCGTTGATGAATATGCTGATGCGGGTCATGGTCAACCGGTTTCGCGAAGCCCAGCGCAAAATGTCGGGCCTGCGCGACGGACCGCCGGACTTCGACCCGACCCTTGAACAAGCCCGCCAGATCGCGCTGCGTCGGATCGAAGACGAAAAAGACATGCGCCATGGCCTGGACATCGATCAGTTCGTGCTCAATTACCAACCGATCATTTCCCTGAAATCCGGTCACATCGCCGGATTTGAAGCCCTGATGCGCTGGAAAAAGAGTGATGGCAGCTTTATCTCGCCGGTTGAATTTATTCCCCTGGCGGAAGAAACAGGCCTGATTGTCGAGCTTGGGCGCTGGTCTCTGAAACTGGCGATTGAGGACCATGTGGATTTTTCAAAACGTTTTGCCGCGGTTTTCGGTGATCAGCACAAACTGTTCATGAGCATTAACGTATCCGGTCTGCAGTTGTCTGAAATGGCCGAGATTGACGAACTGAGCACCATCATCAACGAAGCCGCCGTTGACCCGTCGATGATCAAGCTTGAAATGACCGAAACCCTGTTGGTTGAAGACCCGGCCCATGCCGCCAAGGCCCTTCGCAAGATCAAGGAATCCGGCGTTTCCATTGCCATTGATGATTTTGGAACCGGCTATTCCAGCCTCAGTTACCTACATCAGTTTCCCCTCGACACCCTTAAAATTGACCGCGAGTTCGTCATCAACATGGATAAGGCGGAAAACAGCCGCCGCATTGTCAGCTCCATCGCCCAGCTGGCCCTGTCACTGGACATGAATATCGTCGCCGAGGGGATTGAGGAAAAGGCGCAGATGGATGCCCTGCGTGAATTGGGATGCCACTATGGCCAGGGCTATTATATGGCCAGACCCATGCCCGCCGAAGACATCATCGCCCTGATCGACAGCAAACCCACCTGGTAACCGAATACCGCTCAGCCCTTCAGTTCCGCCTCGATGATGATTTCGCCGGTGATCGAGCGATGCACCGGGCAGCGTTCGGCAATTTCAAATATCTTCTGGCGTTCGTCGTCACTCAGATCTCCGGTAATCGTGATCTCCGCCCTGATCTGGTCAACCTTGCCGGTTTTGGTCTCGCATTTTTGGCAGTCTTCCGCGTGAACTTTGTCGTGCCGGAGACGGACTTCAGCGCGCTCCAGCTTGTAGCCCTTGCGTTCGGCGTACATGCGCATGGTCATGGATTTACACGCCCCCAGTGCGGCCAGCAACAAATCATAAGGCGATGGCCCCGTGTCGTCACCGCCCACTGATTTTGGCTCGTCAGCGTTCAGCAGGTGGCCGGAGCCGGTAATGATGGCATTGCTGAAGCGACCGGTTCCGGTTTCGGCGACGGCGACGGTGCCTTCGATCGGTTCTGGCAGTGCGGGCACCGCACCATCGGCACCTTCCAGATAGCGCCCGGCCCAGGCGGCGATAACGGTTGCCACATAGGCCGCATCGGCGCGATCGGACAGCAGATGGTCGGCTTTGTCGAGCGACACGAAACTTTTCGGATGTTTGGCGGCCTTAAAAATCAAACCGGCATTTTCAATGCCAACGCTTGCATCAACGGGGGAATGAAAGATCAGCAGGGCCTTTTTGAGGCTTGCGATATGCTGCTCCAGCTTGTGGCCCTCAATGTCATCGAGAAACTGTTTTTTGATGCGAAACGGTCGCCCGACCAGCAATACCTCGGCTTCACCGGTGGCTTCAATCTCGGCCCGCGAGGACTGAAAATGACGGGTGACGTGGGCCGGATCAGCGGGGGCGGCGATGGTCGCAATGGCCCTGGCTTCCGGCACCTGCCCGGCTGCCGCCAGAACTGCGGCACCGCCCAGGGAATGACCGATCAGAATTGCCGGTGCCTGCAGATGGCTGCGCATATGATTGGCGGCGGCCACCAGATCCTCAACGTTCGATGAAAAATTGGTGTTGGCGAACTCCCCTTCACTGCCGCCGAGGCCGGTGAAATCGAACCGCAGCACGGCAATCCCGGCTTCGGTCAGGCCGGCGGCGATGCGGCTGGCGGCAAAAATATCCTTGCTGCAGGTGAAGCAATGGGCAAACAGGGCATAGGCCTTCGGCACGCCATCGGGCCTATCAAGGCGCGCCGCCAGCTCCGCGCCGGAAGCGCCGGGAAAGGTAAACCGTTCGGTCGATGCGGGCATCTTGATATCTCCTGTTGGCTTTGAAAGCAGCATTTGACAATTAAACGGTTATACCCCAGCCCGAACCAGTGCCATTCGCTGAATTATGAAAACCTGATTTCACATGTTTGTCATCGCCCGGGCCAAACGGACGATGGCACCTCGTCGTTCATCAGATAGCGGTATAAAAGCTCCCGCATTAATCAGTCGTGGCCCTATCCCAAAGCCAGGGGCGGCATCGGGCAGTTTAGGGCGCCTGAAAAGGCGCGCAGAACTTCCATTTCAGTTGGTGATATGATTTGGTCATAGACAATACTTGTGGCACAGGCCTTCAGCAGCAGTTGCTTGTCCAGCGGTTTCAGCCTGGCAAGTTTTTGCAGCGACTGATCCAGATCTGAAACTTTCAGTTTGTTTGTTGTCAGCAAACTCAGGCCCCTGAACCCCATAGATTTTTCTGCGGCAAAAAAAGCCTCTTCAGTCTGAATTTGATTTTTATGACCGGCATAGGCCATTGCCGACAGGATCATCCCTGTTTCTTTCCTGAGCTGATTGAGACTGCAAGGCGGCAGATACGGATCTGTCAGCTTGAAGAACTGGCCGTTGAGATGGCTTAGCAGAATTTTCTGTAGCGCCCATTCCAGCAGACTGACCCGGCTATCCGCCTGAACCAACTCGACCAGGTTTTTCCTGAATACCTTGTACTGGGGAAGTGACAGCTGCCTGAGCGCCGGGATCGCGATATCGATCAGCGGCAGTCGAAATTTAATATCCAGATCATCTATTTCCGGCTTGAGTTTTTGCATCAACGCCAGGACATCCAGATCGGCATGGGTTTGCAGATGTTTCAATTGCCGGCGGCGCACGTCGGGGTCCGGATCAAGCAGCAGGGAATAAATAACGGCGCGGGCCCCATAGGGCGTGCGCACAGCGTCTGTAATGACCGGCGGCAGCTCTGATATCAGGGTGCGGGCATAGGCGATTGATTGCTGGGTTGGATTACCGATGTCATCAATGGCGCTTGCCACATCAGCCATGACGGCACCGGCAACGACAGTGGCAATCTTCCTGGCCTGGTCCTGCCCTGGTGAGGTTTGTTTCTTGTCGGTCTCCTGCGCCTCTTGAGATTATTCGGTGTTGTCGGTGAAAACAAATTTGCCATCCCAATGGGGGTCAATGCGAAGAATGCGCTTGGCCAACGGCGGGTGCGTGGCGGAGAAGGCTTCCATAAAACTGGAAACGCCCTGGGCGAAGAAGGCATGGCTGACTTCAGGCGCGCCGGGATTTTCCAGTTTCGAGCCAATCGTGATGCTGCCGATTTTCTTCAATGCGCCGGCTATCCCGTCAGGATTGCGGGTAAACTGGACCGCCGAGGCATCGGCCAGGTATTCCCGTTGCCGGCTCACCGCGGCCTTGATCAGGGAACCAAAAAACGTCCCGGCGTATCCGACGACCATCAGCCCGATGCCCAACACCATGATTCCGGCGACGCCTTTTCCGTTCTTACCGCTAGGCCTTGCATGGGAAACGGAGCGGGTAATAAAATAGCCGATAGCGCCGATCATCAGAATGCCATGGAGAACCCCCATCAGGCGCATGTTGAGGCGCATATCTCCATTAAAAATATGGCTGAATTCATGGGCGATAACGCCCTGCAGCTGATCCCGGTCAAAATGATCGATCGCCCCCTGGGTCACCCCGATGACCGCATCGCGCGGCGAGAAACCGGCGGCGAAGGCATTGATCCCCGGCTCATCCGCCAGCACATAAACCGGCGGCGCCGGAGTGCCGGACGCAATCGCCATTTCCGCGACCACATTCAACAATCTGCGTTGCTTCAGATCATCCGAATTTTGCGGAACCAGCCTGCCGCCGAGTGCCTCAGCAACGGATTTTCCGCCACCTGACAGGACCATGATCTTGTAGAGACTGCCAGCCAGTATCACGACACAGACAGCCGCGCTAATGGTGGCAACCATCGACCAATCCATTTGCGAAAGCCAACTCCCGCCGCCCTGTAGTTGCTGGTCGTTGAAATACCCGATTGCAACCATCACCAGGAGATTGGTCATGACAATCAGGCTGACGACGGCGACCGCGAACAGGCAGACAAGCTGAACCGTATTTTTGCGGCTGCGGGCTTGCGCTTCAAAAAAGTTCATTTATCAGGCCACATGTAAACCGACACTTAAAACGATACCTTTGGCGCGGCTTGAATGGCTTCGCTGTCTTCAAATTCCAGCAGGCCTGCATCCGGCCCATGCCCGAACAGGGAAGCGAAGGCAACCGGCGGGAAACTTTGCTTGTAGATGTTATAGGCCATCACCTGATCGTTAAACGCCTGGCGGGCGAAGGAAACCTTGTTTTCTGTACTGGTAAGCTCTTCACTCAACTGCATCATGTTCTGATTGGCTTTCAGGTCCGGATAGGCCTCCATCAACATGCTGAAATTCGTCATCGCGCCGGCCAGTTTGCCGTCGGCACCAATCAATTCCTTCATGGCGGCAGCATTGCCCGGATCCGCAGCTGCGCTGGACAGCATATTGGCCGCTTTATTGCGCGCCTCAATCACCGCCTCCAGGGTTTCGCGCTCGTGCTTGATATAGCCCTTGGCAGTCTCAATAAGATTGGGAATCAGATCATACCGCCGTTTTAATTGCACCTCGATCTGTGCAAAACCATTTTTGAAACGATTGTTCAGCGCCACCAGTTTGTTATAGATTGCAACCACATAGAAAATGATCAGTACAAAAACAATCAGCACGACAATTAATGTGACATCCATTCGTATAGCCCTTTTTGAAAAACCCAATGCTTTGAAAAACCCAATGGGGTTCGTGAATATTCAACCGCCGTTATTTGGTCCTTACGGGATAACCAGGTCCGTTACATGTTTCCGACATCCCCCTGCCCTCGATAACATCCCCTCAGGACGGCCAGATCAACCCCTTGCCGACAGTCTGGCTTTAAGGATTTATGCCTGCAGTTGAGCTTAAAGTGAAATCATCAGGACGTCGAGAGGTGGTTCGCCGGACGATCCCCTGTATCCGGGTGATTCTCCGAAAGAGCTTTAATCGTCCGTGCCTCCGGGTTCTGGTAAAACAGAGGATTTCCGGAACAACAGGGCCAGGATCGAGAAGCCCCCCAGCACTCCCAGGGTAAGAAGCACGTTGAGAAGCTGGTCCTGCGAGGCCCCGAGACCGCTTCCCAGATGGGTAAAAAGAAATGTCGCGGGGATCATTCCCAGGCCTGTGGCGATGGCAAAAGGCCAGCGCCGCATCGCCGACAAGCCGGCTGCATAGCTGATGATATCAAAGGAGATTGCCGGCAGCAGGCGGGCTATAAACACCGCCAGGGCCAAACGCCTCTGCGAGCTAAAGTGTGATAGCTGCGGTATTGCGCTCTCCCATTTCTCGATGTGTGAACGCCCCAGCCTTCGGGCAATTTCGAAGGCGATGACAGCACCGATTTCGGCACCGATCAGCGCATAAACCGTTCCCCATAAATGACCGAACAGGGCCCCGGCTCCAATGGTGATCGGCGCACTCGGCAGGGGGCTGAAAACCACTGCGGTGGCCATTGCGACTATGAGCAGGAACGGGCCCAGATAACCGGCATCGCGTACCCATTGGCGAAATGCGTCGCCTTCTAAAAACCGGGTCCATTCCGCAATTGGCAGAAACACATAAACCGAGACCAGAACGATGACAAAAGCCGCAACAAGGAAAACGGCTCGCCAATTTATGGGCGGTTTCCCTTTGTGGTGGCCGCTGTGATCGTTTGCTGTTTTCACCGGGTCCTCTCCTCATTGTCTATGCCCTGCTGGCCTAGGGAATTGCCTTGTGATCAACAGCAACCGAAAGAACGGGAAGTCCAGCAGAAACCGCCATGCCTTAATGGGAATGTCCGCTATGCGGGCCGTTTTGCGAGTCCTGGCGTCGCCCAAGATACACCGCCTCAAAGACAAATATGATGGCAATGCCAATGGCAGATACAATAAGAATGAAGATGTCTGATTGCACTTTCATCATAAGGAACGCGCCCAGAACCAGCACATCAAGGCCGATTGCGCTTAAAAGGACAATGGGGTTGGCACCCACGTCCTGACGCAAATACCGAAATACTCCCCAATGCACAGCAATGTCCATGACAAGATAAAAGATGGCTCCCAGCGAGGCTATGCGGCTGAGGTCGAAGAAAACGGTCAGCAGCGAGGCGATGACCACTGTATAGACCAATGTGTGCTTTTGAATACGACCCGACATGCCGAAGTGGCTGTGCGGGATCAGTTTCATTTCGGTCAGCATGGCGAGCATGCGCGACACCGCAAAAACACTGGCAAGAAGACCCGACCCCGTTGCAATAATTGCCAAGGCGACCATGAACCAAAGTCCATAGTCACCAAATGCCGGTCGCGCCGCCTCCGCCATCGAGAAGTCTTTGGCGCGGATGATCTCAGACAAAGTCAGGGTCGAGCCCACCGCATAGGCGACCAGCGTATAAATGACCACGCATACTGTGATTGAAATAATAATGGCACGACCAACGTTGCGATGGGGGTCAATAATTTCTGACCCGCTGTTTGTGATTGTCGTGAACCCCTTATAGGCCAGGATGGCCAGTGCGACGGCGGCGATAAACCCCTCGGGCCGGGTTGCCGCGTCAACAGTGCTTGCCGCTTCAAAGCTTAACCCCGAAGCCCATAAGGCGGCGACGGCAAACGCAACGATCCCGCCAATTTTGAGCAACGCCATCACCAGTGAAAAAACACCGACCAGTTTGTTTCCGGAAATATTAACCAGAAATGCAAAGATGATGAGACCAACCCCGAGTGCCGAGACAAGCAAACGGGTCTGCTCAATATCGAAAAGTTGCAGGACATATGTGCCGAACGTCCGGGCCACCAGGCTCTCGTTGATAACCATTGAGAAAGCCATCAGCAATGCGCATGCTCCCGTCATAACACCGGGCCCATAGGCTTTCTGAAGAAACATCGCTATGCCACCAGCCGACGGATAAGCGTTCGCCATCTTGATATAAGAGTAAGCGCTGAACCCGGTTACAACAGCAGCGGCAAGAAAAGCCAGCGGAAACAGGGGGCCTGCGAGCTCTGCCACCTGACCGGTTAGTGCAAAAATTCCGGCACCAATCATGACGCCGGTGCCCATGGAGACGGCTCCCATCAGCGACAGGCTGTTCTTTTTGTAAGTATCTTTCATTTCTGTATCGCCTAACCGAATCCTTATATTTAACCGAGGAACTCAACCAGGTAGACGGTTACCAACGGGGTGGGCGAGATGGTTACAGCCGCGCAGAATTCCTTTTCAGTGCGACAGACGAACGCGCGGTGCAGCACGTCATTCCATTTACCTAGCATATATTCCCCTGTGTCGGTGAGTTTTCCTGTCACCGCTCTGGCCAGATGCATTCACATCCGATGTCTTCAACGGAAACGCCGGTTATCTCTCTGGCAACAAGGGAGGGAGGCGCGGCCCCTGATTATCACTGATCGGTCCCGGGACCTTGATCTCCCCCTACCCCCGCCGCCAGTTGCTGCTTGAGGCCGCGGGCGGCGATGGAAAAGCCGCCGTCGGCGCCATCGATGAAATGCACATGCTCGCCGTCGGTCAGGCTGAACACCAGGCAGGTCATCAGCGCACTGTCAGCCTCATGCAGGCCGTAGGCAATCGTCCCCTGCCCTCTAAATGCATTGAGCACGCTGGTGATCGCCGTAACTTCCTGTTCCGTGCAGTCGAGGACCATGCGCAAAGTGTCATCGAAGCGCCGGAAATCCGAATTGGCCCGGAGCTCGGCATTGTAGAGCGGCGCATCATAGCTACCGGCTTTCAACCCAAAGCGATGGAGAAACAACTGGAACAGGGAAACACCATACAGGCGGAGCAATCGCCAGGGGTAGCTGGCCCGGCCGCCGGATGTGCGGGCTTCCGCCTCAAGCCCTTTCGGCGGCCAGCGAAACTTAATATTTTCGGTGCCTACCGGCTTGTTGGCTTCGGGGTCGCTGGCGAGGACCTGGGCCAGGTCCTGCAGGACAGAGTGGTAGATGGCTGCGGGTGACCGCGCTTTATCGGGCAGGGCCTGGATCAGCATGCTCAGCATCACACCGCGGCGCGCCGCCAACGGCTCCCAGCGGCACGACAGGCCGCCCAGATTGAGGTCTCCGTCGGTCGGTTCGTCGTCGAACAGATAACCCTGGCTGCCGTCGTCCTGCTTGATCAGCTGGTCAGCCAGGCTGACACCGCCGCCATAGAAAACGGCCATGTGGTTACCGGGGCTGAGGCGGTATTTGGCGACCAGCACGTCGGTGTTTTCGGCACGGACCCGGTGCACCGGCACCGCCCCGATGCGTAAGTTCAGGCCAAATTGAGCTTTCGCCAGATGACGGGTTTTCACCAACGCCTGGCGCACAGCGGGCAAGGACTGCGGCGGGATCATCAGGGTTGCGCCGTCGCCGCCGAAAACAAAGGGTGTCTCGTGCGGGTGGGTGACATTGATGACGGCGGTAATGGTCGCGGCGCCGACCATATTGACGTCTTTGTAGCGGCCGGCAAGGATCGCATCGGTCGAACCCCGGATATCGGCAATGACGACCAGCCAGTCATCGGGGGCCGGCCGGTAGTGGCTGATTTCCGTTATCTGTGAAAAATCCCCAAAACTGGGCATGTCGGCATAGAACCGCTGATTTGGCGGCGTCACCGGTTTCTGCTCGGTTTTGTTTTCCATGGCCTCATGTCGGTTCAGGTGAAGCGGGTTAAAACGCAGGCACTGTGCCTGATCTGCAAAGACCAGGCGTCACCTCATCATTTTCCGATCTGTTGTTCAAGCCTTTGGATACGGGCCAGCAGATCGGCATCGGATCGCAGGCGCGCTGCATTGCGGTAATCGGCCAGGGCGGCGTAGAGATTATTGCGCCTTTGATGGATGCGGCCGCGCCAGATCATAAGATCAGGATCGTGCGGCGACTCCGCCAGCAAGGCATCCAGGTCATCCAGCGCCTGGCGTATCTGCCCGCGTTTTTCATAAGACTCGGCGCGAATTTGCAGGGCAGTGACGGAGCGCCGGTCCGAGGCGATGGCCTCTGATGCGATACGGATGGCATCCACCGTCTGTCCGGCTTTTCCATAGGCCGTGGCCAGGGCTTCCAGAATCCGGGTGTTGCCCGGTGCCTGCCGGTTGGCGCGCTGCAGATCGGCGAGCGCGTTCGGCAATTGGTCTGCCAAATGGATCAGATAGGTTTTTCCCCGCAGATAAAGGATATAACCCTGCAGCTTTCCCGCCGGCAGGTAGCCGATGGCGTGCGTATAATCAACAAGGGCCAGTTCCGGTTTACCCGTCGACAGCAGGGCCTGGGCGCGGATTTCCAGGGCACGGATCAACTGCGGAATCGGCACCGACGGCGAGGCGATGACCACGTTGCAGGCAAAAATCGTATTGGCGTGATCGGCATAGGCTTCGCGGCAGCCTTTTTCAGCCTCGCTGGTGCGGGCCGTGTGGCTCAGACACAGCAACGCCGACAGCGCACCGCCAAACACGGTGCGCCGGAACCCGGACCTACATATGAATAACACGGCCATAGGCGTCGAGGACTGATTCATGCATCATCTCTGACAGCGTCGGATGCGGGAACACCGTATGCATCAACTCTTCCTCGGTGGTCTCCAGCCCCATGGCCACCACATATCCCTGGATAAGCTCAGTCACTTCATGGCCGACCATGTGGGCACCGAGCAATTGCCCGGTCTTTTCATCGAAAATGGTTTTAATCAGGCCGTCGGCTTCGCCAAGGGCAATGGCCTTGCCGTTACCGATGAACGGAAAGCGCCCGACCCTGATGGCATAGCCCTGTTCTTTTGCCTTGGCTTCGGTCAGGCCAACGCTGGCGACCTGCGGATGGCAATAGGTGCAGCCGGGGATCTGGGATTTATCCATGGCATGGACGTTTTTCAGACCGGCAATCTTCTCAACGCAGATCACCCCCTCATGTTCGGCCTTGTGGGCCAGCATGGGTGGACCGGCAACATCGCCGATGGCATAGATGCCGGGCTCGGCGGTACGTGAAAATTCATCGGCGACAATGCAGCCGCGGTCGGTTTTGACTTTGGTTGTCTCGAGCCCAATGCCTTCAATATTGCCGACCACACCGACTGCCGAAATCACCCGGTCGACGGTGATCTGATGGGACTTGCCCTTTTCGTCTTCAATGGTGCAGGTGACGGAATTGGCGGCTTTATCGAGCTTGGTGACTTTCGCCGAAGTCATGATCTTCATGCCATGCTTTTCAAGCTGCTTGCGGGCCAGTTTGGAGATTTCCTCGTCTTCCACGGGCATCACCTGCTTCATCACCTCGACGACCGTCACGTCGGCGCCGAAGGTGTTGAAAAAGCTCGCAAACTCGATGCCGATGGCACCGGAACCGATAACCAGCAGGGATTTGGGCATGGTGTTGGGGACCAGGGCATCGAAGTAGCTCCAGACCAGCTTGCCGTCAGCTTCCAGGCCCGGCAGGGCACGTGGCCGGGCCCCGGTGGCGATGATGATATGTTTGGCCGACAATTCGGGCAGCGCCTTGCCGTCCTTGCTGACGCTGACCTTGCCGGGGCCGTTGAGTTTGGCTTCGCCATCGATGACGGTGACCTTGTTTTTCTTTAACAAATGCCCGACGCCGCCATTGAGTTGCTTTGAGACGCCGCGCGAACGTTCGACCACCTTGGCCAGGTCGAAGCTGACATTGTCGGCGGAAAGGCCATAGGC
>JABMNT010000061.1 GCA_013203595.1 Rhodospirillales bacterium
ATCATGAGCAAGGTAATCGGTATTGACCTTGGGACCACCAACTCCTGCGTGGCGTTGATGGACGGCAAGGAAGCTAAAGTAATTGAAAACGCAGAAGGTACGCGAACAACGCCGTCTATGGTCGCTTTCGCCAACGGAGAACGTCTTATTGGGCAGCCGGCGAAACGCCAGGCCGTAACCAACCCGGAAAATACCCTGTACGCGATCAAGCGGCTGGTCGGCCGTCGGTTTGACGATCCGGTCACCAAAAAAGACAAAAAAATGGTTCCCTACAAGATCATCAAGGGCGAAAGTGGTGATGCCTGGGTTGAAGCCGAAGGTAAAAAATACAGCCCGAGCCAGATCAGCGCCTTCATTCTGCAAAAAATGAAGGAAACCGCCGAGAGTTATCTGGGTGAGCCGGTTACCCAGGCGGTGATTACGGTTCCAGCCTATTTTAACGATTCCCAGCGCCAGGCCACCAAAGACGCCGGTAAAATTGCCGGCCTCGACGTGCTTCGGATCATCAACGAGCCAACTGCAGCGGCCCTGGCCTATGGCCTTGATAAGAAAGAAAGCGGCGTTATTGCGGTTTATGACCTGGGTGGCGGCACCTTCGACGTCTCCATTCTGGAAATCGGCGACGGCGTGTTTGAGGTTAAATCCACCAACGGGGACACCTTCCTCGGCGGCGAGGATTTCGACATCCGTATCGTTGATTATCTGGCCGACGAATTCAAGAAAGCCAACAGCGTTGATCTGCGTGAAGACAGCCTGGCCCTGCAGCGTCTGAAGGAAGCTGCAGAAAAAGCCAAGATCGAGCTGTCCTCGGCAACCACAACCGAGATCAATCTGCCGTTCATTACCGCCGATCAGTCGGGACCGAAACACCTCAACCTGAAACTGACCCGCGCCAAGCTGGAAGCCCTGGTCGAGGATTTGGTCGAACGGACGCTGGCACCGTGTAAACTGGCGCTCAAGGATGCCGGTCTGAAAGCCTCGGAAATTGACGAGGTGATTTTGGTCGGCGGCATGACCCGCATGCCGAAGGTTCAGGAGCAGGTGAAATCGTTCTTCGGCCGCGAGGCCCACAAGGGCGTCAACCCGGACGAAGTGGTTGCCATCGGGGCTGCCATTCAGGGCGGTGTCCTGAAGGGCGACGTCAAAGACGTCCTGCTGCTGGACGTGACACCGCTGAGTCTGGGGATTGAAACCCTGGGTGGCGTATTCACCCGGCTTATTGATCGCAACACCACCATCCCGACCCGCAAATCGCAGGTGTTCTCGACTGCCGAAGACAACCAGACAGCGGTCACCATCCGGGTTTTCCAGGGTGAGCGTGAAATGGCTGCCGACAATAAAATCCTCGGTCAGTTTGATCTGGTCGGCATCCCGCCGTCACATCGCGGCATGCCGCAGATTGAAGTGACCTTCGATATTGATGCCAACGGGCTGGTCAACGTTTCCGCCAAGGACAAGGCAACGGGCAAAGAGCAGCAGATCCGCATCCAGGCGTCGGGCGGCCTGTCAGACGATGATATTGACCGCATGGTCAATGAAGCCGAACAGCATGCCGACGAAGACAAGGCCAAACGGGCCCTGGTCGAGGTCCGCAACTCCGCCGATACGCTGGTTCATTCTTCCGAGAGAAACCTGGAAGAATATGGCGACAAGGTCCCTGAAGAAGACAAAAAAGCCATTGAAACGGCCATTCAGGAGCTGAAAGATGCACTTGAAGTGGAAGAGGCCGACGTCGACGATATCAAGGGGAAAACCGAGGCCCTGACCGAAGTCTCCATGAAGCTTGGCGAGGCCATGTACAAGGCAAGCCAGGCGGAAGCCGAGGCCGAGGCCGGAGGTGGTTCCGATAGCGGCGCCCAATCGGACGCCGGCGACAAGGAAGATTCCACCGTTGTCGATGCCGACTTCGAAGAAGTCGACCCGGATGAAGAAAAGAAAAAGTAACCGGTAATGACCAGGCGTGGTCCTTTAAAGCCCATGCCTGGTCGTACCTCTCTGCTTTTTACCGGATAACCATCCAAGGTTGGCTGTATGTCGAAAAAAGATTTTTATGAAACGTTAGGTGTTGAACGCGGCGCCGGTGACGATGAGCTGAAAAAAGTCTATCGCAAGCTTGCCATGCAATACCATCCGGACCGCAATCCCGACGATAAAAAGGCCGAACAGTCGTTCAAGGACGTCAATGAAGCCTATGAAATCCTGAAAGACGGCGACAAGCGCGCCGCCTATGACCGCTTTGGTCATGCCGCCTTCGAGCAGGGTGGTGCCGGCGGTGGCAACCGAGCCGGGGCCGGCTTTGGCGGTGGGTTTGCCGATATTTTCGATGAAATGTTCGGTGATTTTGCCGGCGGCGGGCGCCGCGGCCGGGCGGCGGCCGGAAACGGTTCCGATTTGCGTTTCAATATGGAAGTGACCCTGGAAGACGCCTTCAAGGGCAAACAGACGGAAGTGCGCGTACCCACGTCCGCAGCCTGCGGCGGCTGCAAGGGAACCGGTTCGCAAGGGGCCAAGGCACCGACCACCTGCGGGGCCTGTAACGGGCATGGTCGGGTACGCGCCCAACAGGGCTTCTTCACCGTCGAGCGCACCTGTTCCTCCTGCCAGGGCACCGGCGAAGTGATCAAGGATCCGTGCCGGGTTTGTGCCGGTGCCGGACGCGTCCAGAAAGAGAAAACCCTCAGTGTCAATATTCCGGCCGGTGTGGAAGAAGGCACACGCATTCGGCTTTCCGGTGAAGGCGAAGCCGGCCTGCGCGGCGCGCCGGCGGGTGATTTGTATATCTTCCTGTCGATCAAGCCGCACCCCTGTTCCAGCGCGATGGCGCCGACATTCATTGCCGGGTGCCGATTCCCATGACCAAAGCGGCCCTGGGTGGAACCATCGAGGTGCCGACGGTAGAGGGCAAGATGGCCCGGGTTACCATACCGGCCGGGACTCCGACCGGTCACCAGTTCCGGCTGCGCGACAAAGGCATGACGATTTTGCGCTCAAAAGCCCGCGGCGACATGTTCATCCAGGCCTTTATCGAGACCCCGGTCAATCTGACGGCCCGTCAAGAAGAGTTGCTGAAGGAGTTCGAAGGGGAAAGCCCGGAAGACACCACCAGTCCACAGAGCCACGGATTTTTCTCAAAAGTCAAAGATATCTGGGAAGACTTGAAGGAGTAAACCTTCCATGACAGTTCAGGCATCTCCCCACATAACACTCCGTCCCTACCAGGCCGGTGACGAACAGGCGATCGGCGAGCTGATCACAACCATCCAGCGCGATGAATTTAACGTCCCGTTGAGCCTCGACGATCAGCCTGATCTGGCGGACATCGCCGGCTTCTATGGGCATGGAACAGGCGGTTTCTGGGTCGCCATCTGTGCCGATCAGATTGTCGGAACCATTGCCCTGCTGGACATTACAAATCAGCAGACAGCGCTTCGTAAAATGTTTGTGGCGAAAGCCTATCGTGGATCCGCCATCGGTGTCGCGAAAAGGCTACTTGAAAACCTGATAAGTGAATGCCGGCAAAAAAACGTTACGGAAATCTTTTTGGGAACGACGGCCGACTTCCTTGCGGCCCACCGGTTCTATGAAAAAAACGGCTTCAAACAGTTCAGCAAAACCGACCTGCCACCGCGCTTTCCGATCATGGCTGTCGACAGCCGGTTTTACCGGCTGGAGCTGTAGGCCGCCCGCTGACGCCTGCCGTCCGCCGGTTCGGCTTTACCTGACCCGGATCACGCGCTAGCTTGCGCCTCGAAAACGCTGCAAAACAAATACTGGAATTTATGTAATGAGACCTTCTGGCCGCGCCATCGATGAATTACGTGCTATCTCCCTGGAACCGGGATTTTCCAAACATGCGGAAGGCTCCTGTATGGCACGGTTTGGCGATACCCACGTCTTATGCACAGCCAGCGTCGAGGAACGGGTTCCGCCGTGGATGCGCAACAGCGGTAAGGGCTGGGTGACGGCTGAATACGGCATGTTGCCCAGGGCAACCGGCTCACGCATGGACCGGGAAGCGGCGCGCGGCAAACAATCGGGCCGGACCCAGGAAATTCAGCGTCTGATCGGGCGTTCCCTGCGCGCCGTTGTTGACATGAAAGCCATGGGTGAGATGCAGGTACGTGTCGACTGCGACGTGATTCAGGCCGATGGCGGTACCCGCACGGCATCCATCACCGGTGCCTATGTCGCCCTCTACCAGGCCTTTGAGGGATGTATTGCGCGCGGTTTAATAAGCGCCATCCCCATGAGCGATGCCGTGGCGGCGATATCCTGTGGCATCTACAAAGGACAACCGGTGCTGGATCTCGATTATGACGAAGACAGCGTCGCCGACACGGATGCCAACTTCGTGCTGACGGGAAAAGGCGGTATCGTCGAAATTCAGGGAACGGCGGAAGCAGACCCCTTTTCTGAAGAAGACTTCAGTGCGCTTATGGGCCTCGCCAAAAAGGGGATTTCCGAACTGGTTATCGCGCAACGCAAAGTTCTGGGTCTGGATTGATCACAAATGGCACGGCGGTTTAACGAACAGAAACTGGTTATCGCCAGCCACAACCAGGGCAAGGTGCGTGAAATCGCCGAATTGTTGGCACCCTATCAGACGGAAGTTGTTTCGGCTACGGAACTTGACCTGGCGGAACCGGACGAAACCGGTTCAACCTTTGCTGCCAACGCCGAGCTGAAAGCCCGGGCATCGGCGCAAGCCGCCGGTCTGGCGGCACTGGCCGACGATTCCGGGCTTTGCGTCAATGCGCTCGGGGGTGATCCGGGGCTGTTTTCGGCCAGATGGGCCGGCCCGGCCAAGGACTTTTCAATGGCCATGGCGGAGGTCCACCGGAAATTGAGGGACTATGAGGATAAATCGGCCTATTTCATCAGTGTTCTGGCACTGGTCTGGCCGGACGGCCATTGTGAGACCTTCGAAGGCAGGATTACCGGGACCATCACTGATCCGGCCCACGGACACAATGGTTTCGGTTACGATCCGATATTTGTTCCCGATGGTCACTCCCTGACTTTTGGCGAATTCGAGCCGGCCGCCAAGAATGCCATTACCCATCGCGCGGTTGCCTTTCAGAAACTTGTGAACAGCTGTTTTGAGTAGGCTGAACAGCCCGGGGCGGTAACGCCGATGTTTGCCCTTTATATTCATTGGCCTTTTTGTCTGAAAAAATGCCCTTATTGCGACTTTAACTCGCACGTCTCCGCCGTCGTTGATCAGGACCGCTGGCGCCGGGCCCTGTTGCAGGATTTGCACCATTTTGGCCAGCAGACCCGGGGGCGGCGGCTTACCAGTGTGTTTTTTGGCGGCGGCACTCCGTCGCTGATGGAGGCATCCACGGTTGCCGCTTTGCTCGACCGGGCGGGCGACTACTGGCAAACCGATGATACGCTGGAAGTCACCCTGGAAGCCAACCCCACATCCAGTGAGGCCGCCAAGTTCGCGGCTTACAAAACGGCTGGCATCAACCGCTTGTCTATCGGTGTGCAGTCCTTCGATGACCGCGTCCTCAAACAACTGGGACGCCAGCACGCGGCGGCGGAAGCGCGGCTTGCCATCGCCCAGGCGCAGGCGGTTTTTGCGCGCACGTCCTTTGATCTGATCTACGCCACGCCCGGGCAAACGCGCCGGCACTGGCGCCAGCAGCTCGACCAGGCCCTCGACCTGGCAGGTGATCACCTGTCGCTCTATCAACTGACCATCGAAAGCGGCACCGCTTTTCATCGCGACGGTGTTGCTGCCGCCGATGGCGATTTGGCCGCCGACCTGTATGAAGACACCCAGCACAGGCTCGCCGAAGCCGGCCTTTCCGCCTACGAAATTTCCAACCATGCCCGCCCGGGTCAGGCATGCCGCCACAATCTCGTCTACTGGCAGGGCGGCGACTACGTGGGCATCGGTCCCGGAGCACACGGGCGGTTACGCCTGGCTGAGCAAACCGTTGCCACCCACCAGATTCATAATCCGGATTCCTGGTTGCGGTCCGTTGACCGGCTTGGCCACGGCACCGCAAAACGCCGGACCCTGACGGCACAGGACCGGGCTGAAGAATTGCTGATTCTGGGCCTTCGCCTGACCGAAGGCATCGATCTGGCCGCCATCAGGGAACGCACGGGCATTGCCCTGATTGATTATCTCGATGCCGGGCAACTGACCGCTTTGAAGTCGGGCGGCTATCTGGTGAACACCGAGAGCCGGGTGACGGCAACGGCGGACGGCCTGGCACGGCTCAATGCGGTCATTGCAAAACTGCTGGTCTGACCCTGCGGCTAGTGCAGTTCATGTTTATATGGAAACAGCTGAGATCGCCAAAAAGGGGCCTGCCGGTTAGGAGCGAATGAACAACCTCGTGAGAAATCACACCTAGTTGGTCAGCACGGCAAAAGTTTCCGGGGCTTTTGAAATTACCCGGTTTTCATCCCGGCCCACTTCCATGACGGCCAGCCCGCGCTCGGCGGTGCCGCCAGCTATGAATCGAAACACGCCGTCGCGGCCCCAAAACCCGTTTGGATTGGTAAGCGCCGCCGGACTGAAATCCGCACCACCCTCCTTGCGCGCCAGAACCGAAACCAGAGCCGTTGCATCATAGGCCATGGTCACCAGCCGGGGCGGGCGCTCGCCGTAGGTGTCCGTATACAGCTGTTCAAATTCCATGCGCGCAGACGGCGGTGGCGCCGCATACCAACCGCCAATAAGGGCGGGTTCCTTGCCGATGCCCGGCTCATCCCATTGACCGGTTCCCAGCATGCGAACCGTGCCCGGATCGATATCATAGAAGGGCAGCAATGCGGCCACGGATAGCAGGCGCTTGCCGCCATCCGCCACCAGCAGGGCTTCAAAAGGCAGATCACCAATGGTTTGCAGGTTCTCCAGGCGTTTGAGGGCGCGCTTTGAAATTTCATCGTCCTGGGCCTCGAGCACCTTGCGCTGCTCCAGAAGCGCCCTGCGGCGGATGTCGTAATCGCCAAACTGGCGGATGACATCGGAAAATTCCTGGGCCGAGGGATCGTAAAAACGGGCTCTGGTTATGCTGGCCCCCAGAACGTCCACGGTCTGACGCATGGCAGCAACCACCCGGGCCCCATAGGTGTTATCCGGGGCGAGCACGGCAAATCGGGTTATGCCTTTCGAATTGGCATAGCTGACCACCCGGGCGACCTGTTCCGATGGCAGAAAACCCAGGGTATAGACGCCATTGCCGGCAATTTCATGATCATTTGAAAAGGCCAGAACCGGCACATTGGCGGCCACGGCCGCGGGTGTGACCGCAGCAACATTGCGCGACAGCAAGGGACCCAAGATGACTGCGGCGCCGTCGCCGATGGCCAGGCTGGCCGCGTTGGCAGCACCCTCCGGTGTGCCTTTGGTGTCGTGCGGCAGCAATTCAAACCGGGAATCGGCAAAATCAAAAAGCGCCAGTTGGGCCGCATTCAGAAGCGCTTTGCCAATGGCCGCGTTGCTCCCCGTCAATGGCAGCAGAAGGGCAATACGGACGGTATCACTGGTTGCCGCCGGTGGCACCCGCACTTCGTCTTGCGGAATGGTGCCAACGGCACCGGCGGGGCCGTTCAGAAAGGGCAGGAAAGAGGGAAGTTGAGGGGAGGCACCCGGTGGAAGCACCCTTTGCGGAGCCGGGGCGCCAACAGCAGGTGAAGGCAGCGATGGCAGGTTTTGCTGGGATGAACCGGAGCCACCCAGAATCGGGCGCTCACTGGGAACGCGGGCTTGCGTCCGTTCAAAAATTTCAGGAGACTGGCAGCCAGCCAAGGAGAGCGTTAAGATGAAAAAGCTCAGGAAGTAACGGCGGACACCCCAAGTAAATGGCGAAACATATATCATCAACAGACGAGCTTCCTTCATTGGGCGATGCAGTCGATCAACAATCTGCGAACGTTGCAGAGCCTAGCGATACAGAGAGCCTGTGTAAACCTTCGCTCAAGCCGCTGGCGGCGGGTTTGTATCTGGTCGCAACGCCGATCGGCAATGCCGCGGATATCACACTGCGAGCCCTTGACATCTTGGCCCGTGCCGATCTGGTTCTGTGCGAGGATACCCGGGTTTCAGGAAACCTGCTTAAAATTCACGGGCTCCACGCCAGACTGCAGGCTTATCACGAGCACAACGCGGAACGGGTCCGGCCAATGGTCATGAAACGGCTAAAAGCCGGCGCTGTCATCGCCTTGATTTCGGATGCGGGCATGCCCCTGATTTCAGACCCCGGCTATCGCATGGTCGCGGACTGCGTCGCCGCGGGAATTAACCTGACCGCCGCACCCGGCCCCTCGGCTAGCCTGACCGCCCTGGTGCTGTCGGGACTGCCGACTGACCGGTTTTATTTTCAGGGATTTTTGTCGCCAAAGACTACTGCCCGCAAAAAAACCCTGGCCGAGATTTCAGCGATCCCCGGAACCCTGATCTTTTTGGAATCGGCCAAGCGTCTGGGCCGCTGCCTCGCCGACATGGCTGATGTACTGGGGCCCCGACCGGCTGCGGTCGGGCGTGAATTGACCAAGTTTTACGAAGAGATCCGGCGCGGCCCGCTGGATGAACTGGCTACACATTACAGCCTTGCGGGCCCACCCAAGGGTGAAATAACCCTCTGTGTCGGGCCACCCCTGCCGGCGGCGCCGCCAACGGATGCGGAATTAGACCGGTTGCTGGCATCAGCCCTGGAAAGCCAGAGCGTCCGGGAAGTCGCCGCCACTTTTTCCGCGCGAACGGGCCTGCCAAAACGCGCCCTCTATGCCCGCGCGCAGGCGCTCAAGGATCGCCTGTCTTGAGTAAGCGGCAAAAACGCAGGGCCTGGCGCCTTGGCCTCCACGCCGAGAGCTGGGCTGCCTGGTCGCTGGTTTGTTGCGGTTACCGGATTTTGGCCAGACGGTTCAGGTCGGCGGTCGGTGAAATTGATATCATTGCCAGGCGCGGCCCGCTGCTCTGCTTTGTTGAAGTCAAGGCGCGAACCGCGGTGATTGATGAAACCCCGGTGTCACAGCGGCAGATGCGGCGGATTGAAAGGGCCAGTCTTTTGTTTTTGCAAAGCCAGCCAAATCTGCGGGAGATGGATCTGCGCTATGATGTGATTTTGGTTCGCCCCTGGCGCTGGCCGGTGCATCTCACCGATATATGGCGACCATAAGGAATCGTTACGCTTTTTTCATGTGTTTGCGCTACACAGTTCTCAGGTTAAACTTCCCTATCAACAACCAACACAGAATGGGTCCTCAATCATGCGCTGTCGTAAAACCATTTCCCTATGCATACTCATGGCATCTCTGCTGCCCCTTGCGGGCTGTGTCAGTACCGTTATCGGTGCCGGTGCCGCCGTCGGGGTTGCAGCCTTTGAAGAACGCTCCTTAAAAGTCCATGCCGAAGACACCACCCTAGCGACCAAAATCCGCTACAATCTTGCCGAAGCCGGCAAACAGTATGTGACCAGCATCGGAATTGAGGTTTACGAAGGCCGGGTATTGATGACCGGAATTGTGGAAACCGAGGAAAACCGCGCTGAAGCTTTGAAACTGGCGTGGAAGGTCGAGGGCGTCAAAGATGTCTATAATGAATTACAGGTTACCGACTCCGGCCTTTCGGATTTGGCAAAAGACAGTTTGGTAACGACCAAGCTGAAATCCCGGATTACCTTTGATGAAAACATTTATGCCATCAATTATTCCATCGAGACCGTTGCCGGGGTCGTCTACCTGATCGGCATGGCCCAGAACCAGGCGGAACTGGATAAGGTCATCGCCCACGCCCGTGATTTGGGTTATGTCAAACGGGTGATTTCCCATGTGCGGATAAAAAAAGCAGCCAGTTGAGGATACCGTCGGACATACGCAAGGCCCTGCATGACATCGGGCAACTGGCAGACGACGACGTCGATCTGGCAGAAACCGCGCTGCTGCTGGCAACCATCGGCAGACCGGCGGTTCAACTTGAAAGTTATCGCCGCCATTTGGCGACGCTGTGCAGTGATGTCAGCCGCTATCTCAGCGGGTTGTCCCGGCCACCCGAGCTGACCGACTGCCATGAAGCCTTGGTGCAAATCCTGTTTCGCCGCTATGGCTATATGGGAACCGAAGAATCCTTTAATGATCAGGATGCGGCTAATTTAACCTATGTGATCGATCGGCGCTCCGGATTGCCGGTTCAATTGGGCCTGCTATACATTCATGTCGCCCGCCAGCAGGGCTGGCAGGCCGAGGGATTAAGCTTTCCGGGCCGCTTTTTATTTCGTCTGGAAGTGAACGGCGAACGTTTCATCATAGATCCCTATGACGGCGGGGCCGTGGTCAGCCCGCATGACCTGCGGGGCTTGCTGAAAACCATCTCCGGCGCCCATGCCGAACTGCTGCCTGACTATTACCAGGCGGTATCACCGCGCGCTGTTTTATTAAGAATTCAGAACAATATCTATAACCGCCTGCTCCGCGCCGGTTACATTGAAGAAGCTGTCGATGTGATCCGGATCATGCTGTTGTTTGCCCCGAAAGCCACTGACCTGTGGCGTGAATGCGGACTTCTGTATGCCCGACTGGATAATATCGAACAGGCGATCAAGGCGCTGGAAACCTATTTGGGTTTCGATACGGGGGGAGACAGCCGCTATAACGCGTCCATGCTCTTGCAGGAACTTCGCCAACGCCTTAATTAGTTTCTTCACCTCTTCCACCGATAAGGACCGAACCCATGGCCGGACAAGTCGCCATTCAAATGGATCATGTTGCCAGTATTGATATTAAAGGCGACAGCAGTTTCGTCATGGGCCTGGAAGCCCAGCGCCGGGGCTACCGGCTCTGGCATTATGAGCCGCAGGACCTGAGTTATGTGGAAGGGCGGGTATTGGCTGTCGCCCAGGAAATGACCCTGCACCGCACAGCCGGCAATCATCACACGCTGGGTAGCAAGACAACCATTGATCTGGCTGATGTTGATGTTGTCCTGATGCGTCAGGACCCGCCGTTTGATATGTCCTATATTGCCGCCACCCATCTTCTGGATTTAATCCACCCGAAAACCCTGGTGGTTAACGATCCCGCGGAAGTCCGCAATGCCCCGGAGAAACTTTTCATGCTCAGGTACCCGCAGTTGCTGGCACCAACCATGATCAGCCGCGACCCCGCCGCCATCCGGGCCTTTCGCGATACCCACAAGGACATCATCGTGAAGCCACTTTTCGGTAATGGCGGTGCCGGGGTATTTCACATTGCACCCGGCGACGAAAACCTGAATTCGCTGCTGGAAATGTTTGCCGGCATCAATCGTGAACCGCTGATGGTACAGCGTTATCTGTCCGATGTCCGCAAAGGTGACAAGCGGATCATCCTGATTGATGGTGTTGCCGTCGGTGCCACCAACCGGGTGCCGCAGGCGGGAGAAGCCCGTTCCAACATGCATGTGGGCGGACGCGCGGAAAAAACACAATTGACCACCCGCGAACGGGAAATTTGTGAAACCATCGGGCCCGACCTGAAAGACCGGGGTATGATTTTTGTCGGCATCGACGTCATTGGCGACTATTTGACGGAAATCAATGTGACGTCGCCGACCGGGCTGCAGGAAGTCAACGCCTTTGACGGGGTCTGCCTGGAGGCAGATATCTGGGACGCCATTGAAAGACGGCTTTAGATAATCGTCCGGGTTGCCGGCAGGGTAACGGTTGCCACTATTTTTACACCCGGAATACTTTCGATGGTCAGCGTGCCGCCATGCAGCTCTGTGAACTGCTTGGCAATCGGCAGCCCCAGTCCGGTGCCGCCATGGGTTAGATCCGGGCGGTCATGGATTTGACTGAAAGGCTCGAGGGCGCGCTTGATATCCCGGCTGGCAATTCCACAACCGCTGTCAGCAACACAAATTTGCAGGGCCTTCTCTTCGGTAAGTGCGGCGTTGAGGGAAATGGAGCCGTCGTCATCTGAATATTTAACCGCATTGTCCAGCAGGTTGAAAACAACCTGCTTCAACAAACGGGGGTCAGCCCGGACATCACCAACATCGCTGGCAATAGCAGCGCTCAGCATGATGCGTTTTTTCGCAACCGGATCCCGGACCAGGTTCTTGCAGGTTTCGATCAACTCTCTGACTTCAATCTGTTTTTCTTCCAGTTCCATTTCTCCGGCTTCAACTTTCGATACGTTCAGAATATCGGTAATCAGCGACAGCAGATGGATGCTCGCATTGTTAATGTCGGCGGCATATTCCTTATATTTCAGGTTGCTGATCTCGCCAAAAAGCTCGTCAACCAGGACCTGTGAAAACCCGACAATGGCGTTCAGCGGCGTCCGTAACTCGTGGCTCATGTGGGCCAGAAAATCCGATTTGGCCTGGTTCGCGGTTTTGGCCGCTTGTGTGGCCGAATTCAGCTGGCGTGTGCGGGCCAAAACATGACCTTCCAGGTCGGATTTGGCCTGCTCAAGTTGCCGGGTGCGCTCCGCGACACGGCCTTCAAGTTCCTGATTCAGACGGCGTAACCGGGCCTGGGCCTTGGCACGCTGATGAAACTGATTGTTATAGGCTTCAACCAGATCGCCCAGTTCGTTGCTTTTGTGGGCGGCCGGAACGGTAACAGTCGACTGCCGGGTCTTTATCGCCTGGGCAACCTGTTTCAGGGGGCGGGTCAACATAAAGTGAAAAAGCACGCCGAGGATTGCTGCCAGCAGCAATGTGCGCAGTAACCCGGATATCAGGGTAAAACCCGAACGCTCGAAAAAGCTTTCCGCAATCACCAGGGTGTCGATTTTTATATCGAGCCGACCCGTGACCAAATCAGATTCACCAAACCGCAGCTCGAGCTGATATTCCCTGGCCGGACCAAAGAAATAGGTTGCGATCTGTCTCAGCCCGTTTTGTTTTTCAGGCCGTCGTTGCACCGCCATGACTTGTTCCCGGTGGTCGACGATGGCGGCCCTGCACACCGCCTTGTACTCAAAAAGGCCTTCGACCACATTTGCCGCCAGTTTGTGATCAAGGGCATAACTCGCCTGAACAGCCGACGGTTTGGCAACCCGCAATATCTGATTGAACGTTTCATCCATTCGCAGGCGTTCATTTGCCAAATCCGAACGAATTTGCAACAGTCCAAAAACAAGGCCCAGGGTCAGTGCGACAACCAACGCGATCGTCGCCTGCTTGAACGAAAGCGTGCGTGACAGGCGGGACAACCACGGATGTTTTTTTGCGGTGAAATAAGCCGCGTTGGTATCAACACAGGCGGTATTTTTATCTGAATACATATCGAATTCCCAGTAATGGCGGGAAAAACAGGCGACGTTTTCCCTGCCATAAGGAAGTGTTGCTTATTTATAAGAGTATATCAATATATTTTATCTCTTCAGGTAGTTTTTGTGTTTTTCAATGGAGGGCCAAATATTATCAAGGAGGTGGTTTCATTTATAAACCGGGCCCGGTTGTCAACAAGTTCCCGTTCACTCTCCATGTGGCGGGCCTGGCCCTTATCGCGGCAAGGACCCGGGCGGCGGCCTTCGCCGGCCATCACCATATGATCAAAGCCGGTGGACCGGCAATCTGCAATTTCACGATGTGCGGGCAGGTGTTGGCGCGGCTTTCAGGACACTTGTGAAGCAGTCCTTGGCGCTGACGCTGCTGCCCTGGGTGGCGCGGGTTTCGAAATGCGCGACGCTGCGCTGTGTGCTATCAAGCGTTTCATACATAAACAGATCAAGCGTGCAGTTTTTCACCCGGTATTGCCAAATTTCAGCGGGCTCATCGCTGCGCTTGAACTCGGGCAGGCCAAGCAACTCCTCAACCTTCTGTGCGGACAGACCGTCAAGCACAGCCGGTTCGGGATAAACCCGGGCCGCTTTGGCTGTCTGTTTTTGCGCCGTTACAACCGGTGGCGGGGCCACGGCCTGACGCTGCGGAACGGTTTTAATATAACGCGATGTCGGTGCCGGCTTCAGTTCCTCCGGTGTCACACAACCGCTGAAGGTCAAACCGAGGACCAGCCAAAGGGCTGTCCGATGGTTGACCAGGGGCCGTTTCCTGTCTGGGCCTGAAGTATCCATCTGCGCTGTCAGGCCGCCGTATCATCAGGAGAAGATGAGCTGCCATCCGCCCGGGCCGGGGTGCTGCTGTCCAGAGTCTGCATATCACCGGATATTTCGCCACCGGATTCAATGACGATGCGGCCGTAGCGAATGGTTCCGGAAATGCGACCACCGGCACGCACCACCAACCGGTCGCGGGCGATCAACTCGCCTTCAAAACGACCGGAGATATCGGCTTCCTCAACATCGGCGGTTCCCTTGAAATAACCGCTTTGACTGATTTCGATAACCCGCGCGCCGGGCAGGCTGACCTCAACGTGACCCTCGACCACCAGTTTGTCGCAGGCCGTGATCTCGCCGGACAACCGGATATCGCGTCCGACAACCAGCCGTTTGCTGTCGCCATCACCACCGATGGGGCGCTCCATACGACGCGGTGATACACCGGCAATGTCAGGAACCCGACGCGGCACTTCCGGCTGATAGCTGGCAGACGTCGGCGGTTTCGATGCGGCATGAGATCCTTTGCGCGAAAACGGCTTCAACGGCGGCGCAGCCATATCTCCGTCATTTTCATTGGCGACGAGCTCGTCTTTTTTCTTCCCAAACATAACACTTTTTCCTCTTTCCAAAATTAACCTGCTGCAGGATTTACCGACATGGTGGGGTTGGAGACGCCCCGTCGCCAGCCCTCAAATAAATGGATCATCGCTGCGGTAGCGACAATGGGGGTCACCAGATTGACGAGCGGAACGGTCAGCAGAAAAGCCACCACAATGCCCAGACCCAGCAACGGCCACCGGTTGGCCCGGCGCAGCCGGCGGGCTTCCTCCACCGGCAGTCGGCGATGGGCGACCAGCTCAAAATATTCACGGCTCAGCAAATAGCCGTTGACCGCGTAGAAGATCAAAGGGAACAGGGGCCCCAACAGCAATAACGGCAGCATGGCAAGGTTGAGGGCGACAAAGACGCCGAGAAATTTCACCGATGCCAGCAGGCTGTCGGAAAATGCCGGGCCCTGGACCTTGGCAAGGGACGGATAATGGCGGGCTTCCACACAATCGGCAATCTGATCTAGAAACAGGCCGACCACGGCACTGACCACGCCCGGAAATAAAAACCAGGTCAGGATTCCGGTCGCCAGTCCGCCCAGAATATCAACCGCCGTTTCCAGCCAGCCCCACTGGAACAGAGTTGTATGGGCAAGAATATAGCCGATCCCCGACCACAGCCCGATAAACACCACAAGGGCCACACCGATGCATAACCACAGGATTTGCTGGGTTGCTTTGTCTCTTAACTGAGATACACCTTTAGAAAGCGCATTTAACATTTTGAAATCATTTGTGTATAACTGATCTTCTAAACTTATACATTAAGAACCATCCCGGTGCCTATTATCGAGATAAATACTTAAAATTATGTTATTACAAGCTGCTTAACATTTCGATCTCAAGTAATTTCTGTAAGCCTTTGATTTTACTTATTTAAAAATGCATGCATGGGAATGCTTGTGGCATTGTTAAGGATAGGTATACTGCGCGCCGCTTACCGATCCCTGACGGATCGCGCTTTCCGTTAATTAGGAGTACGAAATGGTTCAGCCCCGCTTCGATGTATTGGGCATTGGAAATGCCATGGTCGATGTCATCGCCCAGACCAGTGACGCCTTCCTGGCCGAGAACAACCTGCTCAAGGGCGCCATGAGTCTGGTCGACGCCGACACCTCGCAGCGGCTCTATGACAAGTCGGGCCCGGGCATGGAATGTTCCGGCGGCTCCGCCGGCAATACGGTCAGCTGTCTGGCCTCGCTGGGAGCCAGGGCCGCCTTTGTCGGCAAGGTCTTCGATGATCAGTTGGGCCGGGTTTTTGCCCATGACATCCGCGCTCTGGGTGTTCATTTTGAAACCACGCCGGCGCTGTCCGGTCCGCCGACAGCCACCTGTCTGGTGCTGGTTACCGCGGATGCGGAACGCACCATGCAAACCTTCCTGGGTGCCTGCATCGGTCTGGGACCCGACGATATTGTAGAAGACGAGATCGCCGCCGCAGCAGTCACCTATATGGAAGGCTACCTGTGGGACCCGGAGGACGCGAAAGCAGCCTTTCTGAAAGCCGCCGGCATCGCCCACGGGGCGGGCCGCGAGGTCTCGCTGAGCCTGTCCGATCCCTTTTGCGTGGATCGCCACCGCGATGAATTCCGCGATCTGGTTTCCAATCACGTTGATATCCTGTTCGCCAACGAGGATGAGATCATGTCGCTCTATCAGGTCGCATCGTTCGATGAAGCCCTGCAGGCGGTACGCAACGAATGCAAGATTGCCGCCCTGACGCGCAGCGAAAAAGGCTCCGTTATCATCGCCGGTGACGATGTCCATATCGTTGATGCGGAAACCGTTGACCGGGTGGTTGACACCACCGGTGCCGGCGATGCCTATGCGGCGGGCTTCCTGCATGGCTATACCGCCGGCCGCGATCTGGCGACGGCTGCCCGGATCGGCAGCATTTGTGCCGCCGAAGTGATTTCCCATATTGGCGCCCGCGCCCAGGTCAATCTGAAACACCTTGTCGCCGAAAAACTCGGCGCCTGATTCTCATATCTTTAGGACACCCCGTTAAATGACAACGCAGATACGAAATATCGCCATTATCGCACACGTCGATCACGGTAAAACCACGCTGGTCGATCAGCTTTTCCGTCTCAGTGGCATGTTCAGAGACAACCAGCGCGTCGAAGAGCGGGCCATGGATTCAAACGAACTGGAGCGCGAGCGCGGGATCACCATTCTGGCAAAATGCACCAGTGTCGAATGGAAAGGCACCCACATCAATATCGTTGATACACCGGGTCACGCTGATTTCGGCGGTGAAGTGGAGCGAATATTGAGCATGGTCGACGGCGTTTTGCTGCTGGTCGATGCCTCCGAGGGCCCGATGCCGCAAACCAAGTTCGTAACCATGAAGGCGCTGGCCCTGGGACTGAAACCGATTGTCGTTGTCAATAAGGTCGACAAGCCGGAAGGCCGCCCCTACGAGGTTCAGGACGAAGTGTTCGAATTGTTCACCGCCCTGGACGCCAGCGACGCCCAGCTGGATTTCCAGACGGCTTTCGCTTCCGCCAAAAACGGCTGGGCTGGCCTCACTCCTGAAGACAGCGACAACAACATGGACGGTCTGTTTAACATGATTGTTGAACATGTACCGGCGCCGGAAGGCGATCCGAAGGCGCCGTTCTCGATGCTGGTGACAACCCTGGCTGCGGACCCTTATCTGGGTCGTATTCTGACCGGCCGGATCAAATCCGGCGTGGTTACCCCCAACATGACGGTTAAAACCCTGAGCCGTGAAGGTGAATTGATTGAAAACGGCCGGATCACCAAACTGCTGGCCTATCGTGGGCTCGAGCGGGTTGCCATTGACCGGGCCGAAGCCGGCGACATTGTCGCCATCGCCGGCCTGCCAAAAGCCACCGTCGCCGACACCGTCTGTGTCGTTGAAGTAGACACGCCTCTGGATGCCCAGCCCGTCGATCCGCCAACCCTGGCCATGACTTTCGCGATTAATGATTCGCCCTTTGCCGGTCAGGAAGGCAAAAAAGTAACCTCGCGCATGATCCGACAACGGCTGCTGGATGAGGCGGAAACCAATGTTGCCATTAAAATCTCGGAAACCGCTGGCAACGATGCATTTGAAGTGGCTGGCCGGGGCGAACTTCAGTTGGGCGTCCTGATCGAGCAGATGCGCCGCGAAGGCTTCGAGCTGTCGATCAGCCGGCCCCGGGTGCTGCTGCGCAACAATCCCGATACCGGCGCCCTGGAAGAGCCCATGGAGGAAGTCCAGATTGACGTGGATGACGAGTTTTCCGGGATCGTTGTTGAAGCCATGAGCCTGCGTAAGGGCAAGATGACGGATATGCGGCCGTCGGGTGGCGGCAAATCACGGTTGACTTTCCTCGCGCCAGCCCGCGGCCTGATCGGTTATCATGGCGAGTTTCTCACCGAAACCCGGGGCACCGGCATCATGGCCCGGATTTATCATTCCTATGGGCCGCATATGGGACCCATTCCCGGACGACGTAACGGGGTTTTGATTTCCAACGCGACCGGCAAGAGCAATGCCTATGGCCTGTTCGGGCTGGAAGGCCGCGGACCGCTGTTCATCGGCAATGCGGTTCAGGTCTATGAGGGCATGATCATCGGCGAACACAGCCGCGGCAACGATCTCGAGGTCAATCCCCTGAAAGCCAAGCAGCTGACCAATATCCGCGCCTCGGGAACGGACGAATCCATTCGCCTGACCCCGGCCCGGCGGATTTCCCTGGAACAGGCCATTGCCTATATCCAGGATGATGAGCTGGTTGAGGTGACGCCGACCATGCTGCGGTTGCGCAAACGACACCTCAACCCCCATGACCGCAAGCGCCTGTCACGGGCTGCGGAAAAGGCCGAAGCCCAGTAAAAGGCGGCTTGAGCAAGGCCGGTACGGTCGTTAGGCTCTGGCCATGCAAGACGACCTGCCGCCGCCTGCCGCCGTGACCATGGAAAGCAACGCCTTCTGGCGCTGGTTTCCGGCTGGCATGCGCCGGCGCTGGTGGCTGTTCCGGCTGTTTGATCTGGCCTGCCGCTACCTGCCGCTGTTCAAAAAGCGCCGGGGGCTGGCAGTGATCCGCATGGACGGCATCGGTGATATGGTGTTGTTTCGCCCGTCACTGGAGCATTACGCAAAAACCTTCGATGTCGACCCTTCCGACATTACGATCATCGGCTGCGTCAGCTGGAAGTCTATTGCCGGCGAGGTCTTCGCCGGTTACCGGGTGATTTCCATCAACGAACATGCCTATGCCCGCAAGCCTCTGTATCGGTTACGAATCAATCTGAAAATGCGCCTGCTGGCGCCGCAAACCGTGGTTTCCGACGCCTATTTCCGGCGCGCCCTGATGGCCGACAGTCTGGTCTGGGTGACCGGGGCACCGCAGTCCTCTGTATCCTACCCCTATATCAACGAGCCGACCCGGGCTGAGTTTACCTGGTATCTGAGCCAGTGCCATACGATCGTCGACACCGGCGCCTATCCGCGCCACGAACTTGACCGCCACGCCGCTTTTGTCTCCCATTTCGCCGGCAAAACAATAAAAGCGACGCCACCTCGGCTGCCCTGGCGTACAGGCAAGCCACCCCTTGCTGATGGCGCCCCCTATGTGGTGCTCAATCCGGGCAGCAATGAGTATGGCCGGCGCTGGCCTTTAGACAATTATGTGTCGCTTTCGAAATGGGTGTCCGGGCTTGGGTATCGGGCGGTGTTTGTTGGCAAGGCCGACGAAAAGGCCCATGCCGACCTGATATCGGAAACCGCCGATGGCCAGCAGATTATCGACATGACCGGCAAGACGGATCTGCCGGGACTTATGGATCTTCTCAGATCGGCAGCCCTGGTAGTCAGCAACGATACCGGACCGCTGCATCTGGCTATCGGGCTGGGGGCACCCACCGTGGCCATTGTCGGCGGTGGCCATTTTGGCAGTTTTGTGCCCTATCCGGCCCATGCCACGCCCAACAATGTGCGTTTTATCCATGAGAAGATGGACTGCTACCACTGTTTCTGGCGCTGTCACAAACGCGATGATGCGAAAGCGTCGTTTCCCTGTGTGGCCGCGGTTTCCATCTCACAGGTCGAGGCCGCCTGCCGCGAGCTCTTGCCCGCATGACCGGGCTGGAGCCGAAACGGAGCTGGGGGGACGTCTATCAGGCCTTCAAGAACCCCAAGGTTGTTGCCCTGTTGTTTCTGGGCCTGTCCGCCGGCATTCCCATCCTGCTGATCTTTTCAACCCTGTCCGTATGGCTGCGCGAGGCCGGCGTCAGCCGCGCGACCATCGGATTTTTCAGCTGGGCGGCGCTCGGTTATGCCTTCAAGTTCATCTGGGCACCGCTGATTGACAAATTGCCGGTTCCCTGGCTTGCCCAGGTCATGGGGCGCCGGCGCTCCTGGCTTCTGCTGTCGCAACTGATGATCATCGGCTCGCTGTTTCTGATGGCGACCAGCGACCCGGCCCAATCATTAACAACCATGGCCCTGTTCGCCGTCCTGCTGGGTTTCTCGTCTGCCACCCAGGATATTGTCATTGATGCCTACCGGATTGAAGTCGCCGATGTTGATTTGCAGGGCATCATGTCGTCGGCCTATATCGCCGGATACCGCATCGGCATGCTTGTTGCCGGTGCCGGTGCCCTGGAACTTGCCGGTTTTTTCGACGGCGGTAACGGCTACAGCCTGGCCGCCTGGTCGAAGACCTATGTGTCAATGGCAGCGGTTATGGGCGTCGGTGTGCTGACAACCCTGGCCATTGCAGAGCCGGTTACCGAGCGCCGGCATGACGCAAACCTGCAAAAGACATCGGACTATGTGCGCTTTGTCGGCAGTTTTCTGGGCGCTGTGGGCACCCTTGTCGGTGTGTTTCTGCTCTCGGCGGAATTGGCAACAACAGCAAAATCCTATCTGGATGACAGCCTGGGTATAAATGGGGAATTAGCGGGTTTTCTGGTGGAAGCTGTTCGCTTAAGTTTTGCCATTGCCGGTGCGGCGCTGACGGGCAGTTTGCTCATTTTTACAAAGTTTGCCCCGAAGACCCTTATTATGGATAGCTACCTGGGGCCCTTTACCGATTTCTTCTCCCGCCATGGTAAAACCGCCCTGTTGATACTGGCTCTGATATCCACCTACCGCATTGCCGATGTGATCATGGGGGTTATGGCCAATGTGTTTTATGTGGACCTGGGTTTTGATAAACAGGAGATCGGTCGCATATCCAAGGGCTTCGGTCTGGTCATGACGCTGATCGGCGGGTTCGCCGGTGGCGCTCTGGCCGTGCGCTACGGGGTCATGAAATCGCTGATGACGGGCGCCATTCTGGCAGCGGCCTCGAACCTGCTGTTTGCCCTGCTAGCCCAGGTCGGCGACAGTATCAGCTTTCTCATGCTGGTCATTTCCGCCGACAACCTGAGTGCCGGTATCGCCTCAGCGGCCTTTGTTGCCTATCTGTCGAGCCTGACCAGTTCCGCCTTCACCGCCACCCAATATGCCCTGTTCAGCTCGATTATGGTCTTGTTGCCGAAAATTCTTGCCGGATATTCCGGCGTTATGGTCGAGAGTGTCGGCTATGAATGGTTCTTTGTCGGCACCGCAGCAATGGGCGTGCCCGTGTTGTTTTTAATTTATCTGGTGGCCCGCGCCAAACCGCCAGGCTGATCTGTTGGCCGTCGACGCGATGGCTTTCCCGCACCTTGACCGCCGGGCCGGTTAACGCCATAAATCGGCCCTTCATTATTTGCAATTTTTGGGTTGGAATCATGCAGCGAATATTTTCCGGCGTTCAGCCGACAGGTAATCTTCATCTCGGCAATTACCTGGGCGCCATCCGTAACTGGGTGCGCCTGCAGAACGATTACGAATGCATCTTCTGCATGGTTGATCTGCATGCCATCACCGTCTGGCAGGAGCCCGACCAGTTGCGCTCCAATACCCGCGAAGTGGCGGCAGCGATGATCGCGTCGGGCGTTGATCCTGAAAACAATATCATCTTCAACCAGAGCCAGGTGCCGCAGCATGCGGAACTGGCCTGGATCTTCAATTGTGTGGCACGACTCGGCTGGCTCGACCGGATGACCCAGTTCAAGGAAAAGGCCGGCAAGGACAAGGAGCGGGCCTCGGTCGGGCTGTATGCCTATCCCAATCTGATGGCCGCTGATATCCTGGTCTACAAGGCCACCCACGTGCCCGTTGGCGAAGACCAGAAGCAGCATCTGGAGCTGTGTCGCGATATCGCCCAGAAGTTCAATCACGATTACGAGGAAGATTTCTTCCCGATCGTTGAGCCGCTGATCTTTGGTGAGGCGACCCGGGTGATGTCGCTTCGCGACGGCACCAGTAAAATGAGTAAATCCGATGCCTCGGACGCATCCAGGATCAATATGACCGACGATGTCGACACCATCACCAAAAAAATTCGCCGTGCCCGTACCGATGCGGAGCCGCTGCCGATGGAAGTGGCGGGCCTGAAAGGCCGCGCCGAGGCGGCCAATCTGGTGGGCATCTATGCCGCTCTCAATGACAGCAGTTCGGCCCAGGTGCTGGCCGAGTTCGGCGGTCAGGGGTTCGGTGTCTTCAAACCGGCGCTAGCCGATCTGGCGGTCGACAAGCTGGCCACCATTCAGGATGAAATGCGCCGGCTGATGGCGGATCCCGCACATGTCGACGGGATTATCCGTTCCGGCGCGGAAAAGGCCCGGGCCATCGCCGAGCCGATCCTGCGTGAGGTGCACAACAAGATTGGTATTCTGCAGCCCTAAAACTGGTTGTTTGACCTTAACCGACCACGCCGATCTGCCAGGGCACAAACTCGTGGCGACCCAGGTCCAGGGTTTCGCTGCAGGTTTTCTTGCCCGATGCGGTGTCCAAAAACAGCTGGAAGATGCGTTCGCCCATTTCATCCAGATCGCAGGTGCCGTCAACGATTTCACCGCAGTTGATGTCCATGTCTTCGCGCATGCGCTCGTACATATAGGTGTTCGACGCCAGCTTCAGGGACGGCGACGGCTTGGCCCCGAAGCACGACCCGCGCCCAGTGGTAAAAGCGATCATATTGGCTCCGCCGGCAATCTGGCCGGTCGCCGAAACCGGGTCATAACCCGGCGTGTCCATGAACACGAAACCGGACTGGGTCACCCGGTGGGCATATTCGTAAACCGCCATCAGCGGTCCGGTGCCGCCCTTCATGGACGAGCCCAGGGATTTTTCGGTGATATTGGCGAGGCCGCCTTTCTGGTTGCCGGGGCTGACCTTTCCATTGATCTGCACGTCGGAACCAGCGCAGTATTCCTTCCACCAGCGGATCCGTTCAACCAGTTTGTCGCCGATTTCGCGGGTCGCGGCACGCGCCGTCAGGGTATGTTCGACCCCGTAGATCTCCGGTGTTTCCGACAAGATTCCGGTACCCCCATGGCGGGCCAGGATATCGACGGCCCGACCCAGCGCCGGATTGGCGGAGATCGACGAGAAACTGTCTGAACCACCGCATTGCAGGCCGACCATGAGGTGACTGGCCGAGACGGTCTGGCGGGTGTTTTTATTGGCATCAGGCAACATCTCCTTGACCGCTTCGATGCCGGCAGCGATGGACGCCCGGGTGCCACCGCTGTCCTGCATCACCATGGTCCGGATCCGAGAGCTTTCGCGGATCCCCTGGGCGCCCAGCAGGCCACCGATCTGGCAACGCTCGCAGCCCAGACCCATGACCAGGGTGGCGGCCACGTTTGGGTGCGTGATATAGCCGCCCAGTGTGCGGTGCAGCAGGTTCATGGGCTCGCCGGTCTGCGGCATGCCGCAGCCGAGATGGTGGGAAAAGGCGGCGACGCCATCGATGTTGGGGTAGTCGGCGAGGCGTTCCTTGGTGAAATGGTCGGCGATGGCATGGACAACCGTGGCCGAACAATTGACCGTGGCGACAATGGCGATGAAATTGCGGGTGCCGACCCGGCCGTCGTCACGCAGATAGCCTTCGAAGGTTGCCCGCTCGGCTTCCGGCAACAGCTCAACGGGTTTGTACTCCTTGCAGAACGCGTAGTCCTTCTGGCCTTCGTGGAACATCACGTTGTGATTTTCCAGCATGCTGCCGACGGCGATGTCGGAATCCGCATAACCGATGATCACATTGTATTTGCGGATAGCATCACCCTTGCTGATCGGCTGGGTGGCGACCTTGTAACCGGCGGTCACTGCGCCTGTGGTGATCACACCGGCGGCCACCTCAACCCCGGCGGCGATCGGCATGCGGGCGACCACCACATTGTCGTTGGGATGCAGGCGAACGGCGGGGCCGGACATATCTTTGGTCGGGTGGTCGAGCATGGTGGCGGGTCCTTGGTGTGTTTGGGGGTGAAAATTTGTCAATATTTGTTTTAACAGCATAGTTGGGTTTTTACCGGAGGGCAATATCCTGCCATCATCCCGGTTCTGTGTCCCGATACCGCGGCAGGCGATTTTCACATTTTGCAACCTATAATTTGTAGTATGTGTTTTTAATCGCCTTTATTGTGCCGTTACCTTTTTTCCAAACAGGAGATTGCCATGGTCGCCAGGATCAAGACCGTCGCTTTTCAGGGCATCGAGGTGGTCGGCATTGACGTGCAGGTGCAAACTGCCAACGGCCTGCCGGCCTTCACCATCGTCGGCCTGGCCGACAAGGCCGTCGGCGAAAGCCGGGAGCGGGTGCGGGCGGCGCTGCATGCCATGGGCCTGGCCTTGCCCAACAAGCGGATCACGGTCAATCTGTCACCGGCCGACCTGGCCAAGGAAGGCAGTCATTACGACCTGCCCATCGCGCTCGGCCTGCTGGTGGCCATGGGGCTGATCGAACAGGACGATATCGATCCCTTCGTCGCCCTGGGTGAACTGGCGCTGGATGGCTCGGTTTTGTCGGTGACCGGGGTATTGCCGGCGGCGGTTTTTGCGGTGGCCAGTGGCGGTGGCCTGATTTGTCCGGCGGCCCATCAGCGCGAGGCCCTGTGGTCCGATAACCAGCGGATCTTGGCGGTGTCCAGCCTGCTGGCCCTGCTCAACCACTTCAAGGGGGCACAAACCCTGGCCTATGCCCGCCGGGGCGCCGGTGACGGCCTTGATGCGGATCCGGACAGGGCCCGGGCGGCGCTTGATATGCGCGAAGTCAAAGGCCAGGAAACCGCCAAGCGGGTTCTCGAAGTGGCTGCCGCCGGCGGTCATCACCTGCTGATGGTCGGCCCGCCGGGGTCCGGAAAATCCATGCTGGCCGCGCGCCTGCCGGGCCTGCTGCCAAAGCTGACCGCGCCCGAAGTGCTGGAAGTGAGTATGGTGCTGTCGGTGGCCGGAGAAATCAGGGACGGCCAGCTGAGCAACAGCCGACCGTTTCGCGAGCCCCATCATTCGGCTACCATGGCGTCGCTGGTCGGTGGTGGCAATCGGATCCGGCCGGGCGAAATATCCCTGGCCCATCTGGGGGTCCTGTTTCTGGATGAACTGCCTGAATTCAACCGCGCCGCCCTGGAAGCCCTGCGCCAGCCCCTGGAGACCGGTCAGGTTTCCATCGCCCGCGCCAATGCTCATTTGACCTACCCGGCCCGGGTCCAGCTGGTCGGTGCCATGAACCCCTGCCGCTGCGGCCATCTGGCTGACCCCCTGCGGGCCTGTACCCGGGCCCCGAAATGCGGGGAGACCTATCAAAACCGGCTGTCAGGGCCGCTGCTCGACCGTTTTGACTTGCATGTGGACGTACCTGCCGTGCGACCCCGGGATTTGACCCTGCCGCCAGCCGCTGAAGGCTCGGCCGAGATCCGCCGCCGGGTCGAAGCGGCACGGCAGATTCAGGCTGACCGCCTGCGCCAGCACGGCGCAGCGGCAAACATCCGCTGCAACGCTGATATGGATGGAGATCTGCTGATGGCCGTGGCTGAGCCCGATGCCCCGGCCAAAACCCTGTTGATGCAGGCCGCCGAACGCTTTGCCCTGTCGGCCCGCGCCTATCACCGGGTGATCCGGGTGGCCCGCACCCTGGCCGACCTGGACGCCGCCACCGGGATCGGCCGCATTCACATCGCCGAAGCCCTGTCGTATCGCAAGCTGGAACGCCAGACCCCGACAAGGGAGCTGCGGGTCGTCGGCTGACCGGCAAGCAGTGGCCGGGGCCGATTGGGCAAACCGGGGACTACCGGGGATTATTGCAGGGAACACCGTCCTCGCCGATGGCAGCGGGTTCAGCCGGCGGATCGGTTTCGGCGGCGATCAGTTGCTCCAGGGCCAGTGCCGTAGAGGGATGACCAATGGCTTTCAGGCGTTCCGACAGACCGTTGAGGACAGCCAGATTTGATAGGTCAAAAGTTTCGGCAATGCATTTTTTCAGCTTCTGGGTTTTTGCCGACAGGCTATTGGTGGATATCTTCACCACGTTGGTTCTCCGATCACGACTACAAGTTAGCAGTATGACCGAACCAGATGTCTGGCCTATTGACGGGAGGTCAAAGCCGTGTGAACGCCTATAAATACCCTCAGCTCCGGGTTGCCACCCTTATCCGCCCAGAAGAAAGTCAGCGGCTTCGAAATCAGAGGCATTGACGCTGATGATGTCGGCAATCTGATAGGAATTCAGATGCGTCGCGGCGGCGGCGTCTTCCGTATAGTAGACACCGACGCCTTCTGTGCCGCTGTTCGAGCCCATGACCAGGATTGCCGAGCCGGAGGCACCGCCGGAAATATCAAAGGGGTTTGCTGACAGGGAACCTTCGCCAATTTCGAAATAATTGGCTCCATCCGTCAGCAGGCCCGTGTCGCCCAGGCCAAAGTCGGCGTTGGACAGGGAAAAGCTGTCGCCATCGGCCGCTGTATAGTCGGAAATGGTATCTGTACCCAGAGACTGAACCCGTTCCGCCACTGTCGCACCACTGCCATCGGCAAATTCAAACACATCCGCGCCGTCGCCACCGGCAAGGCTGTCATTGCCTTCGCCGCCGCGCAGAATATCGTCACCGGCATAACCGAATAAATTGTCACCGCCAGTGCCACCATACAAGTGGTCAGCGCCATCATCCCCATAGAGGTCATCATTACCGGCTTCGCCCCCGTATCGGGGCGAATCGCCGCATTGTTGACCAGCACGTCGATGGCGCCATTGAAGGCGATGGCTTCGGCGGCGACGGCTCCGGCACCGGCCCGGCTGCCCACATCACCCATGACAACCGAAGCACGGACACCAAGAGCCTGGGCGGCGGCGCTAACATCTGCACAGGCGGCCTGGTTATGGGCGCCATTCGTTACGATATCGAAACCATCAGCCGCCAGGGCCAGCGCCACGGCGCGGCCGATGTTCCGCCCGGAGCCTGTTATCAATGCGGTTTTTCTCTGTTCACTCATCAATCCGTCCCTTTGTCCTGATCCTGTTCGGCCCCGTTGTCGACAACAACGGGCACCTCAAAATAACTGATGTCGGCAATCGATCCGTAGCGCTCACCAACCTGTTTCAGCCAGGCCGGCGTATGCACGGCGGCCGCCGATTCCCGGTCTCGCCACAGGTAAAATCCACCGACCCGGTCGACCCCGTCAAACAGATAATATTTGCGCAGCAGTCCGGGCGTTCCCCGGTAGTTCGGCGCACTGGCTTCAAAGGCCGCGACCACCTCTTCGCGCCGCGCCGGTGCCGGCAGTTTGATCTGGACCAGGGCTGTAATCATGGGCTTCCTCCTCTGGGGCAACCGACTTATTCAAGCCGTCCGAAAAACGTCAAACGGGCCGATTCCGACAGCGCGATACCGGGGCTGGAATTATAGGCAAAAACGACCAGCAGGCGGGTTTTGCTGCCGCCCACCGGGGTCACCCGGTGGAGGGCGTTGCGCCCCCGGAACAGCACCAGATCGCCGGCCTGAATGTCCAGGGTCTCAACAGTTGCGCCGCCGTCCAGAACCCGGCCAACGCCGGCGAAGTTCATGTCGCCGCTGTCCGCATCCCGGAGCCCACCCACGTATTCAAAGGCGCCGCCCTGTTCCGGGGCATCAATCATCAGCGTTGTTGCGAACGACGAATTATCAAAATGCCAGCCCAGTTCCTGGCCCGGATCCGCATAGTGCAGGTTGATTGACGACAACGGATCGGCATAGTCATAAAGCGCCGCCTCGCCCAGAACCGCACATAAAAAGTCCTTGAACCCGGCCGCCCCGTACAAGGCCCTGAGCGGAGAGTCCGGGTCGATGACATCATCACAAATACAGCCCTTTGATGATGTGACCTGGCGGTTGCGGGGATGATCTTCGGCAAAGGCCGGGTCCGGGTCCAGCAGATAAACATTATGACGCTGTTCACAAAAATAGGCGTGCGGGCGCTTGGCGATGGCGTTTTCATAAATCGCACGGACCGCTGTCGGGCTCAAAAACCCGCCCAGGACCAGCACCCCCCGTTGATCAAGGGTTTGCCGGCAAGCGTCCTGAAACGCGCGATCCATAAGGGGATGGCGTTGCAGATCAATGATTGACGAGAGTTCCATTACCAACCCTTCCGATCCCCATGTAAGTGGCTGACAGAGCAAAAGTATCCGACGGAACCGGCAGGAATGCAATTACCCCGCCGTCGTTTAATTAAGATCACGCTGTTGATCAGACCGAAAGATTCATTTCCCCTTAACAGCCGGGCTTTATACTGTGTCCTTACCGGCACTGAATTGGAAAACGCAGCCCCCGAGAATTGGTAAACGTATGAACACCGACCTGATTGCCCAAATTCGAGACCTGGCCTCCACTTCCCATCCATTAAGACTCAATGACCCCGCCGAAAACAGCGCAGTTTCCGACGCGTCACATATAAGCGCCGATACCGACGGACCCCTGATTCTGGGTGATCAACCGTGGTTTCTGCGGGCTGACTTTGCCCGCGACGGAGCAGATTTGAAGCTGACCGGCGAAGACGGGCAGATTGTCATCATCGACGGTTATTTCGCCCAGGCCAATCCGCCGGACCTGGCGTCGGGCTCCGGTGCCGTCGTCAATGCCGCCACGGCCGCCCGCCTGGCTGGACCCCTGGCTCCTGGCCAGTATGCCCAGGCCGCACCGGGCCTGACCTCCGATCCGATCGGCCGGGTTGAGACGGCCAGCGGGACCATCAAGGCGACCCGTGCCGATGGCACGGAAGTCAACCTGGCGCAGGGCGACCCGGTCTATCTAGGCGATATCCTGGAAACCGGCAGCGATGCTGCGGTCGGCATTACCTTTGCTGATGAAAGCACATTTTCCCTGGGCGAAGACGGTCGGTTGACCCTCGACGATATGATTTATGACCCCGGTGGCCAGACCGGATCCATGCAGGTCAATCTGCTGCAGGGCGCCTTCACTTTTGTTTCCGGACAAATCGCCAAAACCGACCCCAATGCCATGGTCGTCACCACGCCGACGTCAACCATCGGTATTCGCGGCACCGCCGGCGGCGGAACCGTCGATGCCAATGGCGGCACCACTGCCGCCCTGATGCCGGAAGCCAACGGCTTTACCGGCGAAATGTCGATCGGCAACGCGGCCGGATTCCAGATCATCAACCAGCCGCTGCAGGCGGTCTACATCCTTGACATCAACAGCCCGCCATCGCCACCCTTTGTCATGACCCTGCAGCAAATGGGGCAGACCTTCGGCCGTGCCCTCGGCGCCCTGCCAAATGCCGGGCTGGCCCTGCCGGGCGATGTGATTTCCGGTGCCAACGAAGGCCGCAACCAGCAGATCGAAGCCGAACAGGCTGCCCAGGAGGCACAGGCCAGTCAGGACGAAGCGGAAGCCCTGGCGGCGGAGGCCGAGGCCCTGGCCGAAGAAGCTGCCGCCGAGGTGGATGCTGCGCTGGCTGCCGAAACGGAAGCCGCTGACGCTGCCGCAGCCGCCGAAGCGGCTGCCGCGGAAGCCCTGGCTGCTGCCGAGGCCGCCGCCATCGCTGCCGCCGACCCCGGCGCTACGGAAGAGGAAATTATCGCCGCCGAAGATGCGGCCCTGCAGGCCGCCGAAGCCCAGGCTGTGGCCGAAGAGCAGGCCACAGTGGTCCAGGAGGCGCGGGCGATCAGCGCGCAAACCCAGGTCCAGGCGGCCCAGGCCGAATCCGAGCTGGCCGCGGCCAATGCCCAGGTGGCGAAAGCTGCCGTCGTCGTCTCCCAATCCCTGGCCGCCGTTCTTCAGTCCAGCCCGACAGGAGCTATCGTCAATGCCGCCCGCGCCGCCGGTATCAATACATTGCCCGGCAGCCAGCAACTCGATGACGCACAGGCCGCCGTCACTGCCGCCGAAGCCCGGGTCGTGGAAGCCGAACTACAGCTGCAGGACGCCGAAGCCGCCGCCCAGGAAGCGGAAGCAGTGGCACTAGCCATCACAGGGGAAATTCAGGGTGAGTCTGGCAACGCCGGCGACCAACCCCCGGCCGGCGGACCCGATGACGGCGGACAGAATTCTGACGGTGACCCGGGCGATCAACAGGCAGACGGCCAGATCGACGGGGAAATTACCCAGCAAAATGCCCTCGACCCGACAAACGGTCCCCTGCCGGGCACCGATCCGGAGCTGGACCCGTTTGATCTTGCCGGTTTTGGCGACCCCTTCAATCAACCGGCGCCGGGACAAACCGCCGGCGGTCTTTTTTTTACAGAGCCGCTGCCGCCTCCTGACACGGGCCCTCTGGGTCCATTGGGAACCGATCCGGAAGATAACGTACTGGTCGTCGACACCTTTACCGAAAACCTTAATGCGACGGTCGGCGACGACTTTCTGGTGGGTGGCCCCGGCAACACGCAGTTTACCATGATACAGGATAGTACCCTGGATGGCACCGACCTCGTTGATGGCGGCGCCGGTACCGATGAACTTTATTTGGATAACCTGACAGCATTCGAGGGGATCTTTGATGCCACAAATGCGGCAGCAGACCCAACGCTGACCTATTCAAGCAACGCCAGCGGGATCAGTGGCACCATTACCCTGTCCTCCGTCGAGCAGCTCTATGCCAACGACGGCATGGAAAATAACGTGCGCCTGAATATTGGCGATGGCTCGGTGGGTTACGGCTACATTGTCGCCGGCGACGACGGCATCGACACCATCAATGTCTCGGACACATCTTCGCTGAGTGAGCTGGGCCACACCATTTATGATGTGGACATGCTGGGAACCATCCTGTTCGGACGCGGCGGCGACGACCATATCACCGGGTCGGGCAGGGAAGATGTCATTTTCGGCGGCACCGGCAACGACACCCTGATCGGCGGCGCCGGCAATGATACGTTGAGCGGCGGTGCCGGCAACGACACTTTCACGGCCGAGGGCTCCGACACCATCGACGGCGGTGCCGGCACGGATTCTCTGACCCTCAGTGCCTATGGCGATTCGGTTACCGTCTCGAATGTGGAGACCATTACCGGCGGCGCCGGCAATGATTATCTCACCATGACCGGTGCCAGTGTCACGAATGCAATTGTGGACCTGGCGGCGGGCGTGGATACGGTGGAATTGGGAGATTTCACCAATTCGGCAACGCTGACAAATACCGAAACCGTTTACGGCGGCACCGGCACGGATTCCCTGACCATCGGCGACGCGACCGACAGCCGCATGTCCTTTTCCGGCACGGAAACCATTACCAGCGGGGCCGGCAACGATTTCATCGCCATCCTCGACGGACTGACGGCGGGCTCTTCCATGGACAGCGGTGGCGGCACCGATTCCATCAAGCTGGCGGATACCGCAAACAATACCACACTAAATGACATAAAATATATCAACGGCGGGTCGGCCATCGATACCCTGACCCTGACCAATACCAGTGTATCGAGCCGGATTGACGCCGGTGGCGGCGCCGACAGCATTGACCTGACCGGCGTCTCCGGTGGCCGCCAGACCGTTGTTATTGATAAAATTGCCGACTTTGGTGACGTGATCGACGGCTTTCAGGAAGGTGCGGGCAACGATGTCATCGATTTTAACGCGACCTTGAGCCGCGGAAACAGCAACGCCTTTGAGACCCTCTCAGTCGGGAATGCGGTCGGTGCTCATACCGTTTTCGTTACCTACACCACCGTCATTGCTTCCTATTCGGACGCGACGGCGGTTGCATTGGCACTGGATACGCTAAGCGGGCTTTCCGCCGGCAATGCCATGCTGTTCGCTGTCGGTAACCTCACAAACACAAACACACATCTCTGGTACTGGCAGGGCTCCGGTGACGGCTCCATCGACGCCGCTGAACTTACATCCGTGGCCGAGTTAACCGGCGTCGATAATACCAGTCTTGTCGTCGACAACTTTGCCAGCGAGACCCTGCATAATACCACCGGCATCCAGGGCGTTACCATGACTGCGCACGGCGTTGATAACATTATCACCGGCGATGGCGGCAACGAAAACGTAACCCTGACCGGCGCCGCCGAAACCGGCGACAGCTATGACGGACTGGGCGGTACCGACACGCTTAATCTGGACGATGTGGTCAATACCATTGCGGTTGCCAATACCGAAACCATCAATGGCGGCAACACCACTGACGAGGTCACCCTGGACACGGCCCTGAGTGGCGGCTCCATCGATCTGATGGGTGGTGATCACGATGTCCTGATTCTGGCCGATGGCACCAACAGTATCGCCGTTTCCAATACGGAAACCGTCTACGGCGGCACCGGTGCCGATACCCTGACACCGGGTGCTGCCGGAACCATGGCGTTTTATGGGGGCGCGGGTGCTGACAGCGTAACCCTGGCCAACGGCACCAACCGGTTAACAACGACCAATGTGGAGACAATCATCGGCGGCACCGGGGACGACACCATTAAATCCTCCGGCACGGTGTCGAGCATATCCGGTGGCGACGGGAACGACATGATCAAGGTCACGGGGTCAAACGGAACCCTGATCAACGGTGGCGCCGGCGATGACACGCTGATCGGCGGCACCGGCAGCGATACACTGACCGGAGGCACCGGCAGCGATATCTTCAAGTATACGGCGATCAATCAGGCCGGGATTTCCCTGTCCGAGGCTATCACAGATTTTGATGCCAATGCGGCCGACCAGTTCGATATTTCCGAAATACATCTGGCCGGCAGTTTTTCCTATGGGGCGCTGGCCAATGATGGCAATGCCTCGGCTTTTCTGAGCGGCACCTTGCTGGAATTCGACACCTCCGGTGACGGCAGCGTGGACATGGAAATTGAAATATCCGGCTATTCCGGGACCCTGGATACCACCGACTTTATCACCGTCTAAAGCGCTTCCGACAAGGCAGACTTAACGTTTGAGCTGATAGCCGGTCCGGAAAATCCACCAGACCGTGGCCATGCAGATTGCCAGGAACAGCAGGATCATGGCCAGGCTCAGGCCGACGCCGACGTCGTTGATTTCATAAAAGCTCCAGCGAAAGCCGCTGACCAGATAGAGCACCGGATTGAACAGGGTGACCTTCTGCCAGATCGGCGG
>JABMNT010000062.1 GCA_013203595.1 Rhodospirillales bacterium
GGTCCCCCCCGTGATTCAAAAAAATTGGCAAGAATTAATTAAACCAGCGTAACTCGAAGTTGCACCTGGTGCCGACCCATCCCGTACGGCAACAATCGTTGCCGAGCCCCTGGAGCGGGGATTTGGATTGACGCTCGGCAATGCGCTGCGTCGTATTTTGCTGTCATCCCTGCAGGGAGCAGCCGTTACGGCGATTCAGATTGACGGTGTACTGCATGAATTTTCTTCGGTTGCCGGTGTTCGTGAAGACGTTACCGATATCGTCCTGAACATGAAGGGCGTTGCCTTGCGCATGCATGTTGAAGGTCCCAAGCGTATTTCACTGACGGCGACGGGTCCCGGTGAAGTTACTGCCGGGCAAATCGATACCGGCGCTGACATCGAAGTCATGAATCCGGATCTGGTGATTTGCCATCTGGATAAAGGTGCCAAACTTTCCATGGAACTGGTGGTCGAAAACGGCAAGGGTTACATTGCCGCCAACCAGAACAAGCCGGAAGACAGCCCGATTGGCCTTATTCCCATTGATGCCATGTTCTCGCCTGTGCGCAAGGTTTCCTACAAGGTTGAAAACTCGCGTGTTGGTCAGGTTACCGATCACGACAAACTGGCCGTTGAAGTTGTAACCAACGGTGCCGTTTCGCCGGACGATGCTGTCGCCCTGGCTGCCCGTATTTTGCAGGACCAGTTGCAGCTGTTTATCAACTTTGACGAGCCGGATCAAAAAACGGCAGACGAGCGCAAAGACGATCTGCCGTTCAACCGCAATCTTTTGCGCAAGGTTGACGAACTGGAGCTTTCCGTCCGCTCTGCAAACTGTCTCAAGAACGACAATATCATCTATATTGGCGATCTGGTTCAGAAAAGCGAAGCTGATATGCTGCGGACACCAAACTTTGGCCGTAAGTCCTTGAATGAAATCAAGGAAGTACTGAGCCAAATGGGGCTGCATCTGGGGATGGAAATCACGGCATGGCCACCGGAGAATATTGAAGAATTGGCAAAGCGGCTCGAAGATCCGTTTTGAACGATAAAAACTGACATAAATTAAAAATGAAATCTGCGGGTTAAATGGCACGCGTGGATAATTGAAGGAGCCTGAAAATGAGACATGGATTTAAGCATCGTTTATTGAATCGCACCAGTTCGCATCGTAAAGCGATGTTTTCGAACATGGTTGTATCCCTGATTACCCATGAGCAGATTAAGACAACCTTGCCGAAGGCTAAGGAACTGCGTCGCTTTGCTGACAAAATGGTAACCCTGGGCAAGCAGGGTACACTTCATGCCCGTCGCCAGGCATTTGCTTTTTTGCGCGATGACGCCGCCGTCTCCAAACTGTTTGATTCCCTGGCCGTTCGCTATAAGGATCGCCAGGGCGGGTATTCGCGCGTATTGAAGGCCGGTTTCCGTTATGGCGACAATGCGCCGTTGGCTTTCATCGAACTGGTGGAACGTGATATGGACGCAAAAGGTGCGGCAGATATAGCCCGCCATGAAGCCGAGCTTGAGGAAGCGGGCGGAGCCGTCGAAGCGTAACCGAGGCTTCCGGTAAAAGTGATAAAAAAGGCAGCCTTATGGGCTGCCTTTTGCTTTTGAGGGATGCTAAACAGGTGGTCGGTGTTTTTTGCAGTGTTGATGGAACTTAAAATGTGCAATTTCGCGCGAATTCTGGTCGTTGCTGGTCTTACGCTTGGCCAGTTTCTCAGTGCAGGTGGGGTCCTGGCGGCGGAAAAGTCGCCACCTGCCAGCATGCATGAAATTCAGCTCTCATTTGCGCCTCTGGTGAAGAAAACCGCGCCGGCGGTGGTCAATATCTATACCCGTACGATTGTCCGGACACGCGCCCGCATGCCGCTTTTCGACGATCCGTTTTTCAGGCAGTTTTTCGGTAATCAGTTCGGCTTTGATAGAGATGCGCCGGAGATAAAGCGCCAGCAAAATGCCTTGGGTTCGGGCGTGATCGTTGCCAAGGACGGGGTCATTGTAACCAACAATCATGTGATTGAAGGCGCCGATGAGATACGGGTTGTCTTGCATGATCGCCGTGAGTTTGATGCAAAGTTGGTGGCAACAGATGAGAAAACCGATCTGGCCATATTGAAAATAGAGACGGATGGTAAGCCGCTGCCGGTTATTGATCTTGCCGATTCCGACGATCTGGAAGTGGGGGACCTGGTCCTGGCGATCGGTAATCCGTTCGGCGTGGGTCAAACGGTGACCAGCGGTATTGTCTCCGCCCTGTCGCGTTCCGGCGTTGGCTTATCGACCCTGGGGTCCTTTATCCAGACAGATGCGGCGATTAACCCGGGAAATTCCGGCGGGGCATTGATTGGCCTCGACGGGCGACTGGTCGGCATCAATACGGCAATTTTTTCAAAAAGCGGTGGATCGCAGGGCATTGGCTTTGCTGTTCCCTCCAATATGGTACGTGCTGTCATCCGTGGCGTGTCGGAAGCCGGCCGCCTGGTTCGGCCCTGGCTGGGTGCCGCCGGGCAAACAGTAAACCAGGATATCGCAAACTCACTGGGCCTCGACCGGCCAACCGGGGTGTTGATAAATGCCGTGCACGCACAGGGCGCGGCCAATAAAGCCGGTGTTCATGTGGGGGACGTGATTTTGGCGGTTAACGGCCACGATGCCTTTGATGGCAACGCCCTGGCACATCGCATTGCGACCCTGCCCGTTGGTGACGAGGCGGTGTTGCGGATCTGGCGCCGGGGCCGGACCAAAGCCCTGAAACTGGTGCTGATGCCGCCACCTGAAATACCGAAACGCGATATCCGTGATTTAGGCGGCGAGCAACCGCTACGGGGAGCCCGCGTTGCCAACATGTCGCCAGCCGTTGCCGATGAACTTGATTTGGACCCGTTTCTGGACGGTGTGTTTATTATGGCGATCGAGCCGGGAACGCCGGCGGACAGACTTGGCTTCCGGCCCGGCGACTTTGTCCGTGCGGTCAACGGTCAGCCGGCAGCCACTGTTGGCAAACTGGTCGATCTCCTGAAAGATCCGGTTGAACGCTGGCGGATCACCGTAGAGCGTGGCGGTACACAACGTGATCTGGTCATAAACCGATAAACCATGGCCACATTATTTGAACAGACACAGACACGCCCGCTGGCTGACCGGATGCGACCGGAGACCCTCAATGATGTTGTGGGCCAGGATCATCTGATTGGTAAAGAGGGGCCAATAGGGCGGATGATTGCGAGCGGGCGGATGACGTCTATCGTGCTTTGGGGGCCACCCGGAACCGGAAAAACCACGGTTGCACGCCTGCTGGCGGATTGTAGTGACCTGGAGTTCGAGCCGCTTTCCGCAGTTTTTTCCGGGGTCGCCGATTTGCGTAAAGTCTTCGACCGGGCCAAGGAGCGCCGGGCGATGGGGCGTGGCACCCTGTTGTTTATTGACGAGATCCACCGCTTTAACCGGGCCCAGCAGGATGGGTTTCTGCCCTATGTGGAAGATGGGACGGTGGTGTTGGTGGGGGCGACCACAGAAAACCCCTCGTTCGAGCTCAATTCGGCTTTATTGTCGCGCACCCAGGTGCTTGTTCTCAACCGGCTGAGTGACGAGGCGCTGGAGACATTGCTGGCCCGTGCCGAGCGCGTAGAGGGTCTGGTGCTGCCACTGGATGGCGATGCCCGAATATCGCTGCGGGCGATGGCTGACGGCGATGGTCGCTATCTGCTGAACATGGCCGAAGACATCTTCAAACTGCCGCCGGCGCCGATCCTGGATACGTCAGCCCTTGCCGCGGCTGTTCAAAAGCGAATGCCGCTTTATGACAAATCCCAGGATGGTCATTACAACCTGATCAGTGCCCTGCACAAGTCACTGCGCGGCTCCGACACTGATGCGGCTCTCTATTGGTTTGCCCGCATGCTTGGCGGCGGAGAAGATCCCACCTACATTGCCCGGCGTCTGGTCCGGTTCGCATCGGAAGATATTGGAATGGCGGACCCGATGGCGCTGACGCAGTCAATTGCCGCCTGGCAGGCCTTTGACCGGCTGGGATCGCCGGAAGGCGAGCTGGCGCTGGTCCAATGTGTGATTTATCTGGCTACAGCGCCGAAATCCAATGCCGCCTATAAAAGTGAAAGGGCGGCCAAAAGAATTGCCGCTGAAACCGGCTCGCTGATGCCGCCTAAGCATATCCTGAATGCGCCGACCAAGCTGATGAAAAACCTCGGCTATGGGGATGGCTATGCCTATGACCATGATACGGAGGAAGGTTTCTCCGGACAAAACTATTTTCCCGACGAGATGCCCAGGCCGTCTTTATACCGGCCACAGGGCAAGGGCTTCGAAAGAGAAATTGTCAAACGCCTTGAATACTGGGATAAGCTTCGGCAGGAAAAGGGTTCTGGGTAAGTGCTTTGCGATCAGCGCAGCCAGGACAATTAAATATGTCGCTTAAATTAATACTGTTTATTGCAGCAGGTGGTGCTATCGGCGCGGTTGGGCGCTATATGCTCACTGTGGCGGTTACCCAATGGACCGGTGGCGACTTCCCCTATGGGACGATCCTGGTAAATGTATTAGGATCGTTTCTCCTGGGATGTCTGCTGACCGCCATTGCCCTCGATTGGTCGCCGTCGAACGAATTGCGGTCGATGATACAGGTTGGTGTCCTCGGCGCCTTTACAACATTCTCGGCATTTTCAATGGATGCCTATCAGCAGCTATCAAGAGGCGATTATGTCGGTGCCGGCTTATACATTGGTCTATCCGTGATTATCAGTATTCTGGCCCTTATTACAGGAGTGGCGGTAATTCGCCAATTATTTGCATGAACCAGGTTCAGACACTTGAGGTTTCACCCGCAGAAGACGGCATGCGTCTTGATCGGTGGTTTAAGGTACGGTTTCCGCAATTGGGCCACGGCAAGCTTCAGAAAATGCTTCGGACCGGACAGGTTCGCGTTGACGGTGGACGTGCCAAGGCGAATTTGCGGATTGAAACCGCACAGCTTGTCCGGGTGCCGCCAATTGATGACGGACCGGGATGGCAACCGACGGCTTCTGTTAAAAAACGGATAACTGCCGAGGAGCAGAAAGAGGTTCAAAGTTGGGTGGTGCATCAGGACGACCATCTGATTGTTATCAATAAACCGGCGGGGTTGGCCGCTCAGGGTGGAAGCGGCACAAAAAAGCATGTGGATGGCTTTCTGGAAGCCCTGCAGTTCAACAGGGATGAACGCCCGCGTCTGGTGCATCGGCTGGATAAGGACACCAGTGGTGTTATGTTGATCGCGCGGTCACGAAAAGCCGCGGCCTGGTATGCTGAAGTGTTTAAAAGCAAAGAGGCCCATAAACTCTACTGGGCCCTGGTTGTCGGCGCCCCACGCCCCCGGGAAGGCTTGATTACCCTGCCCCTGTCGAAACAACTCGGGGTTGGTGGAGAACGCATGGTGGTCGATCAGGAAACCGGAAAATTCGCGCGAACCGCCTATCGCATTCTTGAATCGGCGGGACAAAAAGTGTCCTGGGTTGCCTTCCAGCCCGTAACCGGACGGACCCACCAGATCCGGATACATAGCTTTGAAGGCCTCGGCGCCCCCATACTGGGAGATGGCAAATATGGCGGGGAAGAGGCGCATGTTGCGGGTCTGGCAAACAGCAAGAAGATGCACCTGCATGCCCGGGCCATTCAGGTGCCGAATATGGCCGGCGGTACGCTGGAGGTTTATGCTCCCCCGGCCGCGCATTTTATTGAAAGTTGCCGGTTCCTTGGGTTTCAGGCCCAGCCCGAGTATGATTGGATTCTGGAAACTGATTAACTCAGAAAGGATAAGGCCCCGTCCATGCGCCTGTTATTGGTAGAAGATCACGAACGGTTCGCCGAGTTCGTCAAGACCGGCCTCGAAAAGGACGGGTTTACAGTTGATGCGGTAACAACGGCGGCAAATGCAGATGCGGCATTTGCCGCCGTCGCCTATGATACAGTGATCCTGGATCTGGGATTGCCCGATGCTGACGGTTTGTCTCTGCTCAAGGCCTGGCGGGATCAGGGCAACAGCACACCGGTTTTGATTTTGACCGCCCGTGACGGCGTCGATGACCGGGTTAAGGGACTGAACGCAGGCGGCGACGACTATTTACTGAAACCTTTTGAGATGAAGGAACTGGTTGCCCGTCTGCGCGCCTTGCTGCGACGGCCCGGCGGGACTCTGGGAACGGTAATTGAAGTTGGAAACATTGCTTTCGATACCTCAGCCCGTGAAGTCCGGATCAAAGATAAGGCAATCGGCATTTCGCGGCGCGAAATGGGTGTGCTGGAACATTTGATGCGGCGTGCAGGACGCGTGGTTCCAAAGGACGTTATCGAGGATAAAATTTATGGGTTTGACGAAGAAGTCTCGTCAAACTCAGTTGAGGTTCACGTTTCACGTTTACGCAAGCGTTTGACAGCATCGAAAGCCAACTGCGTTGTTCATACGGTTCGCGGCGTCGGTTACTTGCTGGCTGTTGAAAGTGCAGATGATGAAACGCTGTGACCGGACTGGGTTGAGAGGGTGCCATGGATAAGGGTTCCGCTGTCAGTTGGCAGATCAAGAGCAAGGACCCGAAAGCCGCCATAAATGAGTACCGGGGCATGTTGAATGATTTGACACGCCTGATCTCTGACTGGGTCTGGGAAACCGATACAGACTTCCGGCTAACCTACGTTTCCGAAAAAATTCTGCAAAGTCTGGGGATTCCTGTCGATGACGCATTGGGTAAAAAAATAACGCAATTTGGGACCTTCAGGTCTGTGTCCGGGGAAACCATCCATCCCGACCTGACCCGTCCTTTCCGAGATCTGGCTTTTGAAGCAGAAAACCGGGCCGGTGAAATACGCTCCATTCTGATAAGTGGCGTGCCCGTATTCGATTCCCAGACCGGTGATTTTTCCGGCGTACGCGGTATTTCACGGGATATCACTACCGATAAGGCCAACAAGGAGGCTTCCGAAAAACTCGGTTACGCCATGGAGAGCTATCCGGGGTACTTTTTTCTAACCGACCCTGGCGACCGCATTGTTTCCGTGAACCGGCATTTTCGCACCATCAATCAAACGGCAAACAGCGCTTCGCTTATGGGAATGCAGTTTGAAGACCATCTGCGTTCGATTGTTGCCAGAGGCCTGGTTCCCGATGCCGTCGGCAAGGAAGAGGAGTGGATTACCTATCGCATGTATTTACATCGTAATCCGCATGGCTCCTTCGAGGTGCGTCACCACGAAGGGGTGATTCTGCAGATTACCGAAATAAAACTCGATGATGGCAGTACTGCAACGTTCTCGACGGATATTTCGGAATTAAAGCGTGTCGAAGATGCGCTCAGGCAAAGCGCCGAGCGTAATCGTATATTTGCCATGAACGTCGGCCACGATTTACGTACACCCCTGGCCGTGTTGAGCGCAAATATCGATAATATGGAAGATAAAGTTACAGCGGCATCGCTGCGCCGGGATCTGGCCGCCATGTCGCGATCGGTCGAGCAGTTGCTGGATGCGACCAGGTGGGAAAAGCCGACGATTGGCCATAATGACCGTGTCGATTTATCAAAAGTTGCACGTGATGTGGTCTCCGATCTGGCCATGAATGCAATCCGGGCCGGCCGCCACCTTGAACTGAAGGGAGCAGACCTTCCGGTCTGGGTCAGCGGGCTGGAGGAGCCGATGGCCATTGCATTTCGGAATTTGGTGGAAAATGCCATCCAGTATGTCCCGAAAAATACGGATGTTATTGTCGAGGTCGACAAATCCGGGGCGGTGCTGGTTATCGATATGGGACCGGGTATACCTGAAAATATTAAACAGGGATTGGATAATCCGCAGATTCGGTTTGACCGCCGCCGACCCAATTCGGGCCTTGGTTTGTCTATCGTCCAGCGCATTGCCGAGGCCCACGGGACGCATTTGGATATTGTTGACAAAGAAGGCGGTGGAACCGTATGCCGTCTGGAATTTGCGCTGATTGAATCACCCTGATCAGGTCGGCAGTTTTATGCCTGAAATTCAGGTTCGCGCGGTTTTGCGTGACCGTCCGGGGATTCCGGCTTAAATATACGGACAGGTTGTTGATGATGAAATTAACCAGAAATTGCGAGGACCGGCGTGAGCGCATTGCAGTTAGTTGTCTTTGATTGCGATGGCACTCTGGTCGATTCACAACATGCGATCTATCACTCGATGGATGTCGCATTTGCCAAGTTCAACCTGCCCGCGCCCCGTCGCGAAGCTGTCCGCCGCATCGTCGGTTTGCCGTTAGCTGAGGCCATTGCCAGTCTGGCACCGGGTGCCGAGCCGGATATGATTGAGGGTATTCGGGCCGCCTACTCCCAGGAATGGCAACAGATGCGCGCCACTGATACATTGGATGAACCGTTGTTCCCCGGTGCCCTGGAAGTGATCGATGAATTGTCCGGGGCTGGCTGGTTGCTTGGTGTTGCCACCGGAAAATCCTACCGGGGACTGGTTGCAACCCTGACCCGCTACCGGATCCTGGAAAAGTTTGTGACCCTGCAAACCTCTGACAAGGTTGCGCGGGGCAAGCCATACCCTGATATGCTGCTGGCGGCTTTGAAAGAAGCCGGTGTCGATAAATCCAAGGCCGTGATGATTGGTGATACGACTTTCGATATGGACATGTCATTCAATGCCGGGGTGCGTGCGATCGGGGTGAATTGGGGCTATCATGATGCCAGTGAATTGCTGGCATGTGGTGCCGAATGCGTGATTGACACTTTTAAAGACTTACCATCGGCGCTAAAGCCGATAACGGAGAGCTAATATGAGAACCGGAATAAAAATAATATCAGTCGCATTCGTCCTGATTATCGGCCTGATCGTTGCCGGCGTAGCCATTTTAAAGTCAATTGACTTCAATGATTACAAGGAACTGATCGCCGAAAAAGCGAAAGAGGCAACCGGACGTGACCTGGCTATTGCCGGCGATCTCAATCTGGAAATTTCCCTGACCCCGAAGATCGCTGTTGAAGGTGTGAGCTTCAGCAATGCGGCGTGGGGATCGCGCAAGGAAATGGTCACGATCAGAAAATTTTCTGCGGAAGTCTCGCTGCTGCCTTTGCTGTCCGGAACAATTGATGTCAACAGAGTGATCCTTGAAGGTGTCGATCTGCTGGCCGAAACAGATGCCAACGGTGCCGAAAACTGGGCCCTTGCTGCGGCCCCCGGGAAACCGGAAAAAGAAAAATCGGGAGGAATGGGTGTCATTCCCGTGGTTCGCCTGGTCTCCATCCGGGATGTGAAAATCACCTATAAGGATGGCGTTAGCGGAGTAACCCAGAATCTGGGTATTGAGAATATCGATATAAAAGCCGATGGTCCCGATGCGCCCTTGGGTATCGATCTGAACGCCGACGTCAATGGCCAGGTGATCAAGGTTGCCGGCAATATTGGCTCGGTCAATGACTTGCTGGCTGGTCGTCTGATGAACATGAAACTCGACGTATCCGCGTTGGCCGCGCGCGTTACCATTGAGGGTAAGGCCGGAGTGGACGGCGGCAAGCCGGTGGCTGATCTTATTTTCTCCCTGTCCGGGGATAAGCTGGCTGACACCCTGTCGGCAGCATCAACCTTTGCGCCACAGTTGAAAGAAACGCCTGTTCCACCCATAACGGCATATTCCGTCGGTGCGTCCGTCTCTTTCAAAAACCAATTGCTGCGCATGGACGGGTTGGCTATCAAGCTTGATGAAACCGCGCTGACCGGAAACCTGGCGCTTAATCTGGCTGGCAAGGTGCCTGGTCTTGAGGCAACATTGGCGTCGGATTTGATTGATGTCGACAAACTGCTGCCGAAAAGCGACAAATCCGCAACACCGGCGCCGGCGGCAAACGCCGGCGATGGCCGGATTTTCCCCAATGATCCTCTGCCGCTGGACGGTTTGAAGGCAGTCAATGCGAAGATCAGACTGGATATAAAGAAAATCCTTGCCCAGGGCATCGAAGTGACCAACACCACGGTCGCCTTGTCCCTGCTGGATGGAAAACTGAATATCACGCCGCTTACTGCGAACGTATTTGGCGGCAGTATTACCGGCAATATTGCCCTCGACGGGGCCTCGCAAACCCCCGGACTGGTAGCAGTTCTGGGGGTCAAACAGCTGGATTACGGCGCCGCCCTCAAATCACAGGGCATGGATGACATGGCCGTCGGCAAGGTTGATGTGGACATTGATGTGAGCGGAAAGGGGACCTCGGTCCGCGAACTGATGGCCGGACTGAATGGAAAAACACGAATTCAGGCCAGGGACGGGCAAATCAAGAGCGGGGCTCTGAATATTATCTCGACGGATTTGCTCAACGTGCTCGACAGCAAAGACGACAAAAAGCTGATTTGCGCGGTCATCGATTTTGATATCAAAAACGGTCTTGCCGACACCCGGGCCATCGTTATTGAAACCGGCGGGTTTTCGGTTCTCGGCACGGGCATGGTCAATCTGAAGGACGAGACACCGAAGCTGCGCATTGATCCGCGGGCTAAAAAAGCCAGCGTCGCTTCGGCGGCCATGGTTCCTTTCGATGTCAGCGGAACCCTGGCCAAGCCAGTGTTCGCCATTGATCCGGCAGCCATGGCTGGCAACGTGGCTGCGGGTGCCGCGCGCACCGGTGCCGCTGTCGCCACCATGGGTCTGTCATTGCTTGCAGAAAAGGCCATCGGCGCGGCCACATCAATGGTCTTTGACGAGACCGATTACTGTACGCCGGCACTGGCCGGGGAAAAAATCGTCCCCGGCAAAGCTCAGGCGGTGGCTCCGGCAAAGGGTGATGGCGGTTCGGCAGATCCGGCTGCAAATAAATCGGAAAATCCTGTCGAAGGCATTGCCAAGGGCATTGGCTCAGGCCTTAAGAACCTGTTCGGCAACTAACCGATCAGTCTGCAGGCATGATTGCTGGAAAAGTGAAACGATTTTTCGAGACCGCAACGGTTTTCGAAGTCGATCAAAAACATAGCGTAGCGCTTGATGGGAAGCCGATCCGGACACCCGAGGGCAGCGCCGTTGTGCTGCCAACGGCGACGCTTGCAGCGGAGGTCGCGGCGGAATGGTCGGCGCAGGGGGATGAAATCAAGCCCCTGACCATGCCGTTGACGCGGCTGGCCTGTACGGCCATTGACAAGGTCATTCCTGTACGCCCCCGTGTCATCGAACAGATCGCACGCTACGGGCAGAGTGACTTGCTGTGCTATCGCTCGCAGGGCCCGGATGATCTGGTCGCCCATCAGGCTGCAAACTGGCAACCGATACTGGACTGGCTGGAGGCCCATCACCAGGTGCCGCTGGCGGTGACCCATGGTATTGTCCATGTCGAGCAGCCTGAAAGCTCGCTGCGCAGATTGACCGAGATCGTGGGCGGCTACGAGGGTTTCCGGCTGACCGGGCTGGCCGAGTTGACCCAGCTAACCGGTTCGCTGGCCGTCGCCATTGCTTTTGTCGATGGACAGATCGCTGCCGAGGAGGTTGTTGTGGTCTCCCAGTTGGATGACGACTGGCAGGCGGATAAGTGGGGCGAAGACGGCGAAGCCCTGGCCAGACGAAAACATCTGGAAGCTGACATTCTGGCCGCTGTGCGCTTTCTGGACGCCCTTGCCGAGCCAGCCATCAACAGGCCGCTCGATCAGTCGCCGGTCGGCCGATAGGGCAGGGAATCATCCTCCATATGGATCGCACTGAGCCGTCGCTCGGCGCCGCCGTAGGATGTTCGCCGCTGGTTCTCGTTGTGGTAATTGTCGATCAAAACATGGCGACGGCAGGGGCCGAAATAAACACCGGAACGGATGAAAAAATGAGGCACCTCGATCACTTTTATGATTCGCTTATAGATGTGACGTGCCGAAAACGGTTTGGCGATGAAATCGTTGATGCCGGCATTAATCGCCTTTTTTATCTGTTTATTATCTGAATAGGCGGTCAGAAAAATGACTGGTATGAACGGATTGGGGTTGGAAGTGTCGTTTCTGACCCGGTCGAGAAACAGAATGCCGTCAATGCCCGGTGACCAGTCACTGATTACCAGATCCAGCGTTCCCTGTTTGAGAATTTCCAGAGCCCCGTTGATCGTCGATGCGGATTGCACGTGACCGACGCCCAGGCCTTGCAGAAGCGCAATGAGGGCTTCCAAAGTCAGGGAGTTCTGTTCAATAACCAGAATTTTTACGTTTTTCAGGTTATAATTGGGCATGGTTACAGTTTAGGCGCGAAAGCTTGCACAAACCTGACCGTTATAAAATTTCACAATACCACTCAGGAGGGAAGGCGTTGAATTTGCTGGTGGCGCCAGATGGCATGCCGTAAATTTTCTGACAGGCGACGGGAGCAAACCGGCATGTTCCATTTTGGGGGAACCGTTTATGGACGATATTATACATCAATTGGAGCAAAAGCGGGAACAGGCACGCCAGGGCGGCGGCCTGCACAGGATTGAGAACCAGCATCAAAAAGGCAAATTGACGGCAAGAGAGCGCATCGATCTGTTCCTTGACCCGGGATCCTTTGAAGAACGCGATATGTTCGTTGAACACCGCTGCGTCGAATTCGGTATGGGCGATCAGGTCATTCCCGGTGATGGCGTTGTGACCGGCTTCGGGACCGTCAACGGTCGCCTGGTTTTTATCTTTTCCCAGGACTTCACCGTTCTCGGCGGTTCCCTGTCGGAAAGTCATGCGGAAAAAATATGCAAGATTATGGACCAGGCCATGAAGGTCGGAGCCCCGGTCATCGGTATTAATGATTCTGGTGGTGCCCGCATTCAGGAAGGTGTCGATTCGCTGGCCGGTTATGCAGAGGTTTTTCAGCGCAATGTTCTGGCGTCCGGCGTGATTCCGCAAATTTCCATGATTATGGGCCCCTGTGCCGGTGGCGCGGTTTATTCGCCGGCAATGACCGACTTCATCTTTATGGTGAAGGATACAAGCTATATGTTTGTCACCGGGCCGGATGTGGTGAAAACCGTTACCCATGAAGAAGTCACCCACGAACAACTGGGTGGCGCGTTGACCCATACACAGACCTCCGGGGTTGCCGATAAGGCCTTCGAGAACGACGTTGACGGACTTTTGCAGCTGCGCCGCTTTGTCGATTTTCTGCCGGCCAGCAACCGGGAAAAACCACCGGTCCGGCCGACAACCGACCCCCATGACCGGGCCGAGCCTTCCCTGGATACGTTGATTCCCGACAGCACCAACAAACCCTATGACATGATGGAACTGATCATCAAGCTGCTGGATGAGGGTGATTTTTTCGAACTGCAGCCGGAATACGCCGGAAATATCATCACCGGGTTTGGCCGGATTGAAGGATCGACAGTCGGCATTGTTGCCAACCAGCCGATGGTGCTGGCGGGTTGCCTGGATATTGCATCCAGCATTAAAGCCGCCCGCTTCGTGCGCTATTGTGATTGTTTTAATATACCGGTGGTGACCTTGGTCGATGTACCGGGATTCCTGCCGGGAAC
>JABMNT010000005.1 GCA_013203595.1 Rhodospirillales bacterium
ATCAAAACTCCCTTTTTAGAAAATCTCAACTGCAAAAGGACGAATCGTATCGGCGCAAGATTATTTAGAGAGAAAAGTTACGCGGGAAAACAAGAATTTTGCAACTGGCTCAATTGTCAGGTAATTAAGAAAATGTTGATCTGTCTATAGTAGAGAAAGGCATATAAAATGATTGAAGTGCGCTCGGGACTGGAAGCGGATACGGTGTTGACCTCCGAAATTAAGGCGGCAAGCGCAAAAGACAGCCTTGCGCGGGTTGCGGCCGAAATTCCCTATGCCTTTTTGCGTCTGTCCCATAGAGGCCATATGCTTTATGCCAACGCGCCGGCCGCCAGCCTGGCCCGCCAGGCGAGGATCAAACTGGGTGATCAGGTGCCCAAACAGTGGCGAACGCACCTGAAGCAGTGTCTCGACCAGACAGATCCTGTTAGCGCTGACTGGGCGATCGAGGGTAAGTTCTACAGGCTGAAATTTGTCAATGTTCCAGATTCGAAATATGTGAGTTTATCCGTGCACGACACCTCCGAAGATTACCGGGAAGAATACAGGGATCCGCTGACCGGTTTGGCCAATCGGGTGTTGTTTCTCGACCGACTGAGACAGTTTGTCTCACTTTCCCTGCGCAATCAGAACTGGGCAGCTGTTCATGTCATCCGCTTGCAGCATTTTAAGGAATTTTCCCAAACCCTCGGCCATGGCACGGCAGATAACTACCTGTGCAAACTCGCCGAGCGGCTGCTCAGTGCGGTCCGCACCTCAGACACGGTTGCCCGCATCAGTTATAACGAATTCGCGATTATTCAGGTGGAGCCCAACGGCATTGACGGCGTTGAGACGACGGCGAAAAAGCTGCAGACGGCCATTGATTCGCCGATCATCATCGCCGGCGAACGCCTGTTATGCCGTTCCTTTATCGGTATTTCAACATTTCCCAACGACGCCGATACGCCCGACGATCTGTTACGCAATGCCCTGCTGGCCCTGGAAAACGACTTTAAGCTCAACGAAAAAAGCTACCGGTTTTTTATTCAGCCCATGCGTGAGAAGATGGATCGCCGGTGGGCCGTGGAAGACGATCTGGAGCGCGCCATTCAGGCCGAGGAATTTACCCTTTGTTTCCAGCCCAAACAGGAACTTGATAGCGGCCGGTTGAGCGGCATGGAGGCCCTGGTGCGCTGGAAACATCCGAAGCACGGGGAAATACTACCCGACGAGTTTATTCCGGTGGCCGAGCGTTCGCGGTTAATTCTGCCGCTGGGAAACTGGATTCTGCGCACCGCCTGCGAACAGGCCAAACGGTTCAATGCACTGGGCGCGGGGGACCTGAAAGTCGCGGTTAATCTTTCTGCCCTGCAGTTCAAAGATCAGGGGATCATCGACACGGTCCGCCGGGCCTTGCATGAATCCGGACTGTCGCCGGATCTTCTGGAACTGGAAATCACCGAATCGATTGCCATGCATGATGCGATAACCGCCAACGACACCTTCAGAAAGCTGGCTGATCTGGGGGTGTCCATGTCGATTGATGATTTTGGCACCGGTTATTCCAGCCTCGCTTATCTGAAGAACTTCGCCGTCCAGCGGATCAAGATCGATAAACTGTTTATTGACGATATCGGCACTGAATCAGGTGCCGGATCGATCGCCCGTGCGATCACCACCATGGGCCATAGCTTCGGTATGGTGGTCACCGCCGAGGGAGTGGGTACGGAAGAACAGGTTGCCTTTTTACGCCGCCTCGAGTGTGATGAAATTCAGGGCGATTACTACTCGCCACCGCTGAGCAGCGCGGCCTTTGAAGCCTTTGTCCGTGACTACAAGCCACCCCATCACTATGAGCAGGGGGTCCTCAACTGGTCTGATTTCCGTGATCTTGGCAATTCACTGCCCAAATCGAACGCGCCGGGAAACCGCAAATCCATCAAAGACGAGCGCCGCGGCCAGTCATAGCCGGGCGGGGCGGACAAACCGATCAGGCGCTAGCTCGCTTTTTCCAACGCCTCGGTCATTTGCAGCCAGTGTTCCTCGGCCTTTTCCATTTGGCTTTTGATGGTGCCCATTTCGACCTGCAGTTCCATCAGCTTGGCCGTTGAGCCGCCATAGATTTTCGGATCACTCAGGTGCTTTTCCAGCTCATCGCGTTTATGAGCCAGGCGTTCCAGTTTTTTTTCAGCCGTCTTTACGGATTTTCGTAAATCCGCCGTCTCGGCGCGCTGGGCGGCGCGTTCCTGGCGCTGCAGTTTACGGTTGGTTTTGGGCGCTTCTGTATCCCCATCACTGCGTTGCGCGCGGCGTTCGTCGCGCCGCTGTTCGACAAGCATCTTCCGGTAATCACCCAAGTCCCCGTCAAAAGGCGTGACTTTGCCACCGCCGACCTGCCACAGGCGGTCGCAGGACAGTTCCAGCAGGTGGGCGTCGTGGCTGACCAGGATCACCGCGCCATCATAGGCGTTCAGCGCCTGGACCAGGGCTTCGCGGGCATCCACATCGAGATGGTTGGTCGGCTCATCGAGCAGCAGTACATGCGGCGCTTCCAGACTCATCAGGGCAAACAGCAGGCGGGCTTTTTCGCCGCCGGAAAGATTGCCACAGACTGTGTTGGCCTTGTCGCCGGAAAACCCGAAACTGCCGAGATGGGCGCGCACCTTGGAAACGGTCGCCATCGGCATGGCGCGGGCCGCGTGGTCGTAGGGGGTTTGTTCGACAATCAGCTCGTCAGTCTGATGCTGGGCAAAATAACCGATCCGGAGCTTCGAGGATTTACGCAGGGTGCCGGCCATGGGTTTCAGCCGGTCGGCCAGCAGTTTGACCAGGGTCGACTTGCCATTGCCGTTGGCGCCCAGCAAGCCGATGCGGTCATCCATATCAATGCGCAGATCAAGCTTTTTCAGGATCGGCTTGCCTTCCGTGTAGCCCACGTCCAGCTCGTCAAGCGTGATCAGCGGCGGCGACAGGGGCGGCGGGTTGGGGAAGTTGAAGGTCACGGTTTGTTCGGTCGCGGCAGAGGCAATGGGTTCCATGCGTTCGAGCATTTTTACCCGGCTCTGGGCCTGGCGGGCTTTCGATGCCTTGGCCCGGAAGCGGTCAACGAATGCCTCGATTTTCTGGCGTTCGGCAATCTGCTTGGTGCGCAGTTTGGCATCCAGGTTCTGCCGTTCGCGCCGGGTGTTCTCGAACTGGTCGTAGCCGCCCGTATAGCGGTTGAGTTTGCAGTCATCGAGATGGATGATTTGGGTGACGACTTTATTGAGCAGGGTGCGGTCGTGGGAAATAATGATAATGGTGCCCTGCCATGCCGCCAGATAATCCTCCAGCCACAAGGCTGCTTCCAGGTCCAGATGGTTGGTCGGCTCATCCAAAAGCAGCAGATCCGGCCGGGCAAACAGGGTTGCCGCCAGCGCGACACGCATGCGCCAGCCGCCGGAAAATTCTGTGCAGCCCCTGTTTTGCGCCTCTTCATCAAAGCCCAGACCGGCCAGAATGCGGGCCGCCCGGGCCGGTGCCGTCTGCGCATCGATATCGGCAAGGCGGGTATGGATTTCGGCAATATCCTGGGGATCGGTCGCGGTTTTTGCCCGGGCATTCAAATCCGATAATTCGTGATCCGCCGCCAGCACCGTCGAGATCAGGCTTTCCGGCCCCGCCGGGGCTTCCTGGGCAACCGTACCGACGCTCATGGATTTGCGGATTTTAATCGCCCCTTCGTCGCCGCCAAGCTCGCCAAGGATCAATTTGAACAAGGTGGTCTTGCCGGAGCCATTGCGTCCGACCAGGCCAACCCGGTGGCCGGAAGCGATGGCAACTGTCGCCTGATCAAACAGCAGGCGTGCCCCGATTCGGTAGGTGAGATCATTAATATGTAACATGGCGGGGGTGATATCATGGTGCAGCGTGATTGAAAATCCCCGATGTTGACTTTTAAAGCCGATTGACCGGGCCTTTCATTCGCTTGCCACGTTGCCCTTAGAGCGTTATAACCCGGCCCGCACCTGATAAATCACCTCAACAGGGGTATCGGACTGCACAAGCGAACGAACGAATTAACGCACTTACTCAACATTCAAGGGGATATCAGATGGCAATTGAGCGCACGCTCTCCATCATTAAGCCGGACGCCACCCGCCGTAACCTGACCGGCAAGATCAACCAGCGCTTTGAAGACGCCGGTTTGCGGATCATCGGGCAAAAGCGCCTGCAGCTCACCCGCGGCCAAGCCGAAGGCTTCTACGCTGTGCACAGCGAACGCGCATTTTTTGGCGAATTGTGTGATTTCATGGTTTCTGGACCGGTTGTTGTCCAGGTTCTGGAAGGCGAGAACGCGGTTCTTAAAAACCGCGAAATCATGGGTGCAACGAACCCGGCCAATGCGGACGAAGGGACCATCCGCAAGGATTTTGCCGAAAGCATTGAAGCCAATTCGGTGCACGGGTCCGACGCCCCGGAATCGGCGGCTGAGGAAATCAGCTACTTTTTCAGCCAGATTGAACTGGTTGGTTAACACCACCGGTCAAAATATTGTGATGCATTTTAGCGGCCACCCATGCGGGTGGCCGTTTGCATTTGTGGTGCAACAAACCGATATTTTGCCCATACTTGCGCAGCACGAAAAAGAAAGGACAGGAAAATGGAAAACTTCACACCGGTTTCGGCACTGATCGGCGGCCTGATGATCGGTCTCGCGTCTACGTTTCTGCTGTGGACGACAGGACGGATCGCCGGGATCAGCGGTATTTTGGGCGGTCTGTTAAGTTTCGAGAGGACCAACCTGCGCTGGCGCGCGGCTTTTGTGGTGGGGCTGATTTTTGGCCCGGTTCTGGTCAGCGAGTTTGGCCCGGGGATAACACCCATTACCATTGATGCGGATATCCCGCTGTTGATTGCGGCCGGCTTGCTGGTCGGTATCGGAACCCGGCTCGGCTCTGGTTGTACCAGCGGTCATGGGGTGTGTGGGATCGGCCGGTTGTCCGTCAGGTCGCTGGTTGCCACGGTTGTGTTTATGGCGACGGCCGCCATTACGGTGTTTGTCGCCCGGCATGTGCTGGCAGGGGGAGTCTGATCATGGGAATGGGAATTTCAGCATTACTGTCCGGACTTGTTTTTGGCGCCGGCCTGACGGTTTCGCGCATGATCGACCCGTCCAAGGTCATCGGATTTCTCGATGTGGCGGGCAATTGGGACCCGACCCTGGCGGTGGTCATGGCTGGCGCACTGATGGTCACCCTTCCGGCATTCGCGCTGGCAAAAAGGCGTGTTAAAACCCTGATCGGGCATCCCCTGACGCTGCCTGCACCGGGCCAGATCGACACCCCGCTGATTGCCGGTGCGATCCTGTTCGGGATCGGCTGGGGGCTGGGCGGTTTTTGCCCCGGGCCGGGGCTGGCGGCGCTGGCCTTTGGCCTCGGCAAACCGCTGGTGTTTGTCGCCGCCATGGTGGCGGGAATGGTTGGCTATGGGTTTGTCGCCAAAAAAACCAATGTCTGAAACGTAACGGCGGGCGGATTTTGTCGGTGCTCTGCTTATGCGAGAACCATGCCCCCTAAATCGGAAAGCGATTGACGCCTAAAATCAGTGGGGGTGGGTTCTATGGCAGAGCAGAGGTTTTCCGGGATGATAGACGGATTGCAACCCGAAGCGGACGGTTTATCAATCATGTTGACGAACGCCTGTTCGTGCCAGTAGGGGACATAGTGCCCAACAGGCGCCTGGTTTATTTTGGTGTTTGGCCTCGAGTTTTGAAGGTTGGTTGACCTTTTTGTAGTGGAGGAGGAGCACTATGATCTGGGCTCTAGCTGTCAGCCTTGGCTGGAGATGTCTGTTTAATCGCGTACAAACTCATAAGATTGATCAGTCTCTGGATCATCTAAAGAAATAAATTGGCCCACACCAATTATTTTGTCGATTTTGTTGTTGGAACTAAATGTAGGATACGCCAATCTTATTAAACAATTAGTTTGTGCTTTCTTATAAGAAAAATTTTCCGCTGAATCTACTGAACGGATCATGCTCAATACATGAGGGCGACCTGTATTAATGATGTTGCAATAGGCATTGTATACGCGCTCGGAAGCCAGATCATTTATTCTTTTTCCCGTAGGATCAAAGCCTAAACGAGTGCACATGCCTGTTCCCACAAATCTGAACGTGAATGTCGCAATCGACGATTCATACCCTACATCCAACACATAGATCCATGGAGCAATACCATAAACATCCATAAGATTAATATCGTCATATTGGATACGGCCCGAATCAGTTCGAAGGTTTTTCAAGTATGTTCGAAATTCCTTGAATGGATAATTTTCAAATTTGTCAGTCAAAATCGTTCGCCTTGTGAATCTCCCCTAATTTCTTAGATACTCTGTATCTTCCTGTTCATATAGTGTTTTTATGGCCATTAGGCGAGGGATGGAAAGAACCCATAACGGAAGGTTTACGCCGCCCAGAAAGCGGGAACGGGCTTCTGTGAGGGGCCATCGGCTTGAAAGCCAATTTTGCATATGTTCATTCACATACACGTAGACATTATCC
>JABMNT010000006.1 GCA_013203595.1 Rhodospirillales bacterium
GCCTGAGCCTGAGCCCAAGCCGGAGCCCAAGCCAGAACCGGAACCCAGGGTCGAAGAAAAACCAAAACTGAAAATGGCGGGAATTCAGCCGCCTAAAAAGCCGAAACCGCCGCCACCACCGGATGCCTTTGCCAAGGTCCTGAAGACTCTGGCCGATTTGAAAAAGGAACCAAAACCGCCACCACCGGACGAACCGGAGGAGAAAAAGCCGTCTTTCGAAGAACAGATGGCGCAAGCGGTAAAAGCGCCCTCAAAAAAACATATTCCCGACCAACCCTTGTCGGTGAGTGAAACGGATGTGGTCCGTCAGCAGATCCGGCGTTGCTGGAGTTTGCCGGCAGGTGCCAAGGATGCGAAAGATCTGGTGATCGAAGTGACAGTGGTTATGAATCCTGATGGAACTGTTCGCCAGGCCAATGTTGTCGATGAGGCGCGCATGCGCAGCGATCCATTTTTCAGGGCGGCTGCGGAATCCGCCCGCAGAGCCGTCTTGGACCCCCGGTGCAGCCCGCTCAAACTGCCACCGGAAAAATACAGCCAGTGGCAACGAATGACTTTGAATTTTAATCCTAAGGATATGTTTTAATGGTAATAAGTGTCTTACACCGATCAAGGAACTGGATTTATCCGGCCACCCTGTTGCTGGCTGCCTTTATCGTGGCGCCGGGGCAGGCGGAATTGCGCATTGATATCACCCAGGGCTCGGTCAAACCCATGCCCATTGCCGTTGCTGACATGAACGGCCAATCCAGTGACGAAATAACATTCGGGCGCGATATCGCCCGCGTCGTTGCCACGGATCTGGAACGGTCGGGGCTGTTTGATCCTATTGACAGGGCCTCATTTATTCAGACAAACGATGCGCTCCTGTCACGCCCGCGCTTTGGCGATTGGCGTATCATCAATGCCCAGGCGCTGGTCCAGGGGCTGACAAAAATCCTGCCCGATGGGCGTCTGCGCATAGAATTTCGCCTGTGGGATGTGTTTTCTGAAACTGAAATGGTCGGCAAGGCCTATTCGACGGTACCTGATAACTGGCGCCGGGTGGCTCATATCATCGCCGATGAAATCTATAACCGAATCACCGGAGAGTCCGGATATTTTGATACCCGGATCGTCTATATCGCTGAATCGGGTCCTGCGAATCGACGCAAAAAACGTCTGGCAATCATGGATCAGGACGGTGCCAACCATCGGTTTCTGACCGATGGCTCGTCCCTGGTGCTGACACCGCGGTTTTCGCCGGAACTCCAGGAAATCACTTATCTGTCCTATATCGGCAACGTTCCACGGGTCTATATTTTTAATATCGATACGGGCCGTCAGGAGATATTGGGTGATTTTCCGGGCATGACCTTTGCGCCCCGCTTCTCGCCGGACGGCAAACAGGTGATCATCAGTATGGCAAGGGGAGGCAATTCGGATATTTTCACGATGGATCTGCGCACCCGAAAAGTCACCCAACTGACTTTCCACACGGCCATTGACACATCGGCCAGTTTCTCGCCGGATGCCTCACAGATCGTGTTTAATTCGGATCGTGGCGGTACCCAGCAACTTTACACCATGGCGGTCGACGGGCAGACGCCGCGGCGCATTACCTATGGTAGCGGGCGATATGCAACGCCCGTGTGGTCGCCGCGTGGCGATCTGATCGCGTTTACGAAAATACATAAGGGCCGCTTCTTCATTGGTGTCATGCGCCCCGACGGTTCCGGCGAGCGGTTGCTGGCTGAAGACTTTCTGGTCGAATCCCCGACCTGGTCACCCAATGGCCGGGTGTTGATGTTCTTCCGACAGAGCAAGTCGGGCAGCGATGGCTCTGGCGGGCGGTCACGTTTGTTCAGTGTGGACTTAACCGGCAACAACTTGCGCGAAATAATCACCCCGACGGACGCTTCTGACCCGGCATGGTCGCCCTTGATCCCGTAACATTCCTGTTATATGTTTGTATTTCAATGGGTTTAGTAAAGAAAACGCTTGAAATTAGTCTATGATTCTTTAATTAATCGGGAGTCAAGGCGAATGTTTTCGCCCGATACGTTTTGGACTGCTCATTTCGAGTGGTGTAAGTACTACCTATCCCGGTGAAGGGGGAATTAAATGCGTTTTAAGATTTTTGGCGTTCTCGCAGCAGCAGCTCTATTGAGCGCCTGCGCTTCAGATCCTGTCGAAACTGGCATGGCCAGCGGTGCGGGTAATGTTGCCGATGCGAAACCAGTAGAAACCTATACGGCTCCGTTGGGATCGACGATTGCTGCCGGTTCTCAGGAAGATTTGGTTGTAAATGTTGGTGACCGTGTGTTTTTTGGGTTTGACGAATACACGCTTGACGGAAAAAGCCGTGCCGTTCTCGATAAGCAGGCTGCGTGGTTAAGTGCAAATCCTTCGGTCACGATTTCCATCGAAGGCCATTGTGACGAGCGTGGCACGCGGGAATATAACCTGGCTCTCGGTGAGCGTCGGGCAAATTCAGCCAAGGATTATCTGGTGCAACTGGGTGTTAACCCAAGTCGCGTCCGGACGATTTCCTATGGTAAAGAGCGTCCCGTTGCCCTGGGATCAACCGAAGGTGCCTGGGCTCAGAACCGTCGTTCTGTAACCGTTGTTGGCAACGCAGGCAGCTAAACCCGGGCTTGCGCCTGTTAAAGCTTTAGTAGGGCGTCTGTCCCCCGTTCTGTCGGTGGGACAGGCGTCTTATTTTTGCCCATATGTCTTGGCATCATGACCCCGGTATCAGAATTATGGAGATCATTCATGTCACGCTTGTCCATGTGTTTGTGTCTGTTTGTCTGCGTCACCGCGATCTCTTTGGCATCTCAGCCGACGGGTGCGCTGGCGCAGGAGCAGAATCTTCAGCCGCTTTTTGATCGCCTTGAGCGGCTTGAGCGCGATATCCGCACTCTGAATATTCAGATCGCCAGGGGGGGGACGCCGGCACCGCTGGCCAGTGGTTCGGAAGAGGCTGTACCACAAGCCGCCGAGATACCGGCCATTGCCCGCCTGGGTGCCCGGATGGATAACCTGGAAGCCGATTTACGGCTATCCACGGGGACCTTGGAACGCGCCAATTATCAGATTAATCAGATTTTGGAACGCCTGGACAAGCTGGTCGCTGATGTGGACTTCCGGCTTACGGCCCTCGAAACCAACGGCGGACAGGGCGCGGGTGCCGGGCAGCCGGGCAGCCCGCTGTCGACAAACGGAACGGCACCGCCGCCGGCAGCGGTCCAGTCGGTTGCGCCGACGTCGGGCGCACGGTCGCTGGGAACTGTGCCGGTATCAGAAGTTGCGCGCATTGCCGGCACGGGTGCGGCCGGTGCCGATCAGCCCTCAGCCCCGGCGGAATCTGCGGCTATTCCGGCGTTGCCAGACGGCGTGCTGCCGGCAGGGACCGTAAACGAGCAGTATACCTATGCGTTTAATCTGTTGCGCCAAACCAATTATGCCCAGGCGGAAAGTGCGCTGTCGGCGTTTATCTCGGCCCATTCCGATGATCCGCTGGCGAGCAACGCCCGCTACTGGCTGGGGCAAACCTATTTTATTCGCAAAGCCTATCAGGAAGCCGCTCAGGTGTTTTTTGAGGGATACAATAAAGATCCAAAAGGGCCAAAGGCTCCGGATTCCTTGTTGAAATTGGGTATGTCTCTGGCCAGTCTTGGTAAAACGGAAGAAGCCTGCGCGGCTTTTGGCAAAGTTCTCACTGACTTTCCTAAAGTTGCCGCGACCATAAAAAATGCGGGCGTGGAGCGGAAGCGCAATTCCTGTCCCTAAATCGAATGCAGGAAAAAGCGCCGGTTGACGACAGTTATGTCCGGTTCTGCCGGGCGATGGAGGGCTTTGCACCTTTCGAGAGCTCGCCGCGTCTGGCGGTTGCGCTGTCCGGCGGTAGCGACAGCCTGGCTTTACTGCATCTTGCCACCCGGTGGGCGGCCACCTGTCAGGCACAGGTCACGGCCCTTACTGTTGATCATGATCTGCGCAGCAATTCGCGGGCCGAAGCCGAAACCGTGGGTAATTGGGTCCGTGCCCTCGGTCATTCCCATCACATCCTGACGTGGAAGGGCGCAAAGCCGGCCACCGGCATTCAGGCCGCCGCCCGCAGTGCAAGATATCAGCTTATGGAAGACTGGTGCAGGGATCATGATGTCCTGCACCTGATGGTTGCCCATACCCGTGACGATCAGGCGGAAACCTACCTGATGCGCAAACATCACGGCAGTGGGCCGGACGGAATGGCGGCCATGAGTGCGGTGCGCGAACTGACCGACTGCCGGTTGCTGCGTCCGCTGCTGGCTGAAACCAGAGAGACATTGCGCGACGGGCTGCGATCACGGGGTGTTAACTGGATCGAGGATCCGTCGAATGCGGATCCGGCCTATGAGCGTGTCCGCTGGCGCAACCATATTGCCGGCGAAAATCTGGCGTTGGCGGATCTGGCGGATACGGTCGCTGACTTTGCCGCACGGCGGGTGCGGGCCAATCAGGTGCTGGTTTCACAGATTGCACCGGGCGTCAGTCTGTCGCCCATGGGCTATGCGACAATCGGCGCGGACGTTCTTGAAAATTTGCCTCCCCTGCAGGCTGGGCGGTTGCTCGCGCGCGTTCTGTCGGTGATCGGTGGCGGCCTTTATCCGCCGGATCAGAAAAAAACAAATGCCCTCTGCGCCAGGATGAACAGAATGGATAGCGGATCATTAACCCTGGGCGGTTGCCACGTTTCGAAAGGCGCCGGCGGACTGCACATTCTCCGTGAGGGCCGAAACCTGCCATTGCCGCATTTGATTCATCCCGGCGATACCGTTTCCTGGGACCGGCGTTTCAGGATGCGCTTTGGAAAGGGGCCCGATAAGAGCCGGGGAAAAGTATATTTAAGAGCCTTTGCCGAAGACGACTGGCCGGTTTTAAAGCCGTGCTTCATGGCCGCGCCAACCGGTGTTCGGCCCCTTGATATATGTCGGGGGCTGCCGGTTGTCGCCGACGAAATAGGGGTGCTGGCCGCACCGCATTTAAATTATCGGCGGACACAAATGGAAAAGAGTCAAAAAAATGCGGGAGATTTGATCCGGTTTCTGTCATTTTCCCCGTCTATTTCCCTGTCGGGGGGTGGGTTTTCGGTTGCTTAATCGGGGAAACTGACTATCTCATAGGCAGTAGGCTGCATATTCTTAAATGGCAGAATTAATTGGTATGTTTGAAAGGGCGTTATTTTGAATTTCGGTAGAAATCTGGCACTTTGGGTCATCATCGCACTCCTTGTGTTCGCCCTGTTCAATTTGTTCCAAGGCGCGTCGCAACGTAATCCTCAACTCGCTCTGGCGTTCTCTGATTTCATGACGTCCGTACAAAGCGGTGATGTCCGCGATGTGACGATCCAGGGGCAGGCCATTAACGGCCATTACCGCGACGGCCGTACCTTCCAGACCTATGCTCCCGATGATCCGGCCCTGGTTTCCAACCTGACCAAGCAGGGCGTGCGGATCAGTGCTGTTCCCTCTGATGAGGGATCGCCGACGCTGTTTAGTATCCTGCTGTCCTGGTTCCCCATGCTGCTGTTGATCGGGGTGTGGATTTTCTTCATGCGCCAGATGCAGGGCGGTGGCGGAAAAGCCATGGGCTTTGGTAAATCCAAGGCCAGACTGCTGACCGAGAAGACGGGTCGCGTTACCTTCGATGATGTTGCCGGTATTGATGAGGCCAAGCAGGAACTGGAGGAAATTGTTGATTTTCTGAAAGATCCGCAAAAATTTCAACGGCTGGGCGGTAAAATCCCCAAGGGTTGTCTGCTGGTCGGCCCTCCGGGCACTGGTAAAACCCTGTTGGCGCGGGCAATTGCCGGCGAAGCCAATGTTCCGTTCTTCACTATTTCCGGATCCGACTTTGTTGAAATGTTTGTCGGTGTCGGCGCCAGCCGTGTCCGTGACATGTTCGAGCA
>JABMNT010000063.1 GCA_013203595.1 Rhodospirillales bacterium
CCCGGAAACCCTGATCAACCGCATTGCCGCCGGCGAGGTGGTTGAACGCCCGTCCTCGGCTGCCAAGGAGCTGATTGAGAACGCCATCGACGCCGGTGCCACGCGCATCGATGTGGTCATCGCCGACGGCGGCCAGAGCCTGATATCGGTGAGCGATGACGGCCGTGGCATGAACGCTGATGAGCTGACCCTGGCGGTCGAAAGACACGCCACCTCGAAGCTGCCCGACGATGATATTTTTGACATCAAGTACCTGGGCTTTCGCGGCGAGGCCCTGCCTTCGATTGCCGCCGTCAGCCGCCTGCAGATCAGCAGCCGGGCCACCGCATCGGACAGTGCCTGGGCGATCCGGGTCGATGGCGGCGTCAAATCGGCACCGACGCCGACAGCCCAGAGCAAGGGCACGCGGGTCGACGTCCGTGATCTGTTTTATGCGACCCCGGCCCGCCTCAAGTTTCTGAAATCACCCCGCACCGAGCAAAGCCATATTTCCGAGACCATCAAACGGCTCAGCATGGCCCATCCGGACATCGGCTTTAGCCTGTCGGACGGCACCCGCAGCCTGATTGATCTGGCCCCGATCAGCGGCGATCTGTTCAGTGCCCGGCTCGACCGCCTGACCGCGATCATGGGTCGCGACTTTGCCGCCAATGCCCTGCTCATTGATGCCAACCGCGACGGCTTGTCGCTGACCGGCTATGTCGGCCTGCCAACGCTCAACCGGGGCAACGCCGCCCTGCAGTTTTTGTTTGTCAACGGCCGCCCGGTCACCGACCGGATGCTCTACGGGGCGCTGCGCGGGGCCTATCGGGATTTTCTGGCCTCTGACCGCTACCCACTGGTCGCCCTGTTTGTCGAGGCACCGGCGGCGATGGTTGATGTCAACGTCCATCCGGCAAAGACGGAAGTGCGGTTCCGCGATGCCGGCTCTATCCGCGGCCTGATTGTCAGTGCCGTCAAACACGCCCTGTCCGAGGCCGGTCACCGGGCCTCGACAACCGTTTCCAACGCCGCCTTGGGTGCCATCCGCCCGGGCCAGTTACCCATGCACGGCGGGCAACGGGCAACGGGTGCCATCTACCCCCCCTCCTTTGGCAGCTCCATTGGCCGTGGCATGGCCGAGCAAACCCAAAACTACCACGCGCCGTTGCCGGCGCTTGACCAGGCCCCCCAGGCGCGCAGCACCGACAACGATGAGCAGCCCGGGTCCGGCCCAGCCCCCGATTATCCGCTGGGTGTTGCCCGCGCCCAGCTGCACGCCACCTATGTGGTCGCGCAAACCGCCGACGGGATTGTGATCGTTGACCAGCACGCGGCCCACGAACGGCTGGTCGAAGAACGGATCAAAACCGCCATGGCCGCCGAGGGGGTGGCCCGCCAGGGCCTGCTGATCCCGGAAGTGATTGAAATGGATGAGGACGACTGCGCGCGCCTGGTTGCCCGCGCCGCCGAACTGGCGGAACTGGGGCTGGTTATCGATGGCTTCGGTCCGGGCGCCGTGGTTGTCCGCGAAACCCCGGCGCTGTTGGGTGAAGTCAACCTCCGGGGGCTGCTCCAGGATCTGGCCGACGGGCTGGCCGATACCGATGAGGCGATTGCCCTGAAAGACCGGATCGGCGATGTCTGTGCCTCGATGGCGTGCCATGGCAGCGTGCGCGCGGGACGCGCGCTCAATGCCCAGGAAATGAACGCCCTGTTGCGTGAAATGGAAGCGACACCGCATAGCGGACAATGCGCCCATGGGCGGCCAACCTATGTGGAACTGAAGCTCGCGGATATTGAAAAGCTGTTTGGCCGGCGCTGAGATAACAGATGCTGGCGGAATGGCTCACCTACCTGACGACACCCTGTGCGAAACCCTATCGGCAACTGGGCTACTTAAGTGAACTGATTGCCATCAAACACCGGCACCGCCGCCTGCAGGCAGCCTGGCAGCCGCATCTCGATGCCTGCCGGCAATTGATCACCGAGGCCGCCGCCAAGACACCACGGACGGGTCTGGTGGTTGTTCTCGGCTCGGGCCAGTTGCTAGATATTCCCATCGACGCCCTGGCAGCGCGGTTTGAGCGGGTCTGCCTGGTCGACATCTGCCACCTGCGCAACAGCCGAAAAACCGCCGGAACGCATGGGAATATAGAGCTTTTGGAAGCCGATATCAGCGGCACCGTTGCCGGTTTGCTGACCTGGCAGGCGGGCGAGCCCCTGCCCGAGCCACAGCCGGATCTGAGCATTCTGGGCGAGGCCGACTATGTGGTTTCATCGAACCTGCTGGCCCAGCTGCCGCTGGCGCCCCTGCACCACCTGGAAATGCGGGCCCCTGATTTATCCGACCGCGCGCGCGACGGCTATGCCCGGCTGATCATCGCCCATCATATGGCTTTGCTGCACAAATGCGCCTGCCCGGTGACTTTGATTTCGGAATATTTGCAGGTTGTCTCCGATGACGAGCGGATCATTGAAAAAACTGATCCCCTGTACGGTGTCAGACTTCCGGTTGCCGATCAGGACTGGGACTGGGCGCTGGCACCACGCCCGGAACTGGACCCCAATCTGGATCTGAACTTACGGGTCGCAGGGATCGCCGATCTGCACGCCGCCGTTTACGAGCGGACCTGCAGAAACAACACCCTGGCGGCCCCGTAACTGCGCTCGTCCAGCAATTGGTAGCGCCGCGGCAGTTCAAGCTCCTCCTTGGCCGCCAGCTCGACGACAACCACAGCACCGGGGTGGACCCAGCCCTTATTTACCAGACCCAACAGGGCCGGAAGGCTCAGTTCCTTTTCATAGGGCGCATCGAGAAAAGCCAGACCACAGGGAGCTTTGGCGGCGCGGGGCGGCATCGCCAACTGACTGGCGTCGGCCTTCAGGGTCATCGCCTTACGCCATTCGCCCAAGGTCGCGGCGTTTTTTTTGGCGGCCTCGAGGGCGCTCCGGCTGGTATCGATAAAGGTCGCATGCAGGGCACCACGGGACAGGGCTTCGAGGCCGAGCGCGCCGGTTCCGGCAAACACATCGACAACCGAGGTTTCTGCCAGCTGCAGATCGGCGAAGCCATGGGCGAGGATATTGAAAACCGATTCCCGGACCCGGCCCGAGGTCGGACGGGTCGCCTGCCCCGGCGGTGCCAGCAGCGACCGGCCCTTATGGGTGCCGCCGATAATTCTCACGGTTTTTCCTGGTACCGGCTGCTCCTGGAAAAACTAACCCCTAAGTTTTCGCGCAGCGCCTTGGTCGGCAGTTCCAGGACCTGACCGCGCACCAGCTTGCCGATGTGAAAAGGACCATAGGCGACCCGGATCAGGCGATTGACCCGGAGCCCGAGAAATTCCATGACCCGGCGGATTTCGCGATTTTTACCTTCAACCAGATTTACCGCCCGCCAGGCGTTGGC
>JABMNT010000064.1 GCA_013203595.1 Rhodospirillales bacterium
TCCATGACCCGGCGGATTTCGCGATTTTTACCTTCAACCAGATTTACCGCCAGCCAGGCGTTGGCGGCATCCTGCTTTTCCAGGGTCGCTTCAATGGGGGCATAACGGATGCCGTCGACGGTGATGCCTTTTTTCAGTTTATCCAGCTCGTGGGGGCGCACCGTGCCATGCACCCGGACCCGGTACTGGCGCTTCCAGCCGGTGTCAGGCAGTTCCATCTTGCGGGCCAGATCACCGTCGTTGGTCAGCAGCAAAAGCCCTTCCGAATTGATATCCAGGCGGCCGACCGAGATCACCCGCGGCATTTCACGGGGCAGGCGCTCGAATATCGTCGGCCGTCCTTCCGGGTCGGAGTTCGTTGTCAACAGGCCGGGCGGTTTATGATAGCGCCACAGCCGCGGTTCCTGGGCGGTCGGCAGCACTTTGCCGTCAACCAGCACAACCGCACCCGCCGGCACATTGAAGGCCGGGCTTTTCAATTTTTTACCGTCGACCTGAACCCGTCCGGCCTCGATCCAGCGCTCGGCTTCACGCCGCGAACACAGGCCAGCACGGGCCAGCACCTTGGCAATGCGGTCGCCTTTTTGGTCATTAGCGTTTTCAGCCACGGGATATCCAATCGGTTTAAATTTTGCGCAGACTAGTCTTCACCAAAGGCGGCTGCAAGCCTGCCCTTGACCGGGCTGTTTCGAGGATGCACTTTTACCTATGGCAGATCAACCCAGTGACCCCATGGACGCCGCCTTCGCCGAAGCCCGGGCCGCCGCCCTGCGCGGTGAGGTGCCCATTGGCGCGGTCGTTGTCGACAGCAAAACCGGCGCCCAGGTAGCCATGGACGGCAACCGCATTGAACAGCTCAACGACCCGACGGCCCATGCGGAAATCCTGGTTTTGCGCCATGCGGCAGAAACCCTGCAGTCGCCGCGGCTGGCCGATTATGATCTCTACGTGACCCTTGAGCCCTGCCCCATGTGCGCCCAGGCGATCTCCTTTGCCCGCATCCGCCGCCTTTACTTTGCCGCCTACGACCCCAAGGGCGGCGGCGTCGACCACGGCCCGCGTCTCTATAACCAGTCGTCGTGCCATCACCGTCCGGAAGTCATCGGCGGGATCCGCGAACAGGAAGCGGCCCTGATGCTGCGGGAATTTTTCAAGGACAGGCGGTAGCCGGCGGTACCTGCCCCGGTGGGGCATCGGCACTAACTGTCTTCATCGTGTTTTTCAAACGCTTCGCGGCTGTAATAGCGGCCCAGAGGAAATTCTGTGATCGTCACGGCATGGGTCACCCGGATGCCATCATCCGACAGCGGCAGTCGCAGGATCACCTGAAATTTTTCAGGCTGGCTGCGCGACATCAGTGTGGTGGTAACGGCGATGGGCTGGCGGGCGGCGATCAGCTGTTTGATATTTGCAATGGCAAGGCGGCCCAGTTCAAGCGGTCGCATTTCCGACAGATATCTGCCGGTCAGTTCCTGATTGTGAATTTCCGCAGAACCGGTGCCCCAGAACCGGAATATAAAATCGTCGGCGTCGTTTTCAATATCGACCACATGGGAGGTCCGAATAAGGGTAGCCGGAACCTTCATCAGATCAAACTCCCGCCAGGTCGGCATTTCCCGCTGGCCAGTCAGCTGGCGCCAGTACGAAAGAGACCTGGCCGTATCACCTTCCAGCGCGTCCAGTGCCAGCGGAACAAATTCTATTTTTTCCATGTGACCAACCCGCTCCGCCTGCATAAACTACGCGTTTCCGTACATCGGCACTTGTCTGCGTCCGGCTGTCGCCACTTTCCTACATGGACTGGTTATAAGGCAGGTTGACCAGCAGGTTCTGTGGTTTCAGACGAAGCCGCCTGGCTTCGGTCATGGCCAGGCCGAGATAAACCGGGCGGCCCTGAACGTCGGGGCGCATCAGAGTCGGGTCGGCAAATTCGAGTCGAAACAGGGAGAGCAGGCGCTGCATGCGCTCTTCGCTGACGTCCTGGTCTTCATACAGGTCATTGAGAAGGGCGGAAGAAACACTGTCCAGTCCGGTATGCCAGATCCATTTTTCATCGGTGATTTTCTGCACCGGCTGGATCGACGTTTTGGCGCCGGTAAAATGCCCGACCCAGGCTTCCAGGACCCGACACAGGGCATCAAGGCCGGGCCGCGAGAACGAGATATCAAGGACGGTGTCGAACTTTTCGTTGCGCGGCCAGTACATCTCGGCGGTCTCCGCCAGCAACACATCCATCTCGATGCTGCGCGGTTTGATCCCCCCTTCCGTCAGTAACTGGCCCATGGCGCCCAGTCCGCCGGTGCTGCCCAGCATATCGACCGTGGCGCTGTCGCCGAGCAGGATATTGCCTTCATGCAGGGTTACCGTCTGTTCACGAAACAACAGCTCCGCCGCCCGCGCCTGCAGCGGATCCTGGGCCTGATCGAGGATACTGCGCATGATAATCTGCGCCATTTGATCGATAAACAAAGGTGGCAGGGTGATGGCACCCGATGAAAACAGGCCCAGATAACAGGCTTCGATAGTACCCGCCTCGACCATGGCATCGCGAAAGGCCAGCACGACGCGGTAGTTGTCGCGCGCATCGGCATCGGCCATGGCGTCGATGTCTGGCGCCGGCACCGCCAGCCGCGGATTGTCCAGCAGCCTTGCATAAAGCGCCCGCTCGGCGCTGCAGGACTCCTCAACCGGGGCAATTTCCGGGCGCTCGAAAAAGTGCCTGAGATAGCCATCCGTAACCGTCAGATGGCCGCGTTCATCAGCCTGCAGATGACCATAGCCACAGGACGGCCAGAGCGCTGCGGTTTGCGGGGATAACAGCACCACGGCGGTTAATTATGGCCGCTGATCTGGGCGTGGAGGGGCTTGCTGTCTTCAAATTTTTGCTTTTGTGCGTCCGATGCCGGCTCCTGATGGGACAATTTCCAGTCGTCATAAGCCATGCCGTACACCACGGTGCGGGCGGCATCGTAATCCATCTCGATATTTTTTTCGTGGGCCGCCGCCATATACCATTTTGACAGGCAGTTGCGACATAACCCGGCCAGGTTCATCAAATCGATATTCTGTACGTCGGTGCGTTGTTGCAGGTGCTTGACCAGGCCGCGAAAAGCGGCGGCTTCCAGTTCAGTACGTGTTTGATCGTCCATGATGTCCTCGTTTTAGTGTATGAGCTATCGTCAATATGGGTTGGCATTGCGGGCATGGAAAGGCCTTAAATGGCGGGATTTATTCCCGGTTTATGGCCCGCCAGCCGATATCGGTACGGTTAAAGCCACCCGGCCAGTCAATCTTTGCGACCGCCTTATAGGCTTTTTTCTGGGCCAGGCCGATTGATTTTCCGGTTGCCGTAACCCCCAAAACCCGCCCGCCGATGGCCAGAATACGGCCGTTGTCGGCTTTTGTTCCGGCGTGAAAGACCGATACACCGGCAATTTTTTCAGCCTCTTTAATGCCTTTGATCTCGGAGTTCTTTTCATATTTTCCAGGGTATCCGTTGGCCGCCATGACCACCGTCAGGGCTGAACTGGGGCTCCATTTCAGCTTGATCCGGTCGAGCCCCCCATCCACCGCTGCCAGCAACAGCTCCAGCAGATCGGATTTCAGACGGCTCATGATCGGCTGGCATTCCGGATCACCGAACCGGCAGTTGTATTCAATCAGGCGCGGGCCTTTTGCATCAATCATCAGCCCGGCAAACAGCACTCCCTTGTAAGGATTGCCATCGCGGGCCATACCGCGAATTGTGGGCAGGATAATCTCATCCATAATCCGTTTCGACATGGCCGCATCGACCACCGGGGCCGGCGAATAGGCCCCCATTCCCCCGGTATTCGGCCCTTCGTCCCCGTCATAGGCGGCTTTGTGGTCCTGCGCAGCGACCAGCGGCAGCGCGTGTTCACCGTCAACAATGGCAAAGAAACTGGCTTCCTCACCGGTCATAAACTCTTCAACCACAACTTCCGCACCGGCCTGACCAAAGGCTTCCTCGATCATGATATGATCAATCGCCGCATAGGCTTCGTTTTCATTGCGGCACAGAATAACGCCCTTGCCGGCGGCCAGCCCATCGGCTTTGACAACAATCGGCGCGCCATGAACGCGGATATATTCCTTGGCGCCATCGGGCTCATCAAAGCGCGCATAGGCCGCCGTCGGAATATCATAGTGGGCACAGAGGTCCTTCATCATGCCTTTCGAGCCCTCGATTGCGGCCGCCGCCGCACTGGGACCGAAGGCCTTGATGCCGACCTCCTGCAAACGGTCAACCAGACCGGCGACCAACGGGCCTTCCGGTCCGACAACGACAAGCCCAACTTTTTCAGCTACGGCCAATTCAACCAGAGCGGGCACATTATCGGCGCTGACATCGACGCAACGGGCGATCTCGGCGATGCCTGCATTGCCCGGTGCGCAGATCAGTTCCCCGCATTTCGGCGATTTCGCCAGGGCCCAGCACAGCGCATGCTCCCTGCCCCCTGATCCGACTATCAATACCTTCATTACCTACTCCCGAATTTCGCTGATTCAGCCTCTTGTTGCAGAGGCCAAACTGTTCCATACATAATGGAATGATGACAGATCGTTCGTCCAGCCCAAATACCCCGACAAACGCCCCTATTTTTTCCGTGGGCGAGATATCCGGCGTGCTTAAGATGACCGTCGAGGAAACATTTGCGCATGTACGGGTGCGCGGCGAGATTTCTGGCTTCAAGAAACCGGCATCCGGGCACATGTATTTTACCCTGAAGGATGACGAAGCCGTCTTGAACGGGGTCTGCTGGCGCGGCTCCGTGGCGCGGCTGGGGATAACGCCGGAAGATGGCATGGAGGTCATCGCGACGGGCCGGTTGACCACCTACGGGGCGCGTTCCAATTATCAGATGGTGGTCGAGAAAATGGAGCTGGCCGGCGAAGGGGCCCTGCTCAAGTTACTGGAGGACCGGCGGCGCAAGCTGGCCACTGAGGGTTTATTTGATGAAACCCGCAAGCGTCCCCTGCCCTTCCTGCCGGACGTCATCGGCGTCGTCACGTCGCCCACCGGTGCCGTCATTCGCGATATCCTGCATCGCCTGGAAGACCGTTTTCCGCGCCATGTGCTGCTATGGCCTGTATTGGTGCAGGGCGATAAAGCCGCAGAAGCGATTGCGGCGGCGGTACGTGGCTTTAACGGTCTGATTGCCGGCGGCAAAATTCCGCGCCCGGATTTGCTGATTGTCGCCCGTGGGGGTGGCAGCCTGGAAGATCTGTGGGCCTTTAACGAAGAATCTGTGGTTCGGGCGGTCGCGGAAAGTGAAATTCCGGTGATTTCCGCCGTCGGCCATGAAACCGACACCACCCTGGTGGATTTTGCCGCCGACCGGCGCGCTCCGACGCCCAGTGCGGCAGCCGAGATGGCGGTACCGGTGCGCGGTGAATTGCTGGCACAGGTGATGGACGACGGCGCGCGGATCGTCAATGCCGTCAATCGTCTGGTCCAGGACAACCGGCGTGAACTGGCGGCCGCAGCCCGTGGCCTGCCCAATCTGGGCCAGTTGCTGGGTGATGCCAGTCAGCGCCTGGATGACTGGTCCGAACGCTTCGATAATTCCCTGAAAAGTGGTATGGACGAACGACGCCGGGAATTTTCCAGCCTGAGCGGGCGGCTGACCCGGCCCGATCAGCTGCTGCGCCAGGCGCGCCAGCGCCTGAGTTCCGAAGCCCGCGCCCTGAACCAGACGGCGCCGCTGTTGTTGCGCCAACGCCAATCGGATCTGGCGCGGCTGTCGCAATTGCTGGAAAGCTATTCCTACCAACGGGTCCTCGACCGGGGCTTCGCGCTGGTTACCGACAGCGCACAGAAGCCGGTCACTTCGGTGACAGAATTATCCGCCGGAGACCGGGCCCAGGTCCAGTTCAAGGACGGCGCCCTGGCCGTGGCCGTGACCGGAAACAAGATGCCGGGCGCAAAGCCGAAGAAACCAGCCTCCGGCAAAGCCGATGAACGGCAGGGCTCGCTGCTGTGATGCGCTGGCTTGTCGCACCAATGATTTACGGTTTGCTGTTGCTGATGGCACCGCCCTCAAAGGCGGCCGGCGACGTCATTCTGTCCGGACCACTGATGCCCGGCGGGCTGATCACCGGGAAAACTCAACCCGGAAGCCTGATTACCCTGAACGGCAAGGCCGTGCGGGTCGCCGCTGGCGGAACCTTTCTGCTCGGCTTTGGCCGAGATGCAAAACCGGCGCAAACCCTCGAGATAAGGGCCCCCAACGGTTTCTCCTATACCCGCGATCTGCAGCTTCAACCCCGGTCCTATCAGATAACCCGTATCGACGGCCTGGCCGAGCGCAAGGTCACGCCGAAGCCGGAGGATAGCAAACGAATCCAGCAGGACAATGCGGGGATTGGCCGGGTGCGCCGCCTGGACAGCCATATGGAGGATTTTCTTTCCGGTTTTCAATGGCCGGCCAGCGGCCGTATATCCGGGGTTTTCGGATCGCAACGGGTGCTTAACGGCAAGCCCAGAAGCCCCCACAACGGCGTCGATATCGCCGCCCCTGCCGGAGCCCCGGTCCACGCGGCGGCCGCCGGTTCGGTCGCCCTGGTCCATCCCGACATGTTCTATTCGGGAAAAACCGTGATGATTGACCACGGCCACGGGCTGTCATCGGTCTATATCCACATGCGCAAAATTGTCGTCAAACCGGGCCAGCGGGTCAACAAGGGCGATAAAATCGGCGAAGTCGGGATGACCGGTCGGGCCACCGGCCCGCATCTGCACTGGGGCATCAGCCTGTTTACCACCCATCTGGACCCGATGCTGGTGGTCGCCGGCAAAACCGGGATTGAAGTCGCCGAATAGGCTAAACGCCTGTTCCCCTGCCCGGCTGGCACCTCAACTGGCGAAATCGCTGGCCAGGGCGGCGCGGGTTTCCGCCGACAGTATGGCGATATGGCCATATTTCGGATGGGAAATGCCGAGGGTCACCTGGACGTTGGGGTCGTGAAACTTGAAGATCTGTGCGTCGGTGAACGGAAAATGCAGGAACTGGATGGCCGAGGCCTTGCCTGCCGCATTGGTGCGGTCGATATCGGCTTCCGGTAGCCCCTGAATTTTGTCGGTGCCGTCAAAGGCAATGCTCACTGTTTCCTCAACCCCGCCCAGGCCGGCGAGAAATTTGCCCCGCCGAACTTCATCATCAATTTCAAACATCAACGTCGCCACCAGTTCATGGCCATTGGGGATCAGCGGGTTATAGGCGGCCAGCTCGTCGGCGATCTGTGCCTCGCCGCCCTTCTCGATCCACAGCATTTCGTGGATCTGGTGAAACATGGTTGCGTAACTTTCAAAATAAAAGGTCGCATCCGGGCCGATGGCCACCCGGCGGTTCCGCTTCATCTCCGTAACCTTGCGGCGGCTTTCTTTGCGGATCTCTCCGTATTCAGCCATAGGCAGGATGTCGGCTTTGGTGATTTCTATTTTATGAGCCATCAAATGTGCTTTCAGTTGGGTTATAGACCGTAGGCCAGGGCCAGCAGCTGGATCGGGTGCTGAACCTGTGAAACCGCGGCCGGATGATCATTGATCCGCTCGACGCCCTGCAGAATATGGTCGCGGGCCAGGGGACATTCGGAAACGATATGGGCGGCCGCCTTTTCCGCCACCTTGCGGGCCGCCGGCTTGCCGATTTTCAGGGCGACCTCGAAATTGTCCTTCATGATGCCCCAGGATCCGCCGTGCCCTGAACAGCGTTCAATCACGTCAATATCCGTATCCGGAATCAGGCGCAGCATTTCCGCGCCTTTCTGGCCCATGTTCTGGGCCCGGGAATGACACGAGATATGGATGCTGACACCACCGGCCAGCGGCTTCAAGCCCTCTGCCATACCCTCGGTCTTGCCAATATCGACAATGTACTGGGTAATATCGAAGGTCGCGCGGCTCAGGGCCATCACCTCTTCGTTTTCCGGCACGATCAGCGGCCATTCGAATTTCAGCATCAGCGCACAGGAAGGAACCAGGGCGATGATATCGTATCCTTTTTCAATCCAGGGCTTGAGTTGTGCGGCCACATCTTCCGCGGTGGCGGCCACCGCCGCAATATCGCCCTGCTCCAGTTGTGGCATGCCGCAGCACTTCGGATAGACAACCTCCGTCTCCACGCCATTGCGCGCCAGCACGGCACGGGCGGAAACAGCAATATCCGGATTGTTGTAGTTGGTAAAACAGGTGGCATACAGAACCGCCTTGCGGCCATAGGCCGGTGCATCCTTATCCACGACCGGGGCATCTTTGCCACGGCTGGTAAACGGTTTCGAGGTGAATTTCGGCAAGGCCGCTTCGGCATGAATACCCAGAACAGCCTGCATGGCCGGACGGGTCAGCTTGTTGCCGGTCTTTGATGCCCAGTTGGCAATGCCGGCAACCGGTGCCGCCAGCTTGCCATTACGATCCGTTTTCGTCAGTTGCCGGGCGGCCATGGCGATGCCGTTTGCTTTGGCGTCGACGGCCCGGGCACGCAGCATCAAATGGGGGAAATCGATATTAAATTCATGCGGCGGCACATAAGGGCATTTGCTCATAAAACACATGTCACAGAGTGTGCAGGCTTCAACCACCGGGCTGAAGTCGGACGACGCCACGCTGTCGAGTTCGCCGGTTTCAGAATCATCAATCAAATCAAACAGGCGCGGGAAACTGTCGCACAAATTAAAACAGCGGCGACAGCCGTGGCAGATATCAAAAACCCGGCGCAATTCCTGATCCAGTTTGTCCGGATCATAAAAATCGGCGTCCCGCCACTGGATCGGATGACGGGTCGGGGCTTCCAGGCTACCTTCACTCATGGGAAAATCACTTTTTTTTGATTAGGGAAACGACAAACGGGGGCGCTTCGAAAAGCCCCCCCGTTGTTCAGCAGGTCATCCAGTCGGATACCTTAGTCCATCGTATCGAAAGCTTTTTGGAAGCGACCGGCGTGGGACTTCTCGGCTTTCGCCAAAGTCTCGAACCAGTCGGCAATTTCATCGAAGCCTTCTTCGCGGGCGGATTTGGCCATGCCGGGATACATGTCTGTATATTCGTGGGTTTCCCCGGCAATTGCCGCTTTCAGGTTCAGTCCGGTCGGGCCAATCGGCTCGCCGGTTGCTGGATCACCGGTTTCTTCCAAAAATTCCAGATGGCCGTGGGCGTGGCCGGTTTCACCTTCTGCGGTGGAGCGGAAAACAACGGCAACATCGTTGTAACCTTCAATATCGGCCTTTTGGGCGAAATACAGGTAACGGCGGTTGGCCTGAGATTCTCCGGCAAAAGCGTCCTTGAGATTTTGTTCGGTCTGAGTTCCTTTAAGTGCTGGCATGGTCGCCTCCTTGATCACATTGAAAATCGAAATTTAAACCCGTTGAATGCACCGCCCCGAAACGCCACAGCGTTCAGGCGATAACAGTTTATGGCTCAATTATGGTAGTGCACGTACGGGAAGTCAATAAATTTTATTAATTCTAATAAATATGATAACTTATTGATTTAAAACCAATAATTATGACACACGAACAATAACATCGACCCGTTTTATGGCCGTTCCCGCCGGTGCCTCCGGCAGCGTCGAGACAACCACCTGATCGGGTGAAATATCTTCCAGCTTGTTCTGGCCCTCATAGAAAAAGTGGTGATGGTCAGCCATGTTGGTATCGAAATAGCTGCGCTGGGAATCGACCACGATTTCACGCAGCAGACCGGCTTCCGTGAACTGATGCAGGGTGTTGTAAACCGTCGCCAGCGACACCCGGACTTTTGCCTGCACGGCTTCCTGGTGCAGCATTTCCGCCGTCACATGGCGGTCCCCGTTCTCAAAAAGCTGCCGGCCTAGGGCAATCCGCTGCCGTGTCGGCCGTAGTCCCGCATTGCGAAGCTGGGCGATAATCTGGCTGCAAGGGCGCACTGTTTTCATGGAGTCCATATGAGCATCCGAATTCAAAATACAAACTAAATTTTACAATAGGTGATAAATTCCTATCCAGCTATAGCCATAACGCATGTATGGGAAAAGCATTTATGTCAAAAAAGTCGTTTTCATTCGCGGCTATGGGGCATCCCTATGGTGCTGAAACCACTGTCCACATAATGAATTTCACCGGTAACACTGCGGGACAGATCAGACAGCAGATAGAGCGCCGCACCACCAATGTCTTCGAGCTCGAGCGGGCGCTTCAGGGGCGCTGCCTCCTGACAGTAGCGCAGGATATCGCGGGCGCCACCGATGGCGCTGCCGGCCAGGGTCCGCATGGGTCCCGCCGATATGGCGTTAACCCGCACATTCTGGCTCCCCAGATCGGCCGCCAGATAACGCACGCTGGCTTCCAGCGCGGCTTTCGCCACGCCCATGACATTGTAATTGGGCATCACCCGTGCCGCACCGGAAAAACTCAAACTGACCATGCTGCCACCATCGCTCATCAGCGGTTGCGCGGCGCGGGCAACCGCCGTGAAGGAATAACAACTGATATCCATGGTTTTGAGAAAATTGCGGCGGCTGGTATTGAGGTATCTGCCCTTCAGTTCGTCCTTGTCCGAATAGGCGATGGCGTGAACAACGAAATCGATCTTGTCCCAACGGGTTGCAAAATAGCTGAACGCCGCCTCAATGCTGTCCTCATCCTCGACATCGCAGTCAAAGACCAGGTCCGAGCCGACGGATTCGGCCAGCGGGATGACCCGCTTTCCCAGTGATTCGCCCTGATAGGTAAAGGCCAGTTCGGCCCCGTGCTGGCGCAGCA
>JABMNT010000065.1 GCA_013203595.1 Rhodospirillales bacterium
CTCCTGTCTTGAGTTCATGGTTGGGGAACCACAATCTCAACACGGGACAGACCCAGCCCGTTAATCTTAAGAGCTAATATAATGCAAGTTACCGCGTCAGCGGTTTAGTCCACCTGGCCCACAGCGGAATTCATAGATGTACAATAAATAAGGCCGTTTTAGAGGGCAGAACGGACAAGATGGCCGTAGGCGTTGTCTGATTGATCAGTAAAATCTAAACCGTTCAATTTATTCAGTTAAAATTACGGTTTATGAGGAAAAACGACAGTAGGAAAGTATAAATAGAAATTTTTAAGACTGTTGAGATTGAGCTATATACTATTGTGGGGACATAAGATCGTCCGCAGTTTGTTAATTCTACGGAATTAATCTTCCTCGCAGATTTGTATCCCCTTTATCCCGGGCCCCATCCGTCCTAATCTGACCGCCGATCAATCAAACGGGAGGATATATCATGGGACAGGACATTACCTTAACCGCCGCCGACGGTCATCAACTGGGCGCTTATCTGTGTGAAGCCGAGGGCGAGTGCCGGGGCAGCGTTATCGTTGTGCAGGAAATTTTCGGCGTCAACGTGCATATCCGCGACGTCGCCGAACGCTATGCGGCTTTGGGTTATAAAACCATCGCCCCAGCGCTTTATGACCGGCTTGAGCGCAATTTCCAGACCGGTTATGAGCCCGATGACATTGCCCGGGGGCGCGACTTCAAGACCGCAGCCAACGAAAACCTGGACGGCGTCATGGCCGATATGGAAGCGGCGCATGCCGCCGTTGCCGATACCGGCAAAGTGGGCGTTACCGGCTTTTGCTGGGGCGGGTTTGTGGTCTGGCTGGCGGCGTGCCGGATGGATATCCAGGCGGCGGCCGGTTACTATGGCGGCGGCATCATCGATGTTAACACAGAAACACCCAATTGCCCGACGATCCTGCATTTCGGCGAACGCGATCAGTCGATACCGCTGAGCGATGTGGATGTGATCGCCAAGGCCCATCCTGAGGTGGCTGTTCATATTTACCAGGCCGACCATGGCTTTCATTGTGACATGCGCGGCACCTTCGATCCCAGGGCGGCAAATATCGCCGGCATGCGGACGATCCGGCTTTTCGATGGCATGCAGGCCAAGTAAGGACACCTTGCTATGAGCGAGACAGGCACCCCGCCGGTTATTGGCGTCATTGGCGGCAGCGGCGTTTACGAGATTGACGGACTGCAGAACACCCGGTGGCAGAAAGTCGCCTCGTCCTTTGGCGAGCCGTCGGACGAATTGTTTTTTGGCGAACTCGACGGCCAGCAACTGGTCTTCCTGCCACGTCATGGGCGCGGCCACCGGATTCCGCCGTCGGAACTGAATTACCGGGCCAATATCGACTGTCTGAAGCGGGCCGGGGTCACGGAAATCATTTCCGTATCCGCCTGTGGGTCCCTGAAGGCGGAACTGCCACCCGGCACCTTTGTCATCTGTGACCAGTTCATTGACCGCACCTTCGCCCGCCAGAAAAGCTTTTCTGGCACCGGCCTGGTGGCCCATGTGGCGCTGGGCGAGCCGGTCTGTTCGCGGCTCGGCGATGCCATCGAACAGGCGGTCAGGGGGCTGGACATTCCCTACCAGCGCGGCGGCACCTATCTGGCCATGGAAGGTCCGCAGTTTTCGACACTGGCTGAATCCAATCTTTACCGGAGCTGGAACTGTGATGTCATCGGCATGACCAACATGCCCGAGGCCAAGCTCGCCCGCGAAGCCGAAATGTGCTACGCCACCGTGGCCATGGTCACCGATTACGACTGCTGGCATCCGGACCATGACGACGTAACCGTGGAAGCAATTATCGCGGTTTTGCTGGGCAATGCCGACAAGGGCAGGGATCTTGTCAAGGCTACAGCACCGCTTCTGTCGGGTCGCACCAAAACCTGCCATGCGGGATGCCAGACGGCGCTCGAAATGGCCCTGATCACGTCGCCCGATGCCCGCGATCCGGTTCTTGCCAAAAAGCTTGATGCCGTCGCCGGGCGTGTGCTCGGTTAATCGGGCCATGCAGGACGGCAAAAAAAGCGGCAACAAACCGGAGATCCCCGCCGGCGCCTCGCGCCTCGTGCCGCCGGCCTGGATGGGGCTGGCGATAATTGCAATGGGTATCATCTGGTATGTGGTCCCCGGCAGGCAGATTATCGTCCCCCCTTATTCCTATATAGGCGGAGTGATTTTCGTCGTCGGTCTGGCTTTGGCGATCTATGGCAAGCGCCAGTTCGACCACGCCGGAACCCCGGTTCGCCCGTTCACCAAAACCACCGCCGTTGTCGATACGGGGCCGTTTCGGTTCAGTCGCAACCCCATGTACTTGGCCATGGTTATCGGCCTGATCGGGGTCGCCGTGCTGTTTGGCAAGGTGGCGCCCTTTGTCATGGTACCGCTGTTTATCCTGTGGATCCGGGCGAAATTTATCAACCACGAGGAGCAGCTGATGGAAGCCCGGTTCGGCCATACCTATCTGGACTACAAGGCCCGCGTCCGGCGCTGGCTATGATGGATCCGGGGGCACAGATTATTGCCGCCCACCAGGATCACATGGAAAGGGTCCGCCAGATCGCCATTGATGCCTATACCCCCTACCTTTCACGCATGGATAAGCGCCCGGCCCCGATGGATGCTGATTTTGACGAAGATCTCAGGTGTGGGAACCTGTTTGTGGCGGTTGACGGCGAAACCGTTGCCGGTTTTATTGTGACATTCGCCCGCGAGCAGGATCAGTTTATTGAAAACATTGCGGTCGCTTCCTCTGCCCAAAACCGGGGCATCGGTTATCGTCTTATGGTGTTTGCAGAGGCACAGGCCGAACAAAACCGAAAAAGGTTCCTGCGTCTGTATACCAATGAGAAAATGCTTGAGAGTCTCGCCTTTTATCTGAGGCTCGGCTATGTGGAAACGCGGCGTCGACGGCAACAGGGCTATAACCGCGTTTATTTGGAGAAGAGGCTAAGCCTATGAAAGTTAACGGAATTCCTTACCGGACCATCTGGTTAAGCAGTGATAACCGGGCGGTTGAAATCATTGATCAGCGAAAACTGCCGCACGAATTTGTTGTGGTTCGGCTGCAAACCCTGGCCGAAGCCTGCACGGCGATCCGTGAGATGTGGGTGCGGGGTGCTCCTCTGATCGGGGCCACCGCGGCCTACGGCATGGCCCTGGCCATGCACGGCGATGCCTCCGATGCGGGCCTGGAAAACGCCTATGCGCGGCTTTACGAGACGCGGCCGACGGCGGTCAATCTGCGCTGGGCCCTGGATGACCTGAAGCAGTTGCTGACGCCTCTGGCGGCGGATCAGCGCCGGGATGCGGCCTATCGGCGGGCCCAGGAAATCGCCGATGAAGATGTCGCCATTTGCTCGCATATCGGTGACTACGGAAAACAGCTCATTGAAGCGGCCTGGGTATTAAAGGGCAAACCGTCACTGGTCGACGGCGGTGTCAATGTGCTCACCCACTGCAATGCAGGCTGGCTGGCGACGGTCGACTGGGGAACCGCACTGGCCCCCATCTACAAGGCCCATGATGCCGGGATTCCGGTTCATGTGTGGGTTGATGAAACCCGGCCACGCAACCAGGGCGCCAGCCTGACGGCCTGGGAACTGGCTCAGCACGGGGTTCCCAATACGGTGATTGTCGATAACGCCGGGGGGCATCTGATGCAGCACGGGATGGTCGATTTATGTATTGTCGGCACCGACAGGACCGCCGCCTCGGGCGACGTCTGCAACAAGATCGGAACCTATCTGAAGGCGCTTGCCGCGCACGACAACAATGTGCCGTTTTATGTGGGACTACCGAGCCCGACCATCGACTGGACCATTGATGACGGGGTCAGGGACATTCCCATTGAACAGCGCGACCCGGAGGAAGTCACGGTCATGAGCGGACGCGCGGCCGATGGCACAGTGACCGATGTCAGCATTGTCCCGGACGGGGCAAAAGCCGCCAATTATGCCTTTGATGTGACACCGCGCAAGTATATCACCGGGCTGATTACCGAACGCGGTGTCTCCATTGCCTCGCGGGCCAGCCTGTCGGCCCTGTTTCCCGAGAAGGCGTAGCGCCGGGGCACCGCGCGTCTATTTCAGGACCATACAATACTGGCGTTCAGCTTTCAGGGCCTTGCACAGCGATTGCGCTGCTGCCCTGTCGGCAATTTGGACACCCAGGCGCAGGATGGTGCCTTTATTGTCTTTCTGCACAAACGACCGGGTGGCTTTCTGCTGGCCGCTTAGGACCGCTTTATGGCGGCTGCTGATTTCTGTCCAGCCCCGCTCCAGGGCTTTCGGCCCCTTGTAGGAGGCCAGATGGACAAACACGCCGGCATTTGAAGGGGAGGCCATGGTGGGCACCTCCCTGACCGGAACGGCTGGTGCCGCGTCTGGCATATCGTTTGAAGCGAATTCCGAAAACGGCGGCGGCAGGATCACCATTTGGGCCTGGCGGGGTGGCTCCGGGGTGGCTGGGCTGGTCATGGGCGGTATTGGCGGTGTCAGTTCGACACCCTGTGCCTTCAGGCTTTGGGCCAGCCAGATGCTGCGAAATCTGGCAACATCGGATACCGCCCCGCCGTAAACCAGCACCTTGTCACAGCTCAGCGATGTGGTTTTTCCGTAATTACCTTCGGCCAGGCTTGAATAGAGTTCCCAGGCCTGCACCGGACGTCCTGTTCGCTCAACCAGGTAGGCATGCATCAACTGGGTGGCGACATTATCCGGATCACTGGCAAGCAGCGCCCGTGCCATGGTCATGCCCCGGGCCGGGTCCGTGTGACAGGCGGCGCGGGCATACAATTCTTCTTCGCTGGGAGGCGGGGGGCGTGGGGGTTCAGCTTTCCTGACCGGCTGCCCGATGAGAGAACACCCACCCAGGACAGCCATTAACAGAGCTGCTGAAATCCGTATCGGTCGGGGCATCGGCATCAGCGCCTACATGCCGCCGGCTTTGAGAACCATGCGGTGGTTGCGGGGCTGCGTCGGCCGCGCATTGTATCCCATCAGTTTGCCGATCCGGTCAATCTGCGCCGCCGAAAACTGGACCGGAGACTGCAGTACATACCAACTGACCCCTTCCGAGCAGGGCGGCGTGGTCAGGGAGCCCATGTAGCGGAAATAATCAAGATTACCGGGCAGCAGGTCGCGACCGTTGATCAGAACACGTGGTTTATCCATCATCGAGTTGGCTTTTTCAGGCAGGTTGTCCCAGATTTCCTGAGCCGCCAGGTTGTGATCGCCCGGCGCAACCAGAACGCCGACGACTGCCAGGCGGCCCGAAGCCTGGTGTTTGTGGACAAAATGGATTTCCATGGGGTAGGCCTGTCCGCCGATTTTATGTTCGCTGGGCGTGTGAAAGTGAAACTGCAGCAAATCGTAACGGTCGTCGCCAATGGATATGGAACTGCCCGCTTTGTAGGCGGCCTCGATGGTATGTCCGTTGTGAACCAAATCAATGGGGGTGACGCGGTAGTCAAAACCGATGGCCTGCATGCGCGCCGTATCCGCATTCCTCAAATCGACGGGGGACTGGCTTTGTCCAACACCGCAGGCGGCGTAGCTGGGCGACAGGTTGCCCCAGTTCTCCGGTCCGACGTCGCCGTGATAGGCCCATTGGCCGCCACCAAAGCTTGCTTTCTGGGCCATCGTGTCGGCAGCGCCTGGTTTCTTTTCTGCCGCTAAAACCGGGTTTGTTGCCAGGGCGGCAATTGTAAAGGCGACAGCGGGCGCAGTCCGAATCCAACGGCTCAGGGTTAAGCTTCTGCTCATAAGTCCCTCCAATAAGGCATAAAATTTTCTGATTGGCCTGATTTTGACTCGTTCAGGCAGGCTTTGGAAGCAAATAATATGTGCAGCCAGGGGGGGCTTGTCAAAATGGCGCCGCGAATCAGTCACCAGCGAGTGCCGGTGATTATCCCCGTGCAGGGGGCATTCAAGGGCAATTCAAGTGGTAAATATGGGGGGCGTCGGCTATATCAGACGGCAACTCATTGATTGCAGGAGCGTCGAATGAAGAACCTCTGGTCGGACAGGGAAGCAAAATCCTATATCAGAAAATATGCCCGGCAAGGCGTAAACGAAGATCTGGCATTGCGTGTATATACGACCCGCCTGCTGGGCGGTGAGCCACGGCTGGTCCTGCACGGTGGCGGCAACACCTCGGTCAAGACAGTGGTCCGCGATGTTCTGGGTGATCCCACGGAAGTGCTTTGTGTGAAAGGGTCAGGCTGGGATATGGGAGATATCGAGCCGTCCGGATTGCCGGCGGTGCGCATGCAGCCGCTGCTGCGCATGGCCAAGTTCAAAAAGCTCAGCGACGAAGAAATGGTCAATGCCCAGCGTGTCAATTTGCTGGATTCCCGCTCGCCCAATCCATCGGTCGAAACCCTGCTGCATGCCTTCCTGCCTGCCAAGTTCATTGATCACACCCATTCCAATGCGGTTGTTGCGGTCACCGACACGACCGACGGTCTGGACAGGGCAAAGCAGGTGTTCGGTGATTCCATGGGTTATGTGCCCTATATCATGCCCGGGTTTGATCTCTCCAAAGAAGCCATGGAGGTGTTTAACCGGGACCCGGGCGTCGAGGGACTGATTCTGCTTAAACACGGAATATTCACCTTTGGTGATACGGCCAAACAGGCCTATGACCGAATGTTACATTGTGTCAATAAGGCCGAAAAACATCTGGCGACAGGCAAAAAGACGGTTTTCCCGGGTATTAAGCTGCCCAAAAAAATAGCCACCGTCGCCGATGTTGCGCCCATCCTGCGCGGCCTGACAAGCCGAGACGGCAAGCCCCTGATTTTAGACTTTCGCACATCGAAAGAAATTCTGGCCTATGTCAACGGCAAGGACATTCAGCGCTACAGCCAACAGGGGACGGCGACTCCAGAGCACGTGATCCACGCCAAGGGCTTGCCGCTTGTAACACCGGTGCCTGAAGTTGGAAAACTCGATCAGTTCCGCAAGCAGACGGAAAAGGAGATCGCTCATTTCATCAAAACCTACAACGCCTATTTTGCCCGCAACAACGCCAAGGCCAATCCGAAAAAAACCAAACTGGACCCGACGCCACGGGTCCTCCTGGTGCCCGGTGTCGGCCTGTTCGGGCTTGGCACATCGCGGAAAAAAGCCGCGGTAACCGCCGATATGGCGGTCGCCGGGGTTGAGGTTATTACCGCTTCAGAAAGCATCGGCAGCTTCAAGGTGATTACTGAAAAGGATCGCTTTGATATTGAGTACTGGTCGCTCGAGCAGGCCAAGCTGGCGTCCGGCAGGGAAGCGCCCCTGGCCCGGCGGGTCTGTGTGGTGACCGGCGGTGCGTCGGGTATCGGGGCGGCGACCGCCAGGGCCTTTGCCGCCGAAGGCGCGGAAGTCTGTGTGCTGGACCGGGATTTAAAAGCAGCCCGGCAGGTGGCCGGACCGCTTGGCGGTCTGGCGATCGCCTGCGACGTGACCAAACCGAAACAGGTGAGGGCGGCCTTCGATGCGGCGGCGGCGGCTTTTGGCGGTGTCGATATCGTTGTTTCCAACGCCGGTGCCGCCTGGCAGGGGCGGATCGGCGAGGTCGATGACAAAACGCTGCGCGACAGTTTCGAGCTTAACTTCTGGGCCCATCAGACAGTGGCGCAAAACGCAGTGCGGGTGATGACGGCGCAGGGACAAGGCGGCTGTCTGTTGTTCAACACCTCCAAACAGGCGATCAACCCGGGCAGGGATTTCGGCCCCTATGGCCTGCCAAAGGCGGCAACCCTGTTCCTGATGCGCCAGTATGCGCTGGATTACGGACCCGATGGCATTCGCGCCAATGCGGTGAATGCGGACCGGATCCGCTCCGGCCTGCTGACCGATGCTATGGTCAAAAGCCGCTCCGGTGCGCGTGGCCTGAGCGAAACCGAGTATATGTCGGGCAATTTGCTGGGCCGTGAAGTGTTGGCCGAGGATGTGGCCCAGGCTTTCGTCGATCTGGCGAAGGCCGAAAAAACCACAGCCGCGGTGATCACGGTTGACGGCGGCAATATCGCGGCAGCCCTGCGTTAGGAGTTTTGATGACGACCTTTGTCCTGGTTCACGGCGCTTATCATGGCGGCTGGTGCTGGCGCGACTTCGCGCCGCTGCTGGCGGCCAAAGGCCATCGGGTGCTGACGCCGACCCTGAGCGGGCTTGGCGAGCGCTTTGACGAGGGTACACGGGAAATTGGTCTGGCTACCCATGTTGCCGATATCGTCAGGCTTTATGAAACCGAAAAGCTGACCGATACGGTTCTGCTTGGCCATAGTTATGGCGGCGCCGTGGTCGGGGGGGCTGCGGATGCCGTTGCCGGGCAGATATCTGCATTGATCTATCTTGATGCCATCATTCCTGAAAACGGGAGATCCGTTCTCGATTTTCAATTTGAAGACCGCCGCCGGGAGTTTTTGAGTAAAGCCGATGCCTATAATGGGTGGCAAATCCCGCCACCACCGGTGTCTTTTTACGGCATTACCGACCCGGTTCAGCAGCGCTGGGCAGACGCGAACTGTGTATCGCAACCGCTGAAATGCTTCACCGAAGCGAGTGTGCTGACCGGAGCCGGGAGCGCGGTTGCGCGGACGGCCTATATTCGCTGCATCGATCCGGTATTGGCCTATATGGACCAGTTTCAAAACCAGGCCGCTGACAATGGCTGGGATGTCTATGAACTGGCGACCGGGCACGACTGCATGGTCACGAAACCCAGGGACCTTGCAGATATTGTTTTGACTTACGCGTCCTGAATGTGTGAAGCGGTGATTACAAGCCGTACAGGGTCGGCAGCAGCCACGACAGGGTGACCCACATGAGCAGTATCAGCGGCACGCCGACGCGGACAAAGTCCATGAAGAGGTAGCCGCCTGCGTTCATCACCAGCAGGTTGGTTTTGTAGGCCATGGGTGTGGCGAAGCTCATGTTTGCGCCGAACAGCACCGTCAGCACAAAGGGTTCCGCCGGCAGTCCCATCTGGCTGGCGATGCTGATCGCAATGGGAGTTCCGATGACCGCTGCCGCATTGTTGGAAACAATATTGGTAAGGATCGCCATAACCAGCATCAGCCCGCTGATAACCAGTGTTGGCGAGGCGTCGCTGGCGGCATAGACAAACACCTGTGCCAGATAATCGGCACCGCCCGTCGCCAGCAGTGCCTTGCCCAGCGCCAAACTGGCAACGACGATCATGATCACCGGAATGCTCAGGGCCTGGGCCGCATCCTGCCAGCGCAGGCATCGGCTCAGCAGTAACAGCAAGACGCCACAGATTGCACTGATCGCAATCGGCATGATCCCCAAAGCGGCGGTCAGGACAATGCCAACAACAATCAACATGGCCAGCGGCGCCTTTTGCGTGGTTGGTAAATCTGACGTGGCATCGAGAACCAGCAGATTGCCGGTGGATTTCATGGCGGCAATCTGATCCGCCGGCCCCTGCACCAGTAAAATATCACCATCCCGCAGGGTCACATCGCTAATCCGTTCACGCAGCGTTTTAACTTTTGTCCCGGCCTGGTTGAGAGCCAGAGTGACGAGCTGGTAGCGGTCGACGAAGCGGGCGCGCGCCAGTGTTGTGTTCTGCAGAGGGGAGCCCTGGGTGACCACAATTTCGGCAATTTGCTGGTCTTCGGCGGTCAGCGGATGCTCGTCGTCGACCGGGTCACTGCCGGTATATAAAGTCGTGCCCAAAACCTCTTCGTATTCCTTCAGGTTTGCCGGCGTGTCCCAGACATGCAGGAGATCACCGGTCTTGAGGATTAAATCGGGAAACGGCCTCATATGCAGGCCCGGGGCGCGGCTTATATCGTGAAGCTTGAAGGCGGGTCCCACCTTTTCCCTGACTTCGGACAAGGCTTTGCCGTTGGCGAAACTGTCCTCTTCCACATGCAATTGACCGGAAAACAGGCGCGGCGACCGGTCCCCGATGGGGGCCTGGCGTTTCGGAATCAGCAGCGGTGCGATAAGCCACAGATAGGCAATAGCGATGCTGCCGGCGATAACCGCGGGAACAGCAAAATCGAACATGCCGAAGCGCCGCAGTCCCATTTCGGCGGCAATACTGATGACCAGCAGATTGGTCGAAGTGCCGATTGTCGTGCTCATGCCGCCGATCAGGGTGGCAAACCCCATGGGCATCAAATGGTTCGATGGAGTTCCACCGGTTCTGACGGAGATACTGATCAGGATGGGTAGCAGCAGGACAACAACCGGGACGTTGTTGACAAAGGCACTGAGGATGGCGCCAACCACCAGGGTCAGTAGAAACGAAAACAACGGACTGATCGACCAGAGTTTGGATAGTGACCTGCCGACCGGTTCCAGCGCGCCGGTTCGCACAATCCCCTGTCCGGCAATCATCAGGGCGCATACGGCAACCAGGGCCTCGTGACCAAAACCTGAAAAGAAGTCGATGGCATGAATCGTTACCGGGCCGTGGGTATAGGGAAAAATCTCAAACCCGGCGACCAGCAGAACAAGGATAGTCAGGCTGGAGGTTTCAAGCGGAATGGATTCCCGCGTGAACAGGGCGAAGGCGATGATGATCAGGATCAGAACGGCCAGGCCATGGGCGTCGGGGGCGGCTGGAAACGGCATTATCTTGTTTCTCCATCGGCATACCAGTCGAACTGTTGCTCAACCACTTCGCGGCCCCAGGTTGAGGCTTTTTCAGATTTTGTCAGCTGGAAACCGGCGTCTTCATACAAATAGCGGGCCGCATCCAAGCCCTGGAAAGTCGTTAGATAAACCTGTGGATAGCCCTTTTTTCGGACAAAGGCCATGGCATTGGCGATCAGCTTTCGCCCGGCGCCCGAGCCCTGCAGGTCTTCAGCCACAATAAACCAGTGCAGTTGCGCCCGCCTGCCGTCCCGGCTGTCGATAACAATGCCGCCCTTGATCGCGCTCTGGTGCCTGATTAACTGGACAAAGTCCTGCTCAGGTGTGAAGCGCTGCAGAAACTCAGCAATACTGCCAGCGACCTTGGACTCGTAAACCGGGCCGAACCCCCAGGCCTGTGCATAATAGGCCGACTGCAGGGCGCAGAGCGTGGCCAGTCCCCCTGGCTGGTAGCCGACATATTCCACATCGTTTCGCTCATTCATAACAGGCTTCCATATAAAAACGGCCCCAAATGTTTATGGGGCCGTTTTTGCAACTCAAGTGATGACCGGCTTAGTGGAGGTTTTCCCACACTTTCCGCTTTACCGCATAGAGCATGCCGGTGAGGACCAGCAGGAACAGCAGGACCTTGACGCCCATACGCTTGCGGGCCTCCATTTCAGGCTCTGCCGCCCAGGCCATGAACGTGGTAACGTCCTTGGCATGCTGGCTCAGGGTTGGTTTGGTACCGTCCGTGTATTCGACCGACTCATCGGACAGCGGCGGGCCCATGGCAATGACGTGGCCAGGAAAATATTTGTTGTAGTTGCCACCTTCCGGTACCTCGACACCGCTCGGTGCCTCTTCGTAGCCGACCAGCAGTCCGTAAACATAATCAGCACCACCGACGCGGGCCTTGGTCATCAGGCTCAAATCAGGCGGGGCCTTGCCGTTATTGGCGGCGGCGGCGGCCTGAACGTTGGCAAAGGGTGCCTTGAACCGGTCGGCCGGAATGCCGGGGCGCTCGAACATCTCGCCTTCGTCGTTGGGACCGGCAGTGACTTCAACAGATGCGGCGATGGCTTTGACTTCGTCTTCGCTGAACCCGAGTTGCGACAAATGCCGATAGCTGAGCAGGCTCATGGAATGACAGCCGGAACAGACTTCTTTGTAGACCTGGAAGCCCCGCTGTGCAGCGGCCGGCTCGAAGGAGCCGAACAGCTTGTTGAACGACCAGTTCTGAGCCGGTGCACGTGGCGTATCCCCGGCGGCGAAAGATGTGCCCGAGACCATTACCGTAGCAACGAATGCCAGAGCGGCGGCAGAGGTTTTCATCATATTCATCTTCATGTCCCTTACTCCGCCGCTTTGAGCACGGAAGCATTAATGCTGTCCGGCAGTTGTCTCGGTCGTTCCAGGCGGCTGACCAATGGTACAATGACCAACAGGTGGGCAAAGTAGTAGAAGGTCGCCCACTGGCCGATGGTAATGAAATTGCCTTCCGCCGGTTTGCCGCCGATATAGCCGAGAACCAGGCAATCCAGCACGAATATCCAGAACGCCATGGCCATAATCGGGCGGAACGAACAACTGCGCACCTTGGCACCATCGAGCCACGGCATGAACAGCAGCAGCAGGATCGAGGCAAACATTGCCAGTACACCAGCCAGCTTGGCATCCATCAACAAACCGCCCAGCGAGATAACCTGATAGACGAGGAAGTCACCGGTAAAGGCCCGCAGGATGGCGTAGTAAGGCAGGAAATACCATTCCGGAACGATGTGTGCCGGGGTTACCAGCGGGTTGGCCGGAATATAGTTGTCCGGCTCGCCAAAGAAGTTGGGGGCATAGAACACGAAGAACATGAAGAACATCATGAACAGGCCCATGCCAAACAGGTCTTTGGTGGTGAAGTAAGGGTGAAACCCGATGGTGTCCTGCTCGCTTTTCACATCAATACCGGTCGGGTTGTTGGAGCCGTGCACGTGCAGGGCCCAGATATGAACGACAACCAGGCCGACAATCACAAACGGCATCAGATAATGCAGTGAGAAGAAGCGGTTCAATGTCGGGTTATCGACAGAAAATCCACCCCACAGCAGGGTGACGATGCTGTCGCCGACCAGCGGAATGGCCGAGAACAGGTTGGTGATAACGGTGGCACCCCAGAAGCTCATTTGTCCCCAGGGAAGTACATAGCCCATGAACGCAGTTGCCATCATGGCCAGCAGGATAAACACACCAATCATCCACAATAATTCGCGCGGTGCCTGGTAGGAGCCGAAATAGAGCCCCCGGAACATGTGGATATAGACGACGATGAAGAACATCGAGCCACCGTTCATGTGGATGTAACGGATGAGCCAGCCGTAGTTCACATCACGCATGATGCGTTCGACGGAATCAAAGGCGTAATCCACATGCGCCGTGTAATGCATGGCCAGGACAATACCGCTGGCAATCATGATCACCAGAACCAGACCGGCCAGGGAACCGAAATTCCACCAGTAGTTCAGGTTTTTGGGCGTCGGGTACTGGGTGCCCAGGGAATGGTCAAGAAAACTGAACACCGGAAGCCGGTATTCAACCCATTTCATGACGGGGTGCATATTATTTGTATCCATAAGTGTCGCTCCCCTAACCGATTTTAACTTTAAGATCACTCAGAAAACTATATTCGGGCACGGGCAGGTTTTTAGGCGCCGGACCTTTGCGAATACGTCCTGAAGTATCATAGTGAGACCCGTGACAGGGGCAGAACCAGCCGCCAAAATCACCGCGGCTTTCGCCTGCTTTATTGCCCAGCGGAATGCAGCCCAGATGGGTGCATACACCAACCATAATCAGCCATTCCGGTTTCTGGACACGATCGGCATCCGTCTGCGGGTCGATCAGGTCATTGGCCTGGACAGCGACCGCATCGGCAATCTCTTCTGCTGTGCGATGACGGATAAAGACCGGCTTGCCACGCCAGACGACGGTTATGCTCTGGCCCTCTTCAATGGGCTCGAGACTGACTTCCGTCGTCGATAAGGCTAATGTGTCTGCGGCCGGATTCATTTGATCAATGAACGGCCATGCGGCGATTGCTGTGCCAACGGCGCCAACGGCTGCCGTGGAAATGAACAGAAAATCGCGCTTTGACTGATCGTCGATTTCAGCGCCCTGTTCGGGGGTCGCGGTTTCACTCATGGGGGTCCCCTTATTTTGATCCCGATGCGCCCCGTAAGGGGCCTCAATTCAGCTAACGGTGTTCACTTTACGCATTCCATCGTACAGCGACAAGCGATCTCGTCAGTTTTAGCAAAAACCCAAGACTTACAGGGAATTTTACGGCGGAGCGCTGACGAGCAGCCTGCGCCGTAGGTATAGCGAAAAATCACCATCGTTCAAGAATTAATCACCAGGATAATTGTGGTCTTTCAAGCGCCGACCTGGCGGAGTAAACCGGGTCTCATGAAAACCCATAGATCCGTTCGCCTGGCCTTGTTTGAGCCTGATATTCCGCAGAATACGGGTACCTTGCTGCGCCTTGCCGCCTGCCTGAATATCGGAGTCGATATTATCGAGCCCTGCGGATTCGTCTGGGGCGGCAAACATATGCGCCGTGCCGGCATGGATTACCTGGATCATGTGGACCTGATGCGCCATCTCAACTGGCAGGGATTCGCCGCCACCCGGCCGGCGGCACGCCGCGTTCTGCTGACCACGAAAGCCGCTCAATCCTACGCGGGCTTTACATTCAAAGACGGGGATATCCTGGTTTTGGGGAGCGAAAGCGCAGGCGTTCCCACCCATATCCACGACCAGGTTGACGCCCGGGTGACAATCCCCATGCGCAGCGGGCAGCGATCCTTGAATTTAGCGACCGCAGCCGCCATGGTTGTGGGCGAGGCGCTGCGCCAACTGGATGCCTTTCCGAAAGGGGAAACATGAGCTCAACAGATACCTACGGCACCGAGTCCCACAAAAAACGCGCCATGGACTGGTTTTCCCGGCTGCGCGACGATTTGTGCATGGCTTTGGAACTGATCGAGACGGATGTGGAAGGCCCGAACGGTTCCAGTGACCTGGAGCCCGGGGTTTTTCAGCGTAAATCCTGGCAGCGGCCTGCCGAAGACGGCACCGATGGCGGTGGCGGCACCATGGCGGTCATGCGCGGACGGGTGCTGGAGAAGGCCGGGGTCAACATATCCGAGGTCAAAGGCGAATTTTCGCCGGAATTTCGAAAAAACATACCCGGTGCCGAGGCGGACCCGCGGTTCTGGGCGGCGGGCATTTCGGTGGTCATTCACCCGCGTTCACCGCTGGTGCCGGCGGCGCATATGAATACGCGGATGATTGTTACGCAAAAAGCCTGGTTCGGCGGCGGCGGCGATTTGACGCCGGTGTTTCCCGATGATGAGGAAACGGCGCTTTTCCACCGGGCCTATAAGGACGCCTGCGACCGCTTTGATGGCTCCTACTATCCAAAATACAAAAAGGCCTGCGATGAATACTTTTACCTGCCGCACCGCGACGAGCCGCGCGGCGTCGGCGGAATTTTCGTTGATAACCTGAACAGCGGCGACTGGGAATCGGATTTTGGGTTTATTCAGGAGATCGGCCGCTCGTTCATGGGGATTTACCCGCAACTGGTGCGCCGGGCCATGGACCTGCCATGGACAGCGGCGCAAAAGCAGGCGCAACTGATCAAGCGCGGCCGCTATGTGGAATTTAATCTTTTGCATGACCGGGGAACCCTGTTTGGCATCAAGACCGGTGGCAACACGGAAGCCATATTGATGTCCATGCCGCCGGAAGTTCACTGGCCCTGATTGACCAAAACAAGGAGAAAATGATGAAAATTGCAGTCATGGCGGCGGGTGCCGTCGGTGGATATTTTGGTGGAAAACTGGCGCTTGCCGGGCATGAAGTGACATTTATCGCGCGCGGCGCCCATGCGGCGGCGATTCGTGAAAAGGGACTTCGGGTAAACAGTGTGCACGGGGATTTTGTCGTCGACAACGCCCGGGTGACCGATGATCCGGCAACGGTCGGCGTTGTCGATATCGTCCTGTTTGCGGTCAAGTTATGGGCGACGGAAGATGCCGCCGCCCTGTGCCGGCCACTGGTGGGGCCGGATACGCTGGTTATTCCACTGCAAAACGGGGTCGATGCCATGGAGCGGGTCACGGCTGTACTGGGGGCGGAACATGTCGGTGGCGGGATCGCCAAAATATCGGCGGTGATCGCCGAGCCCGGCCTGATCAGCCATGTCAGCGATTTCGCATCGATCGAGTTTGCCGAAGCCGACAGCCGGCCGTCGGAGCGTACAACGGCGTTTCTGGCAGCCTGCCAGGCGGCCGGCTTCGATGCGGAAATTGCCGGCGATATTGTAAAGTCCCTGTGGCTCAAGTTCATTTTCCTGACCGCCCTGAGCGGGATGACCACGGCGGCGCGCAGCCCGGTTGGCGCGATTACCGATTGTGACGAAGGGCTTTGTGCTTTTCGTGCCAATATGTCTGAAACCATCCAGGTCGGCCAGAGCCGGGGTGTCGCCTTATCTGACGCGACGCTCGACCGGCTGATGTCCTTCGTCACATCACTGCCACCGGCCATGAAAGCCTCGCAATTGGCCGATCTGCAGGCGGGTAACCGGCTCGAGGCTCCCTGGTTGACGGGTGCTGTTTGTCGGATGGGGCGTGAAAGCGGCATTGCCACGCCGGTCAACGACGCGCTTTATGCCGTCCTGCGGCCATTTGTCAACGGGGCCGGCTGACCGTCTTTGGTTTTACGGCTGACCGCGGTGGGTTTTGCGGCTACCGCGGTGGGTTTTGACGGCTACCGCCGTGGGCTTAACCGCCGGAGGCGGCTTTTTTCCTGAAGTCGGCCAGTTCCTGTTCGGATATGGCGGGGCCTGTGTCGCCATCAAACTGCATGGCGTAGCCGCCTGCAAACTGGCGGACAACGCGGCCCTGCAGGCGTTTGTGGCCTTCGATATGCAAATCCAGGAATTGTTCGTTGGTCAATGCCGGCGGCTCGCCCAAAAGGGCGACGCCACTTTCTGAAATGTCCTGGATGCGGACCGCCGTTTCCGCCTCGTCGTAGGCAACCGATGCGGCCAGATCCAGAGAAAACCGCTGGCCGCGATTGCGCTGGGTCAGGGCCGGACGGGCCGGCGGATTTTGGATCGGACCAACCATGGAAAAGCGTCTCCATCAAACAGCCAAATATTGTTGCTGCCGCCGACTATATACGCACAATCCGGTTTCGGTCCAATCGCCGATGGATATTGCTGCCATTTCCCGGATAAATATGTGGCCGTATCGCGAAGCTTGCCCAGGTAAATCTTGAAATGGATTATTGATCTGCTATCAGGGTCCATCCTGGGGATGGTCGGGGGAAACCACTGGTCTATGAAGAAAGCAGGAGATTTGCGTCTAGATAGCAAAAATGATCAGGTAATGGCATTTTGAGCACCGATAAATCGTTAAAACCGGTGAGTTCGAACAATTTGAGAAAATAGCGCTTCATAATATCGTATGATTTTGTATGATGGTGCCGATTGTCAAAGTTAACTGAAAATGTCAATTAAAATGAGCTTTATGGAACACCTATAGGCCTTTTAAATGATTGCGACCCCTTCTTGCCTGCAGGACCGATGGCGTGTTTTCGGTATTTATCAGAGCTGATGGACCGAATGTTAACCGAGAAGCCAGAGGAAGCGAGCCTATGTCCGAACAACCCAGTGTTACTGTACAACAGGAGATAAAAGGATTTCTGTTTATCACGGCAGTCCTGATTCCCGCCTTGGCCGTTGCGCTGGTGGGGGGGTATGGTTTCGCGATCTGGATTTATCAGATGTTGGTGGGCCCTCCGGGAGTCTCCTGACCGACCAAAACCAATTTAAACTTATGGAGTCTAGCCGGAAATGAAAAACCGTTCTGTTTCGCGTCATGTTGCTTCCCGACGTGACTTTTTAAAAGCGAAGTCATCGCCGTCGATCATCGCCAGTCTGATGGTGCAGGCGCGACCGGAACATATTCCGGCCCTGACACCGGAACTGAATGCCATTGAAGGTGTTGAGGTTCATGCCAGCGCGGATACCGGGCGCATGGTTTTGACAATCGAAGCCATGGATGATCAGCACTTTATGGGTTTGTTTGATGCTGTTCAGGGGCAAAAACACGTCATAAATGCGCAGCTGGTTTATCACCAGATCGAGGATATATAGAATGACAAAGAAGACATCTGATAAATCCCTCCTGCCAACCATAAGCCGGCGCGATTATATAAAAGCCAATGCGATCGCGGCGGCAGCGGCGGCTGCCGGGATAGCTGTTCCTGCTTCAGCGGCGAACCTTGTGACGGACAAGAGCAAAACCCAGCTGACCTGGTCAAAAGCGGCATGCCGGTTCTGTGGAACAGGTTGTTCGGTCATGGTGGGGACCAAGCAAGGCCGCGTCGTCGCGACGCACGGCGACGTTAAATCGGAAGTGAATCGCGGCCTCAATTGTGTCAAAGGATACTTCCTGTCCAAAATCATGTACGGCAAGGATCGCCTGAAAACGCCCCTGCTCAGAATGAGCAATGGAAAGTACGATAAGAACGGTGACTTCACGCCTGTCTCCTGGACACAGGCCTTTGATATAATGGCTGAAAAATGGAAGGCCGCGATCAAGGAAAAAGGCCCGGAATCCGTTGGTATGTTCGGTTCCGGACAATGGACCGTCTGGGAAGGATATGCGGCGGTGAAGTTGATGAAGGCCGGGTTCAGGTCCAACAACATAGACCCGAATGCGCGTCACTGTATGGCATCGGCCGTTGGCGGGTTCATGCGGACCTTCGGCATTGATGAGCCCATGGGCTGTTATGATGATCTGGAAGCTGCGGATGCCTTCGTGCTCTGGGGCTCAAATATGGCGGAAATGCATCCGATCCTGTGGACCCGCATCACTGACCGCAGGCTGAGCGCGCCGCATGTAAAGGTCGCCGTTCTGTCTACCTTCGAACATCGTTGCTTCGACCTGGCGGATAACGGCATGGTTTTCACGCCGCAAACAGATTTGGCCATTCTCAATTTCATTGCCAATTACATCATCCAGAACGGGCATGTGAATGAGGACTTTGTCGCCAAACATACCAACTTCAGGCGCGGAAACACTGATATTGGTTACGGTCTTCGCGATGAACACCCGCTTCAACAAAAAGCCAAAAACGCCGATAAAGCCGGTGGGTCGCAACCCATGAGTTTCGAGGATTATGCGAAGTTTGTCAGTGATTATGATGTTGAAAGCGTCTCTAAATTATCCGGAGTTCCGGAAAAACAACTGATTGAGCTGGCGAAACTATACGCGGACCCGAAAATAAAGGTCATGTCGCTTTGGACCATGGGCTTCAACCAGCACACCCGTGGGGTATGGGCAAACAATCTTGTCTACAATATTCATTTGTTGACGGGCAAGATTTCCGAACCCGGAAACAGCCCGTTTTCCCTGACAGGGCAGCCGTCAGCCTGTGGTACGGCACGCGAAGTGGGGACGTTTTCCCATCGGCTTCCCGCAGATATGGTGGTTACTGACCCTAAACACCGGGCTTTTGCAGAAGATGTCTGGAAACTGCCCGAGGGCACGATTCCGGCAAAACCCGGTCTGCATGCCGTTGAACAGAACCGCGCGCTTAAGGATGGCAAGCTCAACGCCTATTGGGTGCAGGTAAACAACAATATGCAGGCCGCCGCCAATATGATGGAGGAAACCCTGCCGGGCTATCGCAACCCGGACAATTTCATTGTTGTATCCGATGCCTACCCGACGGTTACGGCACAGGCCGCCGATCTTATTCTGCCTACTGCCATGTGGGTCGAAAAAGAGGGTGCCTATGGCAACGCTGAGCGCCGTACCCAGTTCTGGCATCAGTTGGTTGATGCGCCGGGTGAAGCCAAGTCGGATCTATGGCAACTCGTTGAATTTTCAAAACGCTTCACGACCGAAGACGTCTGGTCTGCCGACGTGCTCGAAAAAAATCCGGCGTATAAGGGCAAAACATTATATGAGGTTCTGTTCAAGAACGGCCAGGTCGATAAGTTTCCCTTGTCCGAAGCGTCTGACCAATACGCCAACCACGAAAACGAGGCCTTCGGTTTTTATATCCAGAAAGGACTTTTCGAAGAATATGCAACCTTTGGCCGGGGCCATGGTCACGATCTGGCACCGTTCGAGGTTTACCATAAGGAGCGCGGGCTTCGCTGGCCCGTCGTTGATGGCAAAGAAACCCGTTGGCGGTTCAAGGAAGGGCAGGACCCTTATGTTGAAAAAGGTAAGGACTTCCAGTTTTATGGCAAGAAAGACAACAGGGCTGTCATCTTCGCCTTGCCCTTTGAGCCAGCGGCAGAATCTCCCGATGAAGAGTATGATCTGTGGTTATCAACCGGCCGGGTGATTGAGCACTGGCATTCCGGCTCCATGACCCAACGCGTCCCGGAGCTATACCGGGCTTTCCCGAATGCGGTTGCTTTCATGCACCCGGATGATGCTGCAGCCAGAGGGCTGAAGCGGGGCTCGGAAATTCGGGTTATTTCCCGACGCGGCGAAATCCGGACCCGTGTCGAGACGCGGGGCCGCAACAAACCGCCAAAGGGGCTGATCTTTGTTCCGTGGTTTGATGCCAGCCAGTTGATTAACAAGGTTACGCTGGACGCCACCGATCCAATTTCCCAACAGACGGATTACAAAAAATGTGCCGTCAAGATTATTGAAGTGGTCTAGGGTTATGCAAAATCCTGTCAAAAAAATGCTGGTTGCTCTGCTCTGTGTGGGGCTGGGGTCCATTGCCGTTGCCGGCGAGCCGATCACGACCCTGCGCGCCGGGGCACTGGAGAGCAATTCACCGGCCCCGGCCATGGCGAAACCGATCAATTCTGATATTCGTGAAATTCGCAACTTTCCCGAACAGCCGCCGACAATCCCGCATAATATCAGAGGCTACCAGATTGATCTCAATACAAACAAATGCCTCAGTTGCCACAGCCGGAAGGCAGTCGGGCAGTCACAGGCCCCCATGGTCAGCGTTACGCATTTCATGGACCGGGACGGTCAGGTGCTGTCTGCGGTTACCCCCAGGCGGTACTTTTGTACCCAGTGCCACGTGCCTCAGCATGACATCAAGCCGCTGGTTGAGAACGAATTCATCGATGCCGATGATCTGACCAATAAATAGGAACTTTAACTGTGATTGCAAAAATTGTTGCCTATTGGCAGTTGCTCAACCGCCCGGCCCGACATCTGAGCTTGGCCCTGTTAACGACCGGTGGCTTCTTTGCCGGCGTTATATTCTGGGGCGGATTTAACACGGCTCTGGAACTGACCAATACAGAAACATTCTGCATCAGTTGTCATGAAATGCGGGAAAACGTATTTGTCGAGTTAAAGGAGACAATTCACTATACAAATCGCTCCGGTGTTCGGGCAACTTGTCCCGATTGTCATGTGCCGCATAACTGGACCGATAAAATTGCCCGGAAAATGGCTGCTTCCAAGGAAGTCTGGGGCAAGCTGTTTGGTACCATTTCAACCCGGGAAAAGTTTCAGAGCAAACGGCTTGAACTGGCCCAGAACGAATGGGCCCGGTTTAAGGCCAACGATTCTCTGGAATGCCGAAACTGTCATGCTTTTGAATCGATGGACATTACTCTGCAAAGCCCACGGGCGGCGGATAACCATACACGGCTGCTTGGAACGGGTGAAAAGACCTGCATCGACTGCCATAAGGGTATTGCCCATCAATTGCCCGATATGTCGAATGTCGAGGGTTGGCACTAGAAAACGCGAACCCGGCGGCTCAGGTCCCTAATTGCTGAATACCGGATCGAAGACAGCGTATGTGGTGTTCTTTTATTCGGGCCGCCTTGGCGCTCATTTCAACTCTTTCAGAGATCCCACCCCAAGTTCGGAAATACCGCAGAGTGTGTTTCCTTCAAAAAGGCTTTACGCATCGAGCCAGTGGCGCCAGGCGGGCCAGTTGCCGATATGCCGGCTGATCAGGTGGTAGCCCGTTTGCGTCGGGTGGACGGCATCGGAGCCATCAAAGGCCCGGCGCCATTCGGCGTCATCTTTCAGGGCACCGTACAAATCGTAGTAGGGAACATCCAGTTCAGCGGCGAGGGCGCCATAGGCGTCACTAAGGTGCTCGATTTCCTTGCGCGCGAATTCATAGGAAATGCCGGCAGCGGGATGAAAGGTTGTTTGCTCGCGCTCGACCGGTGGCGGCCCGACCCACAGGGTTGGCAACCAGGATGAGGCGGCGCCGATCATTTCTCGGGCGGTTTGCAGAGAAGACGGAAAGGAAACCCGACGACTGCCATTTTCAAGGGCGATGTCATTAACGCCAAAACTGAAGACCAGGGCACAGGGCTGGATGGCCGGCAGCCGGGCTTCGCATTCCGCTTGCCAGCGGGTGGCGATCATAACCGAGGTGTCGCCGCGAATTCCCAGGTTATAAACGCTGAGATCGTGACCGTTGGCCACTTCCGCCTGGGCCAGGCGTCCCGGCCATCCCTGGAAGTCAGGGTCGTTGGTACCGTTGACAAGGCTGTCGCCTACGAAACATATACGCAATTCGGTCATTTGGGAGGTCCGTGATCTGGAGGGGGGTGGTCTGCTGGCATCTGTTGATGGCGGTGGCTGTCATCATAACCGCCTGGCCGCGTCAAACAAGCGATTGAGGCAGTCCTGACGGTTTGCTGCATAGTGGCCGCTTTCCCACCAGTTCTCAACTTCGCCTAGCAGCGTGCCGACCCGGGGTCCGGGCGCAATCCCCAGTGCCAGGACATCCTGGCCGCTGAGCGGGAACACCGGATTTGTCCATCGGGTTGTCCGCTCCAGCAACTGCATCCATCCGCTTTTGCGCTCGGAGGAAAGGCGTGGGTTGTCATACATCTCCTGGCCCCATCGCAGCAGGGCCAGATCCTGAATCAGTCCGATCCCGTATTTGCGCAGCGCCTTGCTTTCGGCCAGGTCTCCCATGTCGGGGGTTACGGCCACTGGCGGTGTGCACAGCTGTTGCAGCCGGTTTTGTTCCTCGTTCGACAGCTTCAAGCGATCGGCCAGTTGCGCAACATTAGGCGCCGTGGTGTGGATCAGGGCGCTTAAATGACGGATCGGGTCCGGGGCAATGCCCGGAATATTGGTGGCCCGGGTTTCCAGCCAGTTGACCATGCGGAGAATCCCCGGATCCCCGGCTTCCGGTAACACGACGTTGAGAACTTCGGCGCCTTTCATCTTGATCAGAATTTCCGCCGGGTCTGGAACACACAATATTTTCAACAACTCGCTGCGCACCCGTTCACCGGACAATTCGGACAGGTTTTTTGCATAGGCACGACACGCGGCAATGGCTTCACTGTCAATGGGCGGGCGGCCGATGGCGCCGTAGAACCGGAAATAACGCAGCACCCGGAGATAGTCTTCGGCAACGCGGTCATGGGCGGAACCGATAAACCGCACCTGGCCATGGGCCAGATCCCAGAGTCCGCTGAATGGATCAAAGACCTCGCCATCGAGATTTGCCGACAGGGCATTGAATGTAAAATCCCGGCGTTTGGCGTCTTCCAGCCAGTCATCGGTAAATCCGACCCGGGCACGCCGCCCGTCGGTTTCCAGATCAATGCGCAATGTGGTGATCTCGAAACGTTTGCCGTCGACAACCGCGGTGACGGTTCCATGTTTCAGCCCCGTGGGAATGGCCTGAATTCCGGCCCGCTGGAGCAGTTCCATTACTTTTTCCGGGCGGTCCGGTGTCGCAATGTCAATGTCGCTGGCCTCGCGGTGCCGCAGAGCATCGCGTACACAGCCACCGACAAACCGGATTTCGCTTGCCTCCGCCGTCAGGGCATCGACGACCGCCCTGGTTTCCGGTGCCTGCAACCAGGTTACGGGCGGGAGCTGTCCGGTTGCCATGAGGGGATTGATTTCGAGGGCCACGGGCAAAATCCTTCGCGCGGGTTAAGTCCGTGCAACAAAGATGTCGACTTCAGCGGCTTGCGGGTCGGTGGCCCGGTCGTCGTATATCTCGAAGTCATAGGTGAAGGCGCGCGGGATATCGCTTTGCCGGATGTCCTGCCAGGTTTCGAAGAGGGCGTCCGGCAGGGTCCCTTCGGCGCGCGCAACCTGATAGGTTTGCGCGGGCACCTGCCGTCCGACCATGCCTTGCGGGACGTGATCAAGGTTATCGACCGGGCAGCCGATCATGAAGCTGTAGGCGCCGCTGTGGTCACTTTCATAGTGGCTGTAGAGGCCGAACAGGCGGCTGTCGATGCAGTTGGGGATACGGTCCTGGATACTGTTGGCGTAGAAGCTCTGCCACAGCTCGCCGAGCTCCTCCGTCGCCGCATTGTTGGTGCGGATTTCGATGCCGACCAGAAGGATCTCGCCCAGACTGATTTCAGGATAGTTCATCGGCTTGTGCGCTATTTGAACTTCGGTTGGGTAATGCGTCCATCTTCCAGGCGCGGCGCTTCATAGTAACCTTCTCCCGGCAGTGCGCCACCGGTGGCGGCAATATAGGTAAGGCCGGCAAGCATCAGGATAACGCCGATTATAATGGAAACAAACAGACTGACACTTTTGACTTCCGGCACTTCGTTGCCGCTGGCCTTGGAGCGATGGCGCAGAAGCCACATCCAGCCGAGATAGATTGCGGTAGGCAGGACCAGGGGTATAAGATAAGTCAACACGATACGGCTCATTCTGAACCCCCGGATGGTGACGTGAGAATAGTGTGAAGATTGACAATCATACCGGCAGTAGCTCCCCAAATATAGCGACCTTCATAAGGCAGGGCATAAAACTCCCGCTTAAGGCCTTCGAAATTACGGCTGTGGCGTTCGTGGTTGGTCGGGTCCATGAGAAAACTGAAGGGCACTTCGAAGACTTCATCCACTTCATGGGCATCGGGTTTGATTTCGAATGGCGGGTGGACGATACCGACGACCGGGGTCACCGAATAGCCGGTGCGGATCACATAGGTATCGAGCCGGCCAATCGGTTCGATATGTCTGGCCGATAGCCCGACCTCTTCTTCGGTTTCACGCAGTGCGGTGGCTTCCGCACTGATATCCACGTCATCCACATGGCCACCCGGAAAACTGATCTGGCCGGGATGCCTGGCCATTGTCAGCGGGCGTTGGGTGAACAGGATGGTGATGCCGTCGGCGCGCAGAATCAGGGGCACCAGCACCGCTGCCGGGGTCAGCGGTCCATTCGGATCCATGCCCGGATTCAGATTGTGATCACCGCGGACAACCTCAGTATTCGGCTTATGGGCAGCGATTTTATTACGGATATAATTCTGGTCCATTGCTATCAGGGTGCCTCAATATCTTCCATATTGCCGATCGGAAAAAAATGTCCTTTCGACCACACACCATATATGTGAGCTTGTTCAACCATCTCCGCAACACCCAGATCAACCATTTCATAAAACACCGGTCTCGCTAATTTTGCCTCAAGCCCGTGGTCCAGTGCAAGATAGGGAGCCGGTTCCTGGGTCTGGGGATGAATTTCGATCCGCAGGGGGTGCTGGTCCGACAGCGTGAATACCTGATCGATATTTGTGCGAAAACTGATTTCCTGGTCCCGGCCATGGCCACTTGTGGTGAGCTCTATGGCCATGAAAGCCGCATCGTCGACCCGGATTCGGCACATTTCAGCGGGTGTGATTAGCCAGTGGTCGCCTGCTTCGTCGCGTCTCAGCACCGTCGCGAAAAGCTTTACCAGCTCCATACGGCCTATGGGTGAGCCCAAATAGTGCCACAGACCCTGAGCATCTATACGCATATCGATGTCGCCACAGACGATTTGACCGGGCCGGGGCGTGAACCCGACAGGCCCCGGAAAATTATTTTCGCCACCTCGCGATAAATTGCTTAGGTTCGGGAGATTTTCCGTCATAATTTAACCATTATAGTGTTTGAGGCTGGGTTTGGACAAGAAGCGGAGATTATAACGTGAGAGCCACCGTAGAAGCTAACGAAACAAAAAAGACCCTTGATTCGGATGAACTGATCAATTCCGTCGATCGTCTGGGCCGCGATATGACCCGCGCCCGCGAAGCCATTGGCCGGTTTATTTACGGTCAGGAAAATGTGATCGAGGAAACGCTGATCACGCTGCTGGCCGGTGGCCATTTGCTGCTGGTCGGCGTCCCTGGTCTGGGCAAAACCAGACTGGTTGAGGTTGTTGCCCAGGTGTTCGGGCTGGACACCCGCCGGGTGCAGTTCACGCCGGATTTGATGCCGGCCGATATTCTGGGTTCGGAAGTGCTGGAAGAATCTGAAAAGGGCCGCCGCTCGTTCCGGTTTATCAAAGGCCCGGTGTTCTGCCAGTTATTGATGGCCGACGAAATCAACCGGGCCAGCCCCCGCACCCAGTCGGCCCTGTTGCAGGCCATGCAGGAGCATCGCGTTTCCGTGGCCGGCGAATATCACGATTTGCCATCACCTTTTCATGTTCTGGCAACCCAGAATCCGCTCGAACAGGAAGGCACCTATCCGTTGCCGGAAGCGCAACTGGACCGTTTCTTCATGCAGGTCGATGTGGACTATCCCGAGGCCGGTGCGGAGCTCGAAATTCTGATCAATACAACGGGGCTGCAGTCCCATGACGTTGACCGGGTTATGGATACCGACACCCTGCTTGCCGCTCAGCGACTGGTGCGCCAGATACCGGTCGGTGAAAGCGTTGCCGATGCGATCATTAATCTTGTCAGGGCCGGCCGGCCCCATACCAGTTCCATTGATGCGGTGAAGGATTATGTGTCCTGGGGCCCCGGTCCCCGCGCCAGCCAGGCCCTGATGCTTGGTGCCAGGGCGAAAGCGGTGATCGAGGGGCGATTATCGCCCAGTGTTGACGATGTGCTGGAACTGGCACATCCGATCCTCCGCCATCGCATGGCCCTGACCTTTGCCGCCCGCGCCGAAGGGGTATCATTGAAGTCGGTTATCGATAAAATATGTGAACAGATCTCCTGATCAGGAACATGGCGGAACCCCTGCAATGCGCGAGCCGATACAGATAAACCGGAAACGGTCAGATTCCCAGCACAAGGCAGAATCCGTCGCCGCCGGGTTTCCGGCCCTGCTGGTGGCTGCCGAACGGGTGGCATCGACGGTGTCGCAGGGGGTTCATGGACGGCGTCGGGTGGGTCAGGGCGAAACATTCTGGCAGTTCCGGCGCTATGAATATGGCGATTCCGTGCAACAGATCGACTGGCGTCAATCGGCCAAATCAACCCCCGTTTATGTCCGTGAAACCGAGTGGGAAGCGGCGCAAAGCGTCTGGTTGTGGCGGGACGGCTCAGCATCAATGGATTTTCAATCATCGGAGAAAAGCACCAGTAAACGGGAGCGCGCCAGCCTGTTGCTGCTGGCGCTGGCATCGCTTTTGGTTCGGGGCGGCGAACGCATGGCCCTGTTGGGGACAGGCATGCTGCCGGCCACCGGGCGGGCGGTTTTGCCACAGTTCTGGTCGATGCTGGAGGCCAATGCGGGGGCAGCCAATAGCCTGCCGCAGGTCGAAACGCTGCCGCGCTATGCCCGCATGGTTTGGTTCGGTGATTTTCTGTCGCGTCCCGAGGAACTGGATAAGGTCGTCAGGACCTATGCCAACCTTGGCATCAAAGGGCATTTGGTTCAGGTTCTCGATTCGGCGGAGGAACTCCTGCCCTACGACGGGCGCATCCTGTTTGGCGGTGTCGAAAGTGGTGAAGGTGATGTGCTGGTACGCCGGGTCGAAGAACTGCGCGGTGCCTATCAGCAGGAACTGGCCCGCCATAATGACGCGCTGAAAGCGATTGTCCGGCGCTATGGCTGGAGCCTTACCACGCATCGCACCGACCATGCGCCGGAACCGGTGTTGCTGGCGCTGTTCGTGTTGCTGTCCGAAGCCGTGGGAGGGTAGACATGCTGTCGCTTGGCGCTCTCACCTTTGCCTACCCGGCGGCCTTATTCGGGTTTGCGGTGCTGGCCGTGATCTGGTGGTTTTTACGACTGACTCCACCGGCGCCGCTGCGTGTGGCGTTTCCGCCGGTCCGGTTGCTGGCAAACCTGATCCAGCAGGAAGAAAGCCCGGCGCGTACCCCGCTGTGGCTGTTGCTGTTGCGACTGGCCCTGGCCTCTGCGATTATTCTCAGTGTTGCCCATCCTCTGCTGGATGCCCATGCACCGCTGCAAAATCAGGGGCCTGTATATATCCTTCTCGACGATGACTGGGTGGCGGCAACAGACTGGGACAAACGCCGGTCATCGCTGTTGCGACTGGCCGACCAGGCGGAACGTGAAAACCGCTCTGTCGTGTTTGCAACCACCGCGCCCAGACCTTCTTCGGTCCGTGCCGAACCGCTGTCGCTGCTGTCTGCCGCAGACGCCCGCAAACTGTTCGGCGCGATTCAACCCAAGCCCTGGCCATCAAACCGTCAGGCGGCGTTGGATCAACTGAGTGCCTTGTCCGCGCGCACCGCAGCAACCGCCGGCACTGTGTTCTGGCTGACCAATGGCGTTGCCGAACAGGAGCAGGACGAAGATCCTTCGGCGGTGACGGCAAAAACCATCAGCGCCCTGCAGAAATTGGGGCCGGTGACGGTGCTGACCGACGGCAGTCTTCGACTGCCCGTCACCCTTGGCGAGCCGGTTTATGAAAATGGGAGTTTGACGCTTACCTTAAGGCGCAGTGTCGATCAGGGCAGTGTCGGTTATTTCCTGCGGGCCTTTGGCGAAGACGGCCAGGTGCTTGTCCGCCGGTCGGTGGTGTTTGAAGCCGGTGATCTGGAGACCGAAGCCGCATTGCGGCTGCCATCGGAGCAGTTTAATCGCCTGACCCGCGTCGACATCGAGGCCGCCGGTCATGTGGGCGCCGTATTGCTGTTTGATGAGCGCTGGCGGCGTCGGCCGGTCGGCCTGGCAACAGCCGGTGCGGGCGTGCCGGTACAGCCGCTTTTGCGCGAGCATCACTATCTGGCGCGCGCACTTGAGCCCTTTACGGAAGTCAGGGAAGGTTCGGTCGAGGACCTGTTGAAACGCGAAATGGCGATTCTCGCCTTGACCGATTCGGGCGTCATATCGACCCGGGATCGCAATGACCTGCAGGGTTGGATTGCCAAAGGTGGCGTGCTGCTGCGTTTTGCCGGGCCAAATCTGGCGCAATCGGGCAACCAGGAAAATGGCGGCCTGCTGCCGGTTCGCCTGCGCGCCGGGGACCGGGAAATCGGTGGCGCCATGTCCTGGGGCAAACCGGCGACCTTGGCTCCGTTCGGTGAAGAAAGTCCGTTTTATGGGTTGCCCATTGCCAAGGACGTAACTGTGCGCCGGCAGGTCCTGGCTAGTCCGTCTCTGGATCTGGCTGAAAAAACCTGGGCGCGCCTGAGTGACGGGACACCGCTTGTAACGGCGGAACGGCAGGGCAACGGCTGGTCCATCCTGTTTCATACAACTGCCAATGCCGAATGGTCGAACCTGGCCCTGTCAGGCATGTTTGTCGACATGTTGCGGCGTATTGTCGGGCTGAGCCAGGGCGTATCAGGCAGCGGCGACGGACCGCCGCTGGTCGCCATCGAAACACTGGATGGTTTTGGTGTGGCCAGTGATGGCAATGTGGACGCCCAGTCGATCGCCCAGAAAGACTTCGAGAAAACCCGTGTCTCTGCCGACCACCCGCCGGGTGTATATGGCGATTCCGGGTCCCGGCGGGTTCTCAATCTGTCCGTCGGTGCTGACCAATTGACGCCTCTGTCGGCCCTGCCTGTCGGTGTTGATCAGATCAGCTATGAGGCGCAGACGGAACGCGATCTGCGCCCCTGGCTGTTGCTGGCGGCTCTGGTTCTTTTCATTATCGATTCAATTGCCAGCCTGGCCTTGCGCGGCCTGTTGCCCATGCGCCGGGCGATTGCCGGGCTCGTCTGGGTTCTGGTGCTGGCCGGGTCGGCTGGTCATACGGCCAAGGCCAATGAGGATTTCGCCCGCGCCAACAGCCTGCAGACCCGTCTTGCCTATGTCATCTCCGGCGATGAGCAAGTGGATGAAACCAGCAAACGTGGCCTGACCGGACTGAGCGGCATTTTACATGACCGAACGGCGGCTGAGTTGGGGTCGCCGCAGGCGGTCGACCCGGGGGTTGATGATCTCAGTTTTTTCCCGCTCCTGTACTGGCCCATTGTGCCCGGTTACCGGTTGCCAAATGACCTGACCGCACAGCGTGTGATCCAGTATCTGCAGGGCGGCGGAACGATCCTGTTTGATACCCGCGACCGCTCCGGCGGTGCCAGCGCACTGGCGCTGCGGGAACTGGCTTTCGGGCTTGACCTGCCGCCGCTGGTGCCGGTGCCACGGGATCATGTGCTGACTCGCTCCTTTTACCTGCTGGATGATTTTCCCGGTCGATGGATGGGCGACGGGGTGTGGATTGAAAAAGCCGGTGAACGGGTCAATGACGGTGTCGCTTCGGTGATATCGGGCAGCCATGACTGGGCCGCGGCCTGGGCGGTTGATGACGCACAACGGCCGCTGTATCCGGTTGTTCCCGGTGGCGAAAGGCAGCGCGAACTGGCCTATCGGTTTGGCGTCAATCTGGTGATGTATACGCTGACCGGCAACTACAAATCCGATCAGGTTCATCTGCCGGCTATCCTCGAGAGGATCGGGCAATGAATGCGGCTTCGATAATTTTCACCCCGATGCTGCCGCTGGCCCTGGTTGCCGGCACCGGCCTGGTTGGACTGTTCTTCGTTCTGCTCGGGGTGCTGAAAGGCGCGCGCGGCGCCTGGTGGCGGCTGCTCGGACTGGCTATTCTGGTGCTGGCATTGCTCGACCCCCGGTATGTTCAGGAAGAACGCACCCCGCAGACCGATGTGGCCGTCATGGTCATTGACCGGACCGCCAGCCAGAATGTGGGCGACAGAAACGCCAGAACCAACGCGGCCCGGGATCAACTGCGCGAACGCATTGCCGCCCAGGCCCATATGGATTTGCGTGAAATCGAGGTGCACGATACGCCGGCCGGGCCAGGCAGCGGTGTCGAGGCCGACCCCGGCTCGAACCTTATTCGCGCCCTGCGCCAGGCTGTCGGCAAGATTCCACGCGGCCGGTTTGCCGGCGCGGTGGTGCTGACCGATGGCCAGGTTCACGACGTGCCCGCCGATGATCCGGGCGCCGGACTGGACGCCCCGGTCCATATGCTGCTCAGCGGTGATCCCGATGAAAGCGACCGTCGGCTGGTCATTGACAAGTCTTCGACCTATGGCCTCGTCGGCAAGGACGTGAATATCGAGTACCATGTAGAGGACAAACGCGACGCCCAGTCGCCGGCCTGGGCCGACACCATGGCCGATGTCACTCTGCGCCGTGGCAACGAGATTATTGCCCAGACCCGGGTGCCGCTGGGTGTGCATGACACCATCACCTTCCCGCTCGACCGGGCCGGTCCCAACGTCTTTGAACTTGACGTCAAGCCGGTCGCGGGCGAATTATCGACCCTGAATAACCGGACACTGGCCGTCATCAACGGGATCCGGGACCGCCTCAAGGTGCTGCTGGTATCAGGCCAGCCGCACGCTGGCGAGCGGACCTGGCGGAACCTGCTGAAATCAGACCCGTCTGTGGATCTGGTGCATTTCACGATTTTGCGCCCGCCTTCGAAAGATGACTTCACGCCGCTGAATGAACTGGCACTTATTGCCTTTCCGATCCGCGAGTTGTTCGAAGTCAAATTGAACGAATTTGATTTGATCGTCTTTGACCGCTATGTGGTCCGCGATATCCTGCCCCCCAGTTATCTGCGCAACATCAGTGACTATGTGAAACAGGGCGGGGCCTTATTGTTGTCGGTGGGGCCGGAATTCGCCAGTCCCCGCAGTCTGGCGCAGACACCGCTCAATACAATACTGCCGGCAATCCCGACCGGCAGCGTCAGCGAGACCGCCTTTCTACCCTTGCTGTCGGATACGGGCCGCCGCCATCCCGTCACCAACGGCCTGCCTTCGCTGTCTCCCATCAACCGTCAAAACCCGGGGGCGCCGGGCTGGGGGCGCTGGTTCAGGCTGATCAATGCGACCCAGCGGTCCGGCCATACCCTGATGAACGGCGAGGACGCGCATCCGCTTCTGATTTTGGAGCGGATCGACAAGGGGCGCATGGCCCTGATGCTGAGCGATCATATCTGGCTATGGGCGCGCGGTTATGAAGGCGGTGGCCCGCAGGCCGAGTTGCTGCGCCGGCTGTCGCACTGGTTAATGAAGGAACCGGACCTGGAAGAGGAAAGTTTGCGGGCCGAAATGCGCGGCCAGGAAATTCATGTCCGGCGGATCAGCCTGTCTCCGGATCTGCCCGAACTGACAATCACGGCGCCGTCAGGCAACCAGTTCTCGGCACCGACCAAGGCCGACCCAACGGGAACGGCGACTGCTGTGATCCCGGCAACGGAAGCCGGGCTCTATGTGGTCAGCGACGGCCACTTCGAAGTGCGCGTTGCCTCAGGCGCCCTGAACCCGATTGAGTATTCCGATCTGCGCACTACCGGTGAGCGGATGGAACCGGTCGTCAGCGCGACCGGTGGCGGCACGTTCTGGCTTAAAGATGGGTTGCCCGATATCCGGCCGGTGCGCGCCGGGCGCAGCCGGGTCGGAAAGGGCTGGGCCGGACTGCTCGAAAACCAGGCCTATGTGGTTTCCGGGGTTCGCCAGATCTCGCTGATTCCGCCGCTGGCCCTGTTGTCGCTGGCCCTGCTTATCCTGATGATGACCTGGTGGCGGGAAGGCCGCTGAGGGTCAGCCGTTGGCCAGATTGTCGATCAGGAAATCCACAAAACTGCGGACTTTGGCGGACAGATGGCGATTGGGTGGCCACACTGCGTAGATGCCGATACCGTCAGCCGTATACGGCTCAAGCGCCGTTTCCAGATGGCCCGATACCAGCAGTTCATCGGCCAGAAATGTCGGCACATAGTGAACGCCGGCGCCGTTGACCGCCGCACAAATCAGGGCATCGCCGTTATTGGATCGGAAATGACCGTCAACCCGGACCGTAAGCGGTCCGTCCGGGTCCTGGAAATGCCACTCATGGGGGTTCTGGCGGTAATCGTAGAGCAGGCAGCGGTGGTTGACGAGGTCGCGGGGGTGGTCGGGTTTGCCATTTTGCTTCCAGTATTCCGGGCTTGCCGCAACAACCAGTTCCGTGGTTCCGAGCTTGCGCACAATCAGTGATGAATCGGTGAGCTGGGCAATGCGAACCCCCATGTCAAACCCGTCCTCAATCAGGTCGACCTGGCGGTCGTTAAAGGTGATATCAATTTTCAGGTCCGGGTGGCGGGCCATGAATTCAGGTAGCAATGGCGATATTTTGCGGATGCCGAAGGATAGCGGTGAATTGATGCGGAGCGTACCGCGCAGGGAGTCGTGCAGGCTGCTGATCGCCTGTTCCGCAGCTTCCGCCTCTTCGACCACCCGTTTGGCCCGTTCATAGAAGGCGCGGCCGACTTCGGTCAGATGCAGCTTTCGGGTGGTCCGGTGGATCAACTGTACGCCGAGGCGGTCTTCCAGACGCGCGATCTGTTTGCTGACCGCTGATTTTGACAATTTCAGATCCGTGGCGGCCCCGGTGAAACTTTCCCGCTCGGCGACCTTTGTAAACACCGCCATTCCTGAAAGGCTATCCATGACAACTCCTATTGTGTAAATTTAGAAACAATATTGTTCTAATTACCATGATTGTGTAAATATAGGAACACGCTTATTTTCCTTTCAACGAAACAATCCCAGACCTTCGAAAAGGAAACGACCATGACACGGATTTTAGCCATATCCTCAAGCCCGAGCCCGAAAACTTCGAAAACCAGGATCCTGATTGGCCGGTTTATTGAGGCCTGGTCGGAGACCGATGCCACCATGCAGGTGATCCATCGCGATCTTGGATCAAAGCCGCCGGCCCATCTGGATGCGGAGACAATTGCCGCCTTTTATACCGACGCCGACAAGCTGACCGCCACCCAGAAAAAACGGCTCAGTTATTCCGACACGGTTATCGATGAGCTCGAGTGGGCGGATGTGATTGTAATCGGTGCGCCCATGCACAATTTCGGAATTCCCTCGGCCCTGAAGGCATGGATCGATCAAGTCGCCCGCGTTGGTAAAACCTTCAGATATACGGACAAGGGCCCGGTCGGTCTGCTGAGCGGCAAACAGGTGATCGTACTCGGTGCAAGGGGCGGCGATTATTCACCGTCCAGCCAGATCAGTGCCCTCGATCAGCAGACGCCCTATTTGAGGACGGCCCTTAATTTTATCGGCCTGACGGATACTACGTTTATCTATGCGGAAGCGGTCGCCCGTGACGACGCAGGGCTTGCTCAGGCGGAAACCGCAGTTCGCGACCATGTGGCAACCCTGGCAACCCTGCAGGCAGCGTAGAAAAGGTAAAAACCATGGGACAACTGGTTGATGGAATCTGGCGCGACGACAACTTTGAGGCGTCACCGGCGGATGGCAGGTTTGTGCGCAGGGCAGCACAGTTTCGAAACTGGATTACCGCCGATGGCGGCGCCGGGCCATCCGGCGACGGCGGCTTCAGGGCCGAGGCCGACAGGTACCATCTTTATCTGTCTCCTGCCTGCCCGTGGGCCCATCGGACATTGATTTTCCGCCAGCTCAAGGGCCTCGCGGCGATGATCGGGGTGAGCTTGGTTGAGCCGGTTGTGCGCGACCGGGGATGGCAACTGGCGGACCGGTCCGGCCCGGTTGCCGATGCCGGCTATGCGTCGGACATTTATCTGGCCGCCGACCCTTCGTATACAGGCCGGGTGACGGTGCCGATTTTGTGGGATAAACAAAAGGCGACAATCGTCAGCAATGAATCATCGGAAATCATCCGCATGTTCAATGCGGCCTTTGATGATGTGGGGGCCCGGCCCGGTGATTATTACCCGCAATCCCTGCGCCGGGACATTGATGCGATCAATGACCTGATCTATGACCAAATCAATAACGGCGTCTATAAATGCGGGTTTGCCAAGTCCCAGGAGGCCTATGCGGAAGCCTTTGTCGCGCTGTTTGACGGCCTCGATGCGATCGATGCCCGCCTGGCCGAGCGGCGCTATCTGATGGGCGCGCGGATCACCGAAGCCGACTGGCGGCTGTTTACCACCCTGATCCGCTTTGATGCGGTCTATGTGGGGCACTTCAAGTGCAACAAGCAACGGATCGCCGATTATGCCCATCTGTCGGGCTACCTGCGCGATCTCTATCAGCAGCACGGGATCGCTGAAACCGTGCATATGGACCATATCAAGAGCCATTATTACGGCTCCCATGAAAGCCTCAACCCGAGCCGCATTATCCCCCTCGGCCCGTCCCTGGACCTGGACCGCCCGCATGGCCGCGGGTGAACGGCATTTTATCGGAAACTGGATGCCATATAGAGGTCGGGGATCGCTCGCGTCACCGCCAGGCTTTTGCGCAGGCAGGGAGGGAAGTAACCCGGTACGGCCTATGGCAGATAGTAGGAAAAAAGGTCTTTCGGGGTGATCGCAAGATCGTACATGATTTTTCCGCATACCGCCAATACCAGGGCGGCAAGCAGGCCGCGCAGCTGTTCGCCCGGTAATTTTTTGCCGATCCGGGTGCCATATTGGGCGCCGATAACGCCACCGATCAGGAGCAGCACGGCGAGCGGGATATCCACTGTCTGGTTCATGGTCGCCTGAAACAGCGTCACATTGGCGGTCACGAAAATGATCTGAAACAGCGAGGTGCCGACGACAATTCCCGTGGGCATTCCCAGCAGATAAACCATCGCCGGAATCATCACGAAGCCGCCACCGACACCCATGATCGCACTGAGAACACCAACCAGGATCCCCACGGAAAAAGGCAGCAGGCCACTGATATAGAGTCTCGATTTCCGAAACCGCATTTTAAAGGGCAGGCCATGAACCCAGGAATGTTTATGCGCCTTGATGCGTTGGAGTTTGCCGGTCCTGCGGGTTCGGATGATCGACTGAATGCTTTCGATCATCATCAGCAGACCGATGGTCCCCAGCATCACCACATAGGAAATCTGGATGACCAGATCAATCTGTCCGAGCGACTGTAACCAGGAAAACAGGTTGACCCCGGCGGTTGAGCCGATAACGCCGCCGACCAGCAGAACCGTTCCCATTCTGAAATCCACGGTCCCGGCTCGCCAGTGGGCAAGAAATCCCGATACCGAAGAGCCGACAATTTGGTTCGCCCCGGTCGCCACAGCGACGGTTGGTGGGATTCCGATAAAAATCAACAGGGGGGTAATCAGAAATCCGCCACCCACGCCAAAAATGCCGGACAGCACGCCAATCCCGGTACCTAAACCAAGAATTAGAAACACGTTAACGGCAATTTCCGCAATGGGAAGATAGATGTACATGAAACACTGTTTAACCGGGTCGATGACCGCCCCGTGACCGATAGGCTGGCGGTATGAAGCCCTTCCTTACACCTCCCGGCTGGCATTGTAACGCCCTCTTTGTATCACAAAAGGAGATGGCGGGCGCAGGCCGCCGCCGGCATTCCGTGGGCGGATCCGCGCCCCGGGCGCTGTTTTGAAGCGCGCCCGAAGATGCCGGGCAAGACTTGCCGGGGGTCCGTTCAGGACCGGAATGGCTCCGGCATAATCGGGCTGAAATCCGGTTAACCTATTGAAATATAAATATAAAAAATGTTGGCACGCGGTATGCATTGAATGAGGCAGATCAATCCGGGTTGTGGAAGATGCGGATGATCTGAAAATGTAACGAATGGATCAAGAATAAAGGACGGGAAAATGCAGGCCTTACAAACAGCCGCAACAGGAATGCTCGCACAGGAACGCAGGACCGATGTGATCGCCAATAACCTGGCAAATATGAACACCACCGGCTATCAGCGCCGCCGCCTGGAATTCAACGCACTCATTTATAAGGCGTCGCCACGCCCGGCATCACGCGAATCATCGGCCGGCGATCTGGTTCCGGGTGTTGTGCACTCGGGTATGGGCGTGAAAGCCGCCGCCACCTACCGGATTACCGATCAGGGGTTCCTGAAAGCAACGGAAAAGCCCCTCGACATGGCGATCCAGGGCGGCGGTTATTTCCAGATCCAGTTACCCAACGGCGAAACCGCCTATACCCGCGATGGCAACTTTCAGCTGGATCCGGAAGGACAGATTGTCAATCAGGACGGCTTTGTCCTGCAACCGGGAATCAATATTCCGGCAAATACCCAGCAAATCACGGTAAATGCCAAGGGCGAGGTTCTGGCGAAAACCGCAGGCCAGGAAACCCCGGTCGCCGTCGGCACCATCCAGATCGCCCTGTTTGCCAATGCCGGCGGCCTCAGGGCGCTAGGCGACAATCTTTATGGCGCCGATCCCCAGTCCGGTGCGCCGACCATCGTCAATCCGGGCGGGGGTGGCAGCGGAGCGCTGTTGCAGGGGTTTGTCGAGACGTCCAACGTCAACCCGATCGACGAAATTTCAAAACTGATCAAGGCCCATCGGGCCTATGATATGAACTCAAAGGTTCTGCAGACTGCGGATGCCATGATGGCACCCATTGGCGCCAAGTAAACGCCCAGTCGCCTAACAGGGTGGCGGGTCTTGGTCTCCCCGCCACCCTGATTTCATGCCCTTTCAGCAGGCGCCGGAGCAGGCCCGGTGGCGATGGATAGGTGGATTATCAGTCAAAATCGATGAAGAGCGGCTGATGATCGGAGCCCTGTGCCTGCTGGTCGACCCGCATTGCGGTCGCCCGCTCAGCCAGTGCGACGGTGGCAAAGGCATAGTCAATGCGCTTATCGCCTTTCTCGTCGGGGCAGGTTTTACCCGCGGCGCCATCCAATGGCTGGCCCAGACGGGTCCAGATATCCACCAGGCCGTCGAGCCGGGTCAGCCGTCCATAGTGGCGATCAGAGGGGCCGACCAGTTGTTCATATTCCGAAGAGTCCGGTTCCAGGTTAAAGTCGCCCATCAGCAGGGCCGGCGCCGGCATCGGTGGTTGTGGCCCGTCCGTGGTCCAGTGACGGCCCGCCTGTTTGCCGCTCCAGGCCCCGCCGTGGCGGGGTGCGTTGCGGACCGTTTTCAGCAGACTGCGGATCTGCAGGGCCCGTTCCGGGGCGGCGGCGTGGCCCAAATGCACGCTGTAGACCCGCATCAGCCCCAGATCCCCGTCAATCACCCCTTCCAGGGCCGAACGCTGCAGGGCCAAAGGCCCGGCCAGGCCATATTTGGGCAAAAGATGGTTGCGGCTCGAGATGATCGGGGTTTTGCTGAGCAGCATATTGCCGAACTGGCGGCGGCGGTTGATAACGCGGCCATCCGTATCGGTATGGCTGGCATCGAGATCAACGCCCGGGCCATAGGTCACGTAATGCCTGGGGAACAGCGCGCTCAGCTCCGCCACCTGGTCGGTCATGGCCGTGGTTGAATTAAACTGCTCGACCTCCTGCAGGGCGATCACATCCGCATCGCCGATGTCGGCGGCGATCCGCGCCAGATCAACAATGCCGTCTTTGCCGGTGCCGTACTGGATGTTGTAGCTTGCAAATTTCACTGGAAAACACCTCACTTAAATCAATGGGTTTTGTCTGTGGCCTGAACGTGAATTAGCGCTCCTGTAAAGCTAGAACGGAAACCAGCCCAATGGCGAGGAATTTTCTGGGTGGTCCGTCCGCATACGTCGCAATGGGAGTTCGTTCATTGCAACGGCCCGCGAAAGGCACTTGATAAAAACAGGTGCAACCGACACCATGTGCCCGCATGAACAAACTACCCATTGACGGCATTTTACCGACACTCTGCGCGGCCCTGGACAACAGCGCCAATGTGGTTCTGCAGGCACCACCCGGCGCCGGCAAAACGACACGTGTTCCTCTGGCGTTGCTGGATGCGCCGTGGCGGCGCGGCGGCAAAATCATAATGCTGGAGCCGCGCCGCCTGGCCGCACGCGCGGCCGCCCGGCGCATGGCGCTCACTCTGGGTGAGGCGGTCGGAAAAACGGTCGGCTACCGGGTCCAGCTCGACAGCCAGGTCGGCCCCGATACGCTTATCGAAGTGGTTACCGAAGGTATCCTGACCCGCCGCCTGCAGCGCGACCCGTCGCTTGAAGGGGTCGCTGCCGTTATTTTCGATGAGTTTCATGAGCGCAATCTGCAGGCGGACCTGGGCCTGGCCTTATGCCTGGACGGTCAGGCCGGGCTGCGCGAGGACCTGCGCCTGCTGGTCATGTCGGCGACCCTTGACGGGGCGCCGGTTGCCGCGCTGATGGGCGATGCGGCGGTGGTCTCCAGCGAAGGGCGGGCCTATCACGTTGCCACCCACTATCTGGGCAAACCCGCCGTCAGCCGGTTCAGGGACACGTTTTGTCCGGCCGTGGTCGCGGCCATTCAGCGGGCAATTAAAGAAGAGACCGGCAGCATCCTTGTTTTCCTGCCCGGCGAAGGCGAGATCCGCCGGGTCGGGGCCTTGCTTAAAGATTACCCGCTGCCAGTCCATGTATCGGTTTTGCCTCTGTACGGCGCGCTTCCGCAAAGCCAGCAGGACCAGGCCATTGCCCCGACAAGGGCTGATCAGAGAAAGATTGTTCTGGCTACCGCCATTGCCGAAACCAGCCTGACCATTGAAGGGATCCGGGTGGTGATTGATGGCGGTCTGTCGCGCGAGCCCCGGTTCGATCCGCAAAGCGGCATGACCCGGCTGGTTACCGACGCGGTTTCCCTGGCCGGCGCCACCCAGCGCCAGGGCCGGGCCGGCCGCGTCGCGCCCGGCATCTGCTATCGGTTGTGGGACAAGGCGGGTGAGGGCGCGTTGCGGACATTCCGCCAGCCGGAAATCCTGAATGCCGACCTGGCCCCGCTGGCCCTCGATCTGGCCAGCTGGGGGATTTCCGATGCCGGCGCCCTCAACTGGCTGACACCACCGCCGGAGGCGCCGCTGGCCCAGGCGAGGGATCTCCTTCGCCTGCTCGATGCGCTGGACGGGCAGGGGAGGATCACGGCCCATGGGCGGGCCATGGCCGAACTGGCGATGCATCCGCGGCTTGCTCATATGGTGATCAGGGGCGCCGATATGGGATGGGCCGATACCGCGTGCAAGGTGGCCGCTGTGTTATCGGAAAGGGATATCGCCGAGCGCGACGGGCACAACCCGGTGCCGGCGGATCTGAATTTACGGCTGAGTGCGCTGAACGGCGATGCAACACCGCTTCAGATAAACCGCAATGGGCTCAGCCGGATCCGGACGCTGGCCAGACTTTGGCGGAAACGCCTGCCAAAGCAGGCTGATCCTGACCATGGCCTCGACCTCTCTGGCGACGATCAGACCGGCGCGCTGGTCGCTCTTGCCTATCCGGACCGCATCGCCCGGCGGCGTGCGGGCGGCGACGCGCGTTACCTGCAAAGCAATGGCAAAGGCGCTGCATTGCCGGCAGAAGACGCCTTGGCAGACGCGCCTTATCTGGCCATCTCCCTGCTTACAGATGATATGCGGGACGCCCGCATACGGCTGGCGTCGCGCATTACTGCGTCGACCATTGAATATCTGTTTGAAAACCAGATTATTGAAAAAGAAACCGCTGTCTGGGACAGTCAGAACCAGGCGGTGCTGGCGCGCCGACAAAAGTGCCTGCAGGCCCTGGTGCTTCACGATGCCCCGGCCAAAACCATTCCGCCCGAGCAGATTGCCAACGCCCTCATTGGCGGCATCCGGGAAATGGGCCTGGACTGTCTGCCCTGGAGCAAGGATGCGATCGACTGGCGTCAACGGGTGCGATGCCTTTATCAGGGCACGGGCAGCGGCGCTGATCTGTCGGACGAGGCCCTGATGCAGAACCTGGAAGACTGGTTGCAGCCCTATTTGTCAGGCAAAAGCCGGCTCAGTCATCTGAAATCACTGGATATGGCGGGCATCTTGAAAGCCATGATGGACTGGGCCGCGCAGCAGGCGCTGGAAAAACAGGTTCCCAGCCATTTTACGGTTCCCAGCGGCTCCAGCATCCGCATTGATTATTCCGATCCGGCGGCCCCGGTATTGCCGGTCAAACTGCAGGAAATGTTCGGCTCAACCGAAACTCCCAGCCTGCTGGACGGCCGGCTTGCCCTGACCATCCATCTGCTGTCCCCGGCGGGACGCACCCTGCAAATCACCCAGGACCTTCCGGCGTTCTGGAACAACGCTTACCCACAGGTCAAAGCCGAGATGAGGGGGCGCTATCCGAAACATCCCTGGCCGGACGATCCGGTTGCGGCAACGGCGACGCGCCACGCCAAGAGCCGAATGGGGAAAACCCGTGAACGGAAATAATGTTCCAATCGCACTGACAGAAACGGCAGACGCTACCGGCCCGTCAGCCCCATGGAGCCGGAAAATCTAATCGCCGGCGATCCAATGAATGGGACGACTGAACAATTGATGCGATCGCTGAATACTGGATGGAAGTTGCGCCTCCGGTCAGATAACTTGGCGCCATGACCATTGCCTCTCCCGCTCCGCCATCACCCCATACCGCCCTGCCAACCGTTGTCGGTGTCACCCTGCTGGTGCAGGCGCTGGCCAGCATGAGTGCCATACTGCCCTCGGCGATTGCGCCGGAACTGGCGGCGGCCCATGGCGTGGCCGGCTCGCTGATTGGCCTGCAGGTCAGTTGCATTTATATCGGTGCGATGATGACCTCGGTTATCGGCGGCGCCGTGGTCCGGCGCTACGGGGCTCTGCGCTGCTCGCAACTGGCCCTGCTGCTGGCGGCGACCGGTGGTCTGCTGACGGCAATTCCCGAACTGGTGGCGGTTGCCTTCGGCGCGTTCTTTGTCGGTCTGGGCTATGGCCTGACCAACCCGCCGTCCTCGCATATGCTGATGAAAGTGACGACGGCGACCAACCGCAATCTGGTGTTTTCCATCAAACAGACAGGGGTTCCCCTGGGCGGCGTGCTGGCCGGGCTGGCCGGCCCGCCGCTGGCGCTGGCCCTGGGCTGGCAGATGGCACTGATTTGCGGGGCCGGGGTGGCGTTGCTGGTGATGGTGATGATCTCACCCTTTCGCGACCATTGGGATCACGACCGGGACCGTTCGGCGGGGCTGCGCAGCAACCCGTTGCGGGATGCGAAAATCGTCTGGCAGAACAGCGGACTGCGCGCCATATCGCTGGCCGCCTTTACCTTTTCCGCTATGCAGGTGGCGATATCCACCTATACGGTGACCCTGCTGGTCAGTGATATGGATTTCAGTCTGATCGCCGCTGGCGGCGTGCTGGCGGTGCTCCAGGTGGCCGGGGTTGGCGGGCGCGTGCTGTGGGGCTGGCTGGCCGACCGCAGCCGCAATCCGGGTGCCGTGCTGATCCTTATCACCCTGGTCACCTGTGGCGCGGCGCTGGCGATGGCATTGCTGTCGGCGGCAACGCCGGCACCGCTGGTTTATCTGATATTCGGTGTCATGGGGTTAACGGCGGTAGGCTGGAACGGGGTCTATCTGGCCGAAGTTGCCCGTCTGGCACCGCCCGGACTGATCGGCAGTGCGACCGGATCGTCCATGGTTGTCACCTATGCCGGGGTGATGCTCGGCCCGGCCGCCATTGCCGGGCTGTATGGGCTGGTCGGGTCTTATACCCTGACCTTTGCCCTGTTTGCCATTGTCCCGCTGACCGGATTAATTTTCGTTGTTCAGGCCCGAAAGGCGGGCCAGTCGAAACCGTGAGGCCGGCTGGTTGGCGGCATGGCGCTTGCGCATTTCATACTGGGCCCGCATCCGTTCGCGGAATAAATCGATTTCGCTGCGCGATATCTTGCCGTCGGCATCGTCATCAAAGTGCTTAAAGCGGGTGCGCGACGGGATTAAATATTCGTCCAGGCTGACCCGGCTGTCGCCATTTCCATCTAGATCAAGAAACCGCCGGATCGAGGATTGGGCGTTGGCATATTCCTTCATGGAAACTGATTTGTCGCCGTTGGCGTCGAGCTTGGTGAACTGCTGGCCACGTTTTTCCAGAAATTCGCGAAGACTGATGGCGCCGTTGGCATCGGCGTCAATCTCCTGGAACCAGCGGCTGCTTTTGTCGGGCTCTACGGTCCCGGCATTTGCCGGCAGGGTGGCGAGGCCGGCCAGGGCCAGACCGATGAGCGGAAGTCTTCTGGTTTTCTGTGCCATGGTGTTATCCCGTCGTCGTGGTTTCTGGGCCGTATTTCCGAACCTTGCGCTGGAAATTGAGGGCCTCGTGGGGAGTGATCCGTCCATCGCCGTCGATATCGATGATCTCGAACCGGCCCCGGCCGGTGGCTTCGAACTCGATCAGGGTGAGACGGCCGTCGGCATTGGTATCCATGCGCTGGAAACGCGCCGTCCAGCTGGGGCTGGCGGCAACCTCGGCGGCTGAAATTTCGCCGTCGCCATTGACGTCGATGACCAAAAACCGCTCGTAGCGCATGGCCTGCAGCTCGCGCAGGGAAATCCCGCCGTCCCGGTTGTTGTCGAGGGCGACAAACCAGCTATCGGCCGGTTTTTCTTCGGCAATGGCCGAAATCGCCAACAGCAATCCTGCAAACAGACCCACCAACAGACTTTTCATTATACCAGATCCTTATTCAGATAGCGCATCGCCCGGGCCTGTCGAGCACGGACGGAACCTGCAGAATAACGCGAAAGAGTGAACCGGAATTTAAGAGGGATGGTTAACAGCTGTAAATTTTATGTGTTGGAAATCAAGGTCTTAAATTTATTTTATGGTTAATTTTTCCATTCGGGGTCGCGAAATTCCTGAATTTCCAGGCGGTACCCGTTGGGGTCAATAAACAGGCAGGAATAGACATTGAAGCGCTCGGAAAAGGCCGGTGAGCGCTCACAGGTGACGCCTTTGTTAACCAGGGTTGCATGAAATCCATCGACATCGTCAACAACCAGGCTGATGGTGACACCAACCGGGCTGGTTGGCCTGTCGGCCAGAGTGCACAGGCCGATGAAGCTGGTCGGGCTGAGTTTGTAGATATGGCACGGGCCCTGATCCAGAGCGAATTCAAGCTCCATAACATCGCGGTAAAAGGCGGAGGTTGCGGCCAGGTCGTCGGTATATAAAAAAGTGACCTGTTGACGGATCAATGGGCGTTTCATGGTCGATTTCCCTTATGTGAAGGCGTAGGTTCGGATAAACTGTGTCAGCTTACGATTAATTAGCAATGGGATACTGCCTATGCCGTTTGTCCATAAAGACGACGAAGGAAAAATTCTAGCCGTCTATGAAGATTTTCTCGAAGGCACCGAAGAGGTGCTGTCGGATGATCCGGCGCTGGTCGCCTTTATTACCAGGAACATTCCGAACGCCGGTATGGTCGACGAATGGGTGCAGTCCGATCTGGCCCTGTCGCGGGTTGTTGAGGATCTGGTCGATGTGCTGATTGAAAAGAACCTGATCATGTTCACCGACCTGCCGGAAGGCGCGCAACAGAAATTGATGGAACGCCGGGGCCTGCGCAAGGAGTTCTCCTACGTGGAAAACCTGTTTGGCGACGATGAGAACGGTTTTGATGATAACGACAATGAAGGCATGTTTTAACCGGGCAGGGGAATGAGGCTGCGGGCTATGGGAAACAGGTGTTTTCGGATTGCACCGCTGGTCATGCTGGCCGGGCTGTTGAGCGGTGGCGCGGCAAGGGCGGAAACCGTCGACCTGGCCCTGGTTTTTGCCGTCGATGTGTCCGGCAGCGTCGATGATGAAGAGGCCCTGCTGCAACGCGACGGCTATATCCGGGCGCTCACCGACCCCCGCGTTATTGCGGCCATCCAGCACGGCAAACAGGGGCGCATTGCCGCCACCTATTTTGAATGGGCGGGTTTTCATTACCAGAACACCCTGGTTGACTGGCAGGTGATCAGCGATGTCAATTCCGCCGGGGAATTTGCCAGACGGATCGCCGCCGCGCCGCGGATCGAGGAAATGTATACGTCGATTTCCGGGGCCATCGATTTCGGCATCCGGCGTTTGGCCGAAAACCCCCATACAGGGCTGCGTCAGGCCATCGATATTTCCGGTGACGGCGCCAATAATTCCGGCGATCTGCTGCCCGCGGCACGGGACCGGGCGGCCCGGCTGGATATCACGATCAACGGCCTGCCCATTGTCAACGACCGGCCAAGCCGCTTTGGCCGCCGCCAGATTGCCAATCTGGACCTGTATTACCGCGACTGTGTGATCGGCGGACCGCGCGCCTTCCTGATCGTCGCCAACGGATTTCTCGATTTTGCCCGGGCGATCCGGCGCAAGCTTATCCTTGAAATTGCCGACCGCCAGCCCGCCGATGGCGGTAACAAACCGCCCCTGATACGGGCAGCTCTGGCGCAAAGCCCTGGCTGCGACGCCGGTGAGCTGCGGATGCGTGACGTGGATGAGTTTTAATTAGGCTTGCCGATTGCGGATAATTGGCAATGATAAGAGCGAGATAGAGGGAGAGGAAAAAATCATGACAATCGAAAAACGCCCGTTCGGGCGGACCGGACATATGAGCTCGGCAGTGATTTTCGGGGCCGCCGCGCTCGGTGCCGTTGACCAGGCCACGGCCGATGGGGTGCTTGATCTGTTGTTCGAATATGGGGTCAACCATATTGATACGGCACCGCGCTATGGCGAGGCTGAGCTCAGGATCGGGCCGTGGATGGACAAACACCGCAAGGATTTCTTTCTGGCCACCAAAACCGGGGCCCGCGACTATGTAGGCGCGAAAGAGGAAATTCACCGCTCGCTGGACCGGCTGCGCACGGACCATATCGACCTTCTGCAGATGCACGCCCTGGTCTATCCCGATGAATGCCGCCAGGTCTTCGCCGCCGGCGGTGCGCTGGAAGCCCTGGTCGAAGCCCGCGAACAGGGGCTGGTCAAATATCTGGGCATCACCGGGCACGGCTGGACGGTGGCCGCCATGCATCAGCAGAGCCTGGAAAAATTCGACTTTGATTCGATCCTGATGCCATGGAACTGGTTTGCCGCCAATCACGCCCTGTACCGGCCCGACTATGACGCCACCCTGGCGCTGTGCAAGCAACGCAATGTGGCGGTGCAGACGATCAAGGGCATTGCCCGCGGCCCGTGGGCGGCCGGGGTCACACCCAACCGGACCACCTGGTACCAGCCCATGGAAAATGAAGCGGCGATCCGCACCTCCGTGCACTGGGTGCTCGGCCATCCGGATATTTTCCTCAATTCGGCGGGCGACGTCAGCCTGCTGCCGGCGATCTTCAAGGCGGCCAGTGAACTGGGTAGCCAGCCCAGCGATGCCGCCATGGCGGCGCTGCGCGCCGAGGAGGGCATGGCCTCGATCTTCGGCATTTAGGCGCAGGTTGCCGGGCTGTGGCGGGTGCTGGATTTTTTAAGCCAACAGCCAACCGGCTATGGCCCTGCCCCCCCGCTTGGGGTAGATAAGGGCCATGGTAGATATTGCTCAGTTTCGCGAGGCCATGGGGCATTTTGCCTCGGGCGTTACCGTGGTTACGGTGTCAGACGGCGAGGGTGGCGTTGGTGGCCTGACCGCCAATGCCTTTTCCTCGCTGTCGCTGGAGCCGCCACTGGTGTTGATCTGTGTCGATAACCTCTCAAAAGCGCGGGAGTATCTGGATCGGGAACAGGCTTTCACCGTGCATTTTCTGGGTGACCATCAGGAAGAAGTTGCCCTGGCCTTTGCCCGGCGCGGCCCTGACAAGGCCGATGGTGTTGACTGGAATCTCAGCGCGCGCGGCACTCCGGTGCTGGCTGATTATCTGGTTGCCCTCGAATGCCAGATGGAAAACGCCATGGAAGGCGGCGACCACATGATCATCGTCGGCCGGGTACTCGACATCCGCACCGCCGGCACCGAGCGGCCACCGCTCACCTATTACCGGGGCCAGATCAACGCTTTGGTGCCGAAAGACAGTTGACCGCCGCGCGCGCCGCAAAACGTGAATGGGAATTTTTACAAAACCGGCTATGCTTGCAGCCCGTGTTTTGCATTGATGAAGGTTTCCCCCCAGCTGCTAAGGAGCAAGCGATGGCCGTCAAACCCCTGATTTTTTGTGCCCTCAGTTTTTTCAGTGTTGCCGTTTTCTCCACTGTGGGACAGGCCGCGCCGCAGATTTTAGGCCTGGTCGCCACCGCCACACCGCTGCCGCTGACCTGTTCAGACGGCCAGTGCACGGTCGAGGTCTCCGGTGTCTGTCTGCAGCAAGCGCGCCCCGCGCCCCTTGCGGGAACGCCGTACCAGGCCGCCGCCGGGGCGGAACTGAGGCTGATTGTCGAAACCGAAAACGGCCTCCGCCGCAGCCGCAACATCGCTGCCCTGGCCCGGTTCACCGCCAAGCGGACTTTCAACGCCATCGCGGTCACCGTGCTGCAATCAGCCATTGACGAGATGGGCGGTGCAGGTGCTCATGCCATGCTTGCCATCGGCCCCGGCGTCTCGCTGCTGCCTGTGGCCAGCGCCGATGATTTATCGCCGCAGAGCCAGCAGGAAATCAGCGATGTCACCGGCCCCCTGCGCACCGTTGCCGAAGCTGCTGTTGGCCGCGACCCGCTAACCCTGGGCACCACCCGGTTGCTCGCCCATATGGTCAACCGCCTGCCCATGGAAGCGGCCTTTGATGCGGAGCGCATCGGTGCTGTGCGCGCACAAACCCTGGACGCCCGCACCCGGGCCGCAATGCCGGCAGCCAGCCGGCAGGCTGAACAAATCCTCGAGACCTGCCGGGAACTGCTGCGGGTCGAACGCCAGCCCAGCCTGCGCGCCTGCCTGGGCTACCAGCACGATATCCTGAACGCCGAAATCACCCACAGCGTCTGGCGCAGCCTGCGGCCGGGGAGTTGATTTTGGCGGACCTGATGATCGTTGGAATAATTTTTACAAAAAATTCCCCGACTGAAAATCCGTGATCGCCTGGCGGATTTCGCCTTCGGTATTCATCACGAACGGGCCGTAGCGGGCGATAGGCTCACCGATGGGGCGGCCGGCGACGATGATGGCGCGGCCGCCTTTTTGCGATGTCAGCGCGACTTCGTCGCCATCGCCAAGCACGGCTAACTGGTTGAGGCCCAAGTGCGTGCCGCCGACCTCGACGCTGCCATCGAAGGCATAAACCATGCAAGTATGCCCGGCGGGCACCGGCTGGCTGAAGCTGCCGCCGGCATCAAGCGCCACGTCGATATACAGCGGATCGACCGAGATATCGGTGACCGGTCCGGTCACCCCGTTGGCGGTGCCGGTCAGCACCCGGATGGTGGCACCGGTATCGGTTGTCGTGGTCGGCACGTCAGCCGGGTCAATGTCCTGATAGCGGGGCGGGCACATCTTGTCCTTGGCCGGCAGGTTGACCCAAAGCTGGAAGCCCTGCATCTTGCCTTCCTTCTGTTCCGGCATTTCCGAATGGACAATGCCGCGCCCGGCGGTCATCCACTGCACGGAACCAGGACCCAACAGGCCTTCGCCACCGGTTGAATCCTTGTGCCGCATCTGGCCGTGGATCATGTAGGTGACCGTCTCGAAGCCGCGGTGCGGATGGTCCGGAAAACCGGCGATATAGTCGTCGGGATTGTCGGTGCCGAAGGAATCGAGCAGCAGAAACGGATCCAGTTCGGGCAGGGCCTGGCCACCAAGGCTGCGCCAGATGAACACCCCGGCCCCTTCCTGGGTGCGCTGGGCGGCAATGATGTTTTTAACGGAGCGGGGTGTAGACATGGCTGGTCATCCTCGGGTTATTGAGAAACCTATATATGGGGCTGCGGCGGGTGCCGGTAAAGACACCCGCCGGAATATAACTGTTTCCCATAAACCGCTAATCGTGCCACCGCCGTCCTATTCAGCGGCTTCGCGGTAGTCGTCAAGGGGCGGGCAGGTGCAGACCAGATGGCGGTCGCCATAGACATTATCGACCCGGCCGACCGGCGACCAGTATTTGGTGGTGCGCAGGCTTTCCACCGGATAGGCGGCGATCGCGCGGCTGTAGGGATGGCTCCATTCGTCGGCGGCAATGACGCTGGCCGTATGCGGGGCATTGTGCAGCGGATTGTCGTCGGCTGGCCATTCGCCGGACTGCACGCGCCCGGCTTCTTCGGCGATGGCGATCATGGCATCGGCAAAGCGGTCCAGTTCCTCCTTGGTTTCCGATTCCGTCGGCTCGACCATCAGCGTGCCGGGCACCGGCCACGACATGGTCGGCGCATGGAAGCCGTAATCAATGAGCCGCTTGGCGATGTCATCGACGGTGATCCCGGCCTGTTCCTTCAGCGGCCGGGTATCGAGGATACATTCGTGGGCAACCAGATCACCAAGCCCGGTGTACAGCACCTTGTAATGACCGGCCAGACGGCGGGCCAGATAGTTGGCATTGAGGATCGCCACCTGCGAAGCCTGGGTCAGGCCCTGGCCACCCATCATGCGGATGTAGCTCCATGAAATCGGCAGGATGCTGGCCGAGCCCCAGGGGGCTGCCGAGATCGCACCAATGCCGCCGACCGGACCCGCTTCGGGCACCACCGGATGGCCGGGCAGGAACGGGGCCAGGTGGGCCGCCACGCCAATGGGACCGACACCGGGGCCACCGCCGCCGTGCGGAATGCAGAAGGTCTTGTGCAGATTCAGATGCGAGACGTCGCCGCCGAACTGGCCGGGTTTGCAGATGCCGACCATGGCCTGCAGGTTGGCCCCGTCCACATAAACCTGGCCGCCGTTGGCGTGAATGACGTCGCAGACCTCGCGGATCGAGACTTCAAAGACCCCGTGGGTGGACGGGTAAGTGATCATCAGGGCCGCCAGATTGTCGGCATGCTGCTCGGCCTTGGCCTTCAGATCCTTCATGTCCACATCGCCATCGTCGTCGCAGTCGACAACCACCACCTTCATGCCGGCCATGATCGCGCTGGCCGGATTGGTGCCATGGGCCGAAGCCGGGATGATGCACACATTGCGATGCGAATCGCCCCGCGATTCGTGGTATTTCCGGATGCACAGCAGGCCGGCAAATTCGCCCTGGCTGCCCGCATTGGGCTGCAGGGAGACGGCCGCATAGCCGGTGATTTCGACCAGCATGTCCTCGAGCTGGCGGATCAGCTCCAACAGGCCGGCGGCCTGATCCAGGGGCGCGAAGGGATGGATGCCGCCAAATTCCTTCCAGGTCACCGGGATCATTTCGGTTGCCGCATTGAGCTTCATGGTGCACGAGCCGAGCGGAATCATGGCCCGGTTGAGGGCCAGATCGCGGTCTTCGAGCATGCGCAGATAACGCATCATACCGGTTTCCGAATGGTACGAATTAAACACCGGGTGGGTCAGGAAATCCGACGTGCGGGCGAGGTCAGCGGGAATGACATCGGTGATCTGCTGATCCAGTTCAGCCACATCAAGACCGGTATCGGCTTGCCCGGAGATAATCTGCCACAGCTGTTCGATATCGGCGCGGCTGGTTGTCTCGTCACAGGAAATGCCAATCCGCCCGTTCTGTATTTTACGCAGGTTCATGCCCTGGGCGACGGCCCTGGCGTGGATGGCGCCGTCTTCTGCGCCCACCTGCAGGGTGATGGAATCGAAGAAGCTCTCGGTTTCCACGGTCAGGCCCAGCCTGGTCAGGCCGGCCGCCAGAATGGCGGTCAGCCGGTGGGTGCGCCGGGCAATTCGTCGGAGCCCGTCGGGACCATGATAGGTGGCGTAGAAGCCGGTGATATTGGCAAGCAGGACCTGCGCCGTGCAGATGTTCGACGTGGCCTTTTCGCGGCGGATATGCTGCTCGCGGGTTTGCAGGGCCAGCCGCATGGCCGGGTTGCCCTGGGCATCGATGCTGACACCGATCAGGCGGCCGGGCATGGCGCGCTTGAAGTCTTCGCGGGTCGCCATATAGCCGGCATGGGGGCCGCCGTAACCCATGGGCACGCCAAAGCGCTGGGCCGAACCGACGACTACGTCGGCTCCCCATTCACCCGGCGGAGCCAGCATGACCAGGCTCAGAAGATCGGCGCATACAGTGACCAGCGCCGGGGTTTCATGGATTTTTTCGACCAGTTTCCGGTAATCGGGAATGCTGCCGTCGGTCGCCGGATACTGCAGGATCACTCCGAAGACGTTTTGCGGGTCAAGATCCGATGCTGGGTCGCCGATCTGCACCGTATAGCCCATCGGCTCGGCCCGGGTTTGAATCAATGCAATGGTTTGCGGATGGCAGTTCCTGGCGACAAAAATAGTGTCGTTTTTGGCCTTGCTGATGCGCTTCATCAGGGTCATGGCTTCCGCTGCTGCGGTCGCTTCATCGAGCATCGAGGCATTGGACAGTTCCATGCCGGTGAGATCGACGATCATCTGCTGAAAGTTCAGCAGGGCTTCCATGCGGCCCTGGGAAATCTCCGCCTGATAGGGGGTATAGGCGGTATACCAGCCCGGATTTTCGAGCACGTTACGGAGGATAACCGAGGGCAGATAGGTGCCGGAATACCCCATGCCGATAAATGATTTGAAGACCTTGTTTTTTGCCGCCAGCCCGGCGATTTCGGCCAGCACCTGGGCCTCCGTCACCGGCGGGGCGGTCAGCGGCTGGTCGCTGCGGATCGGTCCGGGCACGCCCTTGTCGATCATTTCGTCGAGGGACTTAAAGCCGATCACTTCCAGCATGGCTTCAATATCGGCGCGGCTGGGGCCGATGTGGCGACCGACAAATTCGCCGCTATTCTCCAAATCATTCAATGGCATATGTGTCATCCATCCAGGCTTTCACAATGGGCTTTGTAGGCGGCGGCATCCATCAGGCCATCGAGCTCTTCCGGATCCGACAGTTTGACCCTGAACATCCAGCCGTCGCCGGTGGGGTCGGTATTGACGGTGCCGGGGGCAGATTCCAGGTCTTCGTTGATCTCGACCACTTCGCCTGATACCGGAGTGATGATATCGCTGGCGGCCTTGACGGATTCAACGACACCGGCTTCGTCGCCCTGATTGATCTCGCTGCCCACTTCCGGGGCTTCGACAAAGACAATATCGCCCAATGCCTTTTGTGCATAGTCGGTAATGCCGATGGTTGCGATATCGCCTTCGACGGTTACCCACTCGTGTTCTTCGCTGTATTTCATTGTCATAGATCTCTCCTCTGTTGATTGATTATCCGGCGTAATAGCGGTGCGGGGTAAACGGCAGGCGGGCGACTTTGGCCGGCAGGGCCTTGCCCCGAACCATCAGCTGCACCGGCGTGTCCGGGCTGAAAAATGCGGTTTTTACATAACCCATGGCGACCGGGCCCCCAACCGTGGGACCAAAGCCGCCACTGGTGACGACGCCGATCGGCGTGCCGTCCATATCGGTGATCTCGGTGCCGGCGCGCGCCGGCGCGCGGCCTTCGGGCAGGATGCCGACCCGTTTGCGGGCCGGCTTGTTGGTGATTTGATCAAGAATGATCGGGGCTCCGGGAAAGCCGCCGCGCGCGCGCCGGCTCTTGCCGATGACCCAGGTCAGGCTGGCTTCAACAGGCGTGGTGGTCTCGTCGATATCGTTGCCATGGAGACACAGGCCGGCTTCCAGGCGCAGGGAATCGCGGGCACCCAGCCCGGCAAAGGTAACCTCCGGCTCGCCCAGCAGTAACTGGGCAAAATCCTCGGCTTCGTCAGCCGGGATCGATATCTCGTAGCCATCCTCGCCGGTGTAGCCCGACCGGGTGACCAGACAGGCGGTGCCGTGGAAATGAATTTCGGCGACGCTCATGAAATTCATATGCTGCACGGCCGGAGAGAAGCGGGTCAGAACTTCGGCCGCCTGCGGGCCCTGCAGGGCCAGCAGGGCGCGGTCGGTGAGTTCCTCGATTTCCACCTGATTACCGATGGATGCCCGCAGATAGGCCAGATCCTGCGCCTTGCACGCGGCATTGACCACCACATAAAGGGCGTCGCCCAGGCGCGAGACCATCAAATCATCGCGGATGCCGCCCTGGTCGTTGGTCAGCAGGGTATAGCGGGTCCCGTGACTGGCCAGTCCGGCAATGTCGCCGGGAACCAGTTTCTCGATGGCACCGATCACGTCATCGCCGCGGATCATCAACTGACCCATGTGCGAGACATCGAAAACCGATGCCGCCTGGCGGGTATGTTCGTGTTCCTTGAGTACGCCGAGCGGATAACTGACCGGCATGGCGTAGCCGGCAAAGCCGACCATTTTCGCACCCAGTTGGCGGTGCAGGGCATCAAGCGGCGTTTGAAGGAGGTCTGTTTCAGTCATTTTTTGTTCCCCTGTGACAGATTATGGCGGACCTCATCAACCAACTGTCCACGGGCAAGCGCCGCGTCGATTGATCAAAAAAGTGCCCCCTCTGTCCGGGAACCTGAAAGAATCACCTTATCCGTCTTGCGGATACGGCTTACATCTTCGGTGGGGCCATGCACGCGACAGTCGCATAACCCGCTTTCCAGAGTCTCATCCCACTGCGGTCCTGAAGCCTGAGAGTTTCCGGGGTGGTTGCTCCTTCGGCGTCGACAGAAATCAACTGCCGAACTCTCCCACAATAGCTAACTGAGAGTGTATTATCCACAGACTATCACACGCCAGAACAAAACCGTCAACCGGAGTAAACGGGTTTTCGGCAGATTTGAAGCCTGTGGGCAGGGGCCATTGAGCGCGCTCGAAATACCGCAAAAACAGTGGGTTATATCTGACCTGTCTGTCGCCTTTTAAGGGCCGTTTTCTGGGGCTTTATCGCAAGCGACGGCGTCAGCCGGCGCTCTGTGCGGGAATTAATTCCGGTGATGGCTTGGTTTGGTGGTCTTTGGAATTGATCAGCAATCTTTGCACCATCATCTTTGTCAGATAGAGGCCAAATTCCGGATTCTCCGCATAGAGTTCCAATGCCCTTTCTTCGGTGATCCGCATAAACACCGAATCCATCAGGCAGCGGACGGATTGGGTGCGCGTTTTGGCTTCGGTGAACATGGCGATTTCACCGATAAGGTTGCCGCTCGTAAGCTCGACGCCGAGTTCTTCGATGCGTACCCGTCCGTCGAGAAGATAAAAAATATCCCGGGCATCATCTCCGCGCCTAAACAGGTGTTGCCCCTGTGCACATTCGAACCGCGTCATGAACGGCAGCAGGGCCTGCACGTTGAACGCGGCGTGGGCCATGTGCCGGATCTTTTGCCGAAGCTGCAAGGATTGTCGCAGACGCAGGCCGTTCAGGGGAAGCATGGCACCATGCAGAAGGATGATATTGCCCAGATCCGCGTAAATCCCATAGACGAGAAACAGAATATTACCAATGATCGCGACGGCTCTCAGGGTAATCAGTGTCTTCATACAGAAGGTAACAAACACGGCACCGGACGCGGCGTAGCCAATAATTTCCACCCAGCCCATGAAAAATTCCCCTTCGAGCAGTATCATTATTCCCGTTGGTATACTTATAGATTGCCGCTGAATTACCAACAACACATTCAGGTGTATGGGCGCAAGGATTCAGCCAGGGCCTTAAATCTTCACCGAACGCAGGCGCAGGGCATTGCTGATCACCGAAACCGACGACAGGCTCATGGCCGCGGCGGCGAATATGGGTGAAATCAGGATGCCAAGGAACGGATAAAGAATACCCGCCGCCACCGGAACCCCGGCCGCGTTGTAGACCATGGCAAAGAACAGGTTCTGCTTGATGTTGCGCATGGTCGCGCGGGACAGCCGGCGGGCCCGCACGATGCCGTTGAGATCGCCCTTGATCAGGGTGAAACCGGCACTTTCGATGGCCACGTCGGCACCGGTTCCCATGGCGATACCGACATCGGCCTGGGCCAGGGCGGGGGCGTCGTTGACACCGTCACCGGCCATGGCAACCTTGCGGCCCTGGGCCTGCAGGTCCCTGATCAGGCTGGCCTTGTCTTCCGGCAGCACATCGGCCCGGACTTCATCGATACCCAGCTTCGCGGCCACGGCCCTGGCGGTGCGTTCGTTGTCGCCGGTCGCCATGATGATGTGAAATCCTTCCGCATGCAGGGCCTTCAGGGCATCGGCTGTTGTCTCCTTGACCGGGTCAGCGACGGCGACGAGCCCGGCAATCTGGCTGCCGATGAGGACAAACATCACGGTTTCCCCGTTGTCGCGCCGTTGGTTTGCGATCTCCACCAGTTTGCCGGTCTCAATGCCCATATCGGCGACCAGGCGGGCGTTGCCGAGCGCCACCTGTTTGCCGTCAACAACACCTTTGACGCCTTTTCCGGTGATCGCTTCGAAGGCCTCTGCCGTACTCAGGGTGATGTCTTTCTCTTCGGCGCCCCTGACGATGGCGTCGGCCAGCGGATGTTCGGAGCCACGCTCGAGACTGGCGGCCAGATGCAGCACCTCGTTTTCGTCATGGCCGGCCTCGGGCAGTACCGCCACCAGCCGGGGTTTGCCAACCGTCAGGGTGCCGGTTTTATCGACGATCAGGGTATCCACATCGGCAAACCGCTCAAGCGCCTCGGCGTTTTTGACAAGCACGCCGATCTGCGCGCCGCGACCGGGCGCCGGCATGATTGACATCGGCGTGGCCAGGCCGAGCGCACAGGGGCAGGCGATGATCAGAACGGAAACCGCCGATACCAGCGCATAGGCGAGCGCCGGAGACGGCCCCCACAGGGACCAGCAGATGAAGGACAGAACGGCCACAGCCATAACCGCCGGAACAAACAGGCCAGCCACGGAATCAGCGACCTTCTGGATCGGTGCACGGCTGCGCTGGGCGGTGGCAACCATGTCGACGATCTGGCTGAGCAGGGTGTCGGCGCCGACCCGCCGGGCTTCGATGACAAGGCTGCCGGTGCCATTGATGGTGGCGCCGGTGACCTCGTCGCCTTCGCTTTTTTCAACCGGGATCGGCTCGCCGGAGATCAGCGATTCGTCGATCGATGAGCGGCCGTCCAGGACCACGCCGTCGACGGGAACCTTGTCGCCGGGGCGGACCCGCAGGCGGTCGCCAACCTGAACCTGTTCCAGGGGAATATCCTCTTCCCGCCCGTCCGCACGGAGGATGCGGGCCGTCTTGGCGGCCAGATCAAGCAGCGCGCGGATTGCTGACCCGGTGCGTTCGCGTGCGCCAAGCTCCATTAACTGGCCGAGCAGAACAAGCACGATGATCACCGCGCCGGCCTCGAAGTAGACACCCACATTGCCCCGCGAATCGCGGAATCCAGCCGGGAAGATTTCCGGTGCCAGAACCGCGACCACGCTGAACAGATAGGCAGCACCGACGCCCATGGCGATCAGCGTGAACATGTTGAGGCTGCGGTTGATCACGGATTTGACGCCACGCACAAAAAACGGCCAGCCCGCCCATAAGACCACCGGGGTGCTGAGGGCAAACTCGATCCACAGGGTGGTGCGTTCACCGACGATGTCGCGAATGAACCCCAGCCCCAGATGCGGTCCCATGGCAAGGATAAGCAGTGGCACCGTCAGTACCCCGGCAATCCAGAAGCGGCGTTTGAAATCGACCAGTTCCGGATTGGGCCCGGCGTCTGCATCCGGCACACCCATGGGCTCCAGGGCCATCCCGCAGATCGGACAGTCTGAGGGGGCGTCACGGATAATTTCCGGATGCATGGGGCAGGTGTAACGGGTTCCGGCCGGTTGTGCGGCAGCGGCTTTTTTGTGCGCACCCGACAGATAATGGGGCGGGTCGGCGACAAACTTGTCGTGGCATCCCTGCGCGCAGAAATGGTAGGTCACGCCGTCATGGGAATGGCTCGGTTTACCGGCATCAAGCGCCACCGTCATGCCGCAGACCGGGTCCTTGGCTGTCGTTGTGCTGTCCGCAGGCTTTGCATTCTGCGCGTGATGCTGATGAGCCGTCTCGTTCATTATTTCACCTGATTGTTGGGTTCTGTAAACTAGGATAGAATTTATAGGGCTTCCAGTCACGGCAAGGTCAATAGCTGATTATATCGGTTTTCGGCGATTTTGGGTTGCGTTGTGGAAACTTTTTGAGGGCGGGGAAAAAGCTGCTGTTAATTACCGCCAGAAGGTTGCGCTGTGGTTCAGCCGAGATAATTCATCTGAAAACACCAGGGGCTAAGTGGCTGGCTGGGGAAAAGGCGGGCCCGAAACATAGCAATTTACGCGGGCTAAAAATCCGCTAACATGGGCGGTACTGAAACAGTTGTCTGCACAGGGAAGGGTTGGATGTGTACCGTATTGAAACCGTCGTCGTAAACGGCAGCCCGATGGAGGTTTTTCTGTTTGATCCGGCCGGCGACGGGCCGCATCCGGGGCTGATCCTGGCCCAGCATATCCCGGTCGGCCATACTGGCGTGGAAAACGATACCTTCACCCTGAAGACCGCCGAACGGTTTGCCGAAAACGGTTTTGCCGTGGCAGTGCCGTTCATCTTTCACTGGTGGCCGAAGGAGGCCGATATCCAGGTCAAACGCGACGGATTTCGCGATGACTGGACGGTGCCGGATCTGCAGGCCAGTTTTGATTTGCTGGCCGCGCAGACGGGCGTGGACGGCGACCGCATCGGTATTGTCGGCCATTGCTGGGGTGGGCGCGTGGCCTGGCTGGGGGCCGCCCATAATGCCCGGCTCAGGGCCTGTGCAATCTTTTATGGGGGCCGGGTCAAACTGGCCATGGGGCCGGAAACACCACCGGCGATTGATCTGGCCGGGCAAATCAAATGTCCGGTCATGGGGTTTTTCGGAAACGACGACCAGAACCCGCCACCGGAAGATGTCGATGCTTATGAGAAGGCGCTTGAGGGCGCCGGGGTTGTTCATACGTTTCACCGCTATGACGATGTCGGCCATGCCTTTCAGTGTTTCACCAACCCGGACCGCTACAAGCCCGACGCCAGCGAGGATGCCTGGCTGAAGGTTCTGGACTTTTTAAACCGCACATTGGGCTAGCGCCCGTTGGGCCAATGCCTGTTGGGCCAGTGCCCATAGGGCTAGCACCCCTTGCGGCCATTACGACAGAGAGGAGATGCCATGCAACTGACAGCCGAGCAACTGGAGACCTTTGATAAGGACGGATATCTGTTTTTTCCGGGCCAGTTTTCACCCGCTGAGGCGGCGCTGCTGAAACGCGAAGCGGAAGCCGTCTATGCCATGGAGCGCAAGGAGGTCTGGCGGGAAAGTTCCGGCGTCGCCCGTACCGCCTTTGCCGCCCATACCTATAACGAAGGGTTCCGCCGGCTGGGCGCGCATCCGCGCCTGATCGAGCCGGTTGAGCAGGTCCTGGATGGCCCGGTTTACATGCATCAATACAAGGTCAACGCCAAGGCCGCCTTCGACGGCGATGTCTGGCAATGGCATCAGGATTATGGAACCTGGAAGCGGGACGACGAGATGCCGGAACCCCGGGCCATGAACATTGCGGTATTTCTCGACGATGTAACCGCCGCCAATGGACCCTTGCTGTTCATTCCGGGCAGTCACAAAATGGGTGTTATCGACGCCGGTCACGACCTGCAGACCACCTCTTACCCGCTGTGGACTCTCGACCGGGACAAGGTGACGGAACTGGCGGCGCGGGGCGGCTGTGTGGCGCCGACCGGGCCGGCCGGCAGCATGCTGATGTTTTCGTCTTTGCTGGTCCATGCCAGCCCGGCCAACATATCACCGCTCGGGCGGATCATTGTTTATTTGTCGCTCTGCCATGTGGATAACCACATCCGCGCGTTTAACCGGGAAGACTGGATCGCCCATCGGGATTTCACGCCAATCAAAGCACTGGACGATAACTGTCTGAGTGAATTGATGGCGGAGACCGTTTAAGTGCCGATAGCGGGCTGACCGGGGCGCGGTAAAGGACAGGTCAAATCATGGCCATGACTGCTTGCCTCAAGGGGGCGCACCGCCTGACCTGGATGGGTCTGGTGCTTTTGCTTGTGGTGTTCGCTGGCGGATCGCCGAACGCCCGGGAGAGCACCTGTTCGCAGCCTGCGGCCGTCTGTCAGGCCCGCGCAGCCGTTTTTCGCATTGCCGGCTTTGATCCTCTGGGAAGCGCCGTTCGCATCAGTGAAACCGAGCTTGTCACCGCCCGCCATGTGGTTGCCGATCATAAAATCGTTGATCTGTTTCTTGATGATGGATCAAAGATCAGCGCCGATGTGGTGCCGACCGCCTATGGCGGCGACCTGATACTGCTGAAAAGCAACGGACTGCCGGCGGGCCCGGTTCTGAGTCCGGCTGAGGTTCGGCAGGGGGATCTCCTGTATGCCATTGGCGCCGACATGGCGTCGGGCACGGTGCGTGCCTATGCGCCGGGGCCGGTACTGCTGATGCCAGCCGCCGGCAAACCTCTGGCACGGCTGCACCATGCGGCATTCAACCAGCCCGGCAACAGCGGCGGAGCCCTGGTTGACGGGCACGGAAACTGGGTGGGCCTTCTGGTTGCCGGTGGCGAGGGGCGCTTTGAGGCGATACCGGCAACCGAAATCGCGGTGCTGGTGCAGGAAAGCGGGGAGGGTTTTTCCGCAGCAAGCCAGCAGACGGGAGCCGCCGTGCGCCGCTGTGTCATCGGCCTTGAAAAGCCGCTGGCGCCCCGGGACATAATGCCGGTGCCGGCCGCCCGGGACCTGGAAATCGCCTGCCTCGGAACCGGTAACCGACAGCTCTATGATCTGGCGGCACAGCGTTTCGGTCAGCACGGCGATCCGGAACGGGCCATTAAGTTGTTTCAGTTGTCACTGGATCAGGACCCCAATGCCCTTAACAGCCGTCTTGGACTGGTGATAACCCTGCATTATCTCCGCCGCTACGCGGATGAAGTGCCGCACCTGCGGGTCCTGCTTGCCGATCTGCCGGAAAATATTCAGGTTCTGTGGTTTGCCGTGCAGGCGGGCGCCAGGAGCGGTGAACGGGATCTGGCGCAGACGGCTGTGATACGTCTTCAACGGCTAAACCCGGATATGGCGGCGGCAGCGGCGCGGTTACTGGAAAGCGTGGCACCAGCAAAGTCGCAATAGGCGAAAGCGCGGCTTCAGCCGCGGGTTTGTTTGCGCCGCTGCTGAAACAGCTGCAACTGTTCACGGGTCAGAACAAATCCGCCATAAATCAAATAGTCCTTACCGGCCCGGTCCGGGCTGACGTCCAGTTCAATGATGTTGGGTTGGTTTCTGAAGGTGAATTTTGACTGATTGCCCTGAAAGGCCACTTCAATATCGTATTTTTCGTGCATCAGGATATTCTTGTTCAGATCCGTAATCGAGATGAAGTAGGGGTAGCGGGCCTTTCGGGTGGTGTTTGCAGGCCCCCGTGAGGCGACGAAGTTGAAGACAACCTCGACCTGCATTTTGCCGATGCCGGTTTTTTTGTCGACTTTTGTCAGGCAGGCCAGACCCATATTATCGATGCGCCCTTCAAAATCCACATCTGTCAGATCGCGACCGTCGCCTTCGCGGTAAACCGTGAGTTCGGACGCGGCGGCCAAAATGCGGTTTTCCGGACAGGGTGGAATCGGTGGAGGGTTGAAGACGTCGGTGACTTTCTCGGTCACCCCACAACCGCCCAACAGGAAAATCGCGGCGACTGCCAGGGCAAAGGGGAGGCGGCGTTTCGTGTTGATCATAGGTATGATTCCGGCTGTCCGTGCAAATTCAGATAGGTGCCATTTCAATGGTCGCGAAGTCTAGATTATAGGCGCGGGTCCAGCAAGTGCCGGGGGTAATCTAATGCGGGTTGCGTCCATTGAAACCCGGCTAGGCGGCCTTGTCGGCGCGCAGGATCATGCCGAACAGGTCGCGCGGGTCATCCGGGTCGGCCAGCATATCGAGGTTTTCAAAAAACACGGAGCCCTGCAACTTGCTGCGCACGTAGCGCAATGCGGAAAAGTCCTCCGTCGCAAAGCCGACGGAATCGAACAGCGTTATCTGCTGGCGGTTCTGCCGGCCGGGGGCGTCACCGGCGATGACCTGCCACAGTTCGGTTACCGGATGGTCGGCGGCGAGTTGTTGGATCTCGCCTTCTATCCGGCTTTGCGGCGTGTACTCGACAAAAATATCGGCGCGCAGCAGGATGTCGTGGTGTAACTCGGTCTTGCCGGGGCAATCCCCTCCGACCGCGTTGATGTGGGTGCCGCTGCCAACCATGTTGTCGACCAGGATCGTCGCGTATTGTTTGTCGGCGGTGACCGTCGTGATGATCTGCGCCCCTTCAACCGCGGTTTCAGCGCTTTTGCATGCTTTGATTTCAAACCCTTTGTCCGACAAATTCTGGCGGCATTTTTCTGTCGCCTGGGGATCGATGTCGAAAAGCCGGAGTTTGTTCACGCCGAGCAGGGCCTTGAAAGCCATCGCCTGAAATTCGGATTGCGCCCCATTGCCGATAATCGCCATGCAGTCGGCATTCTCCGGCGCCAGATATTTGGCCGCCAGGGCCGAGGTGGCGGCGGTTCTGAGCGCCGTGAGGATTGTCATTTCTGAGAACAGCACGGGATAGCCGTTATCGACCCGCGACAGCATACCGAACCCGGTCACCGTCTGCAGGCCGTTGCGGGTGTTCTGCGGGTGGCCGTTGACATATTTGAACCCGTAAACGTCACCATCGCTCGTCGGCATCAGTTCGATGACGCCCTCTGTGGAATGCGAGGCAACGCGGGCTGTTTTATCAAACAGCTGCCAGCGTTTGAAATCATCCTCGATAAATCCGCCAAGTTCGCGCAGGAACGTTTCAATGCCGACGTCGAGGACGAGATTCATCATATTCTCGACACTGACGAAGGGAACGATATTTATGTTTTTAGACAGCGATGCGGTCATGGCTTGATAATCCTTGTGTGGTGTCGAAGACCTGTTGGCCAAACAGGCTGGCAACAAGCCCGACAATCAGTTTGGCGGTACGTCCGCGTTCGTCGAGAAAAGGGTTCAGTTCGGAAATGTCGAGAGATGTCACAAGTCCGCTGTCAAACAGCAACTCCATAATAAGATGGGCTTCGCGGAAATTAACCCCGCCGGGAACGGCGGTTCCAACCGCAGGGGCCATTTCAGGGTCAAGGAAATCGACATCCAGGCTGACATGTAAATCACCGCCGGCCCGGTGCACCCGGTCCAGGAAAGCCAGCAGCGGCGGTGCCACGCCATATTGATCAATCGCCCGCATGTCATGGATTTCAATTCGCGTTTGTTTGATGCGCGCCCGTTCCGACGGGTCGACGGAGCGGATTCCCATCATGCAGATGTTCTCCGGCCTGATCGGCACGCACGGCGCCGGCAGCACCTCATCGAAACCGGGGGTGCCGATCACATAGGCGACCGGTGTGCCATGCAGGTTGCCGGTGTCGGTGCTGGCAAGGGTCTGAAAATCGGTATGGGCATCAAGCCAGAGGACGAACTGTTCTCGCCCGCTTTGCGCCGCGCGACGGGCCAGAGCCGGCAGAAATCCCGCGGCAATGGTGTGATCACCACCCATGAAAATAGGGATGCACCGATCATTCAGGTGCTGTAGGCACAGGTTGTCGAGCAGACGGATGAGGGCTGCGTAATCAGCCAGGTGATGGACGGCGGGGTTGGCGTGGGTCAGCGCAGATGTCGGTTCCGCCCTGAAGTCGCCCATATCCTCAACCGTATAACCCAGATCACACAGCCGTTGCGATAGGCCGGCAGTCCGCAGGGCGTCGGGTCCCATCAGACAGCCATTCTGACGGCCACCGGTATCAGCTGGTGCGCCCACAAGGGCGATGAGGGGTCGATCTGTCATTTTTGCGGTTTCCTGAATGGGGGGTTCAAAAGGCGTTTCAACATATTGAAAACAATACCTGACATTAATGGCATTTATTAGGATATAAATTGCCATATATGTTATAAAATTAATCAATATGATAATCAAAAGGTGTCAATATGGATAAACTGGATCAAAAAATGATTGCAGCGCTGCGCCAGAATGCGCGCGCCTCGGTGTCGGATCTGGCCATCGAAATGGGCGTTTCTCGGGCCACCCTGCGCAACCGCATGGAACGCCTGGAGGCGAGCGGCGAAATTCTCGGTTATACTGTGGTGCTTAAAAGTGACAGTTCAGATATGGCGGTGCGCGGCAATACGCTGATCGAAATAGAGGGCAAGGGCAACGAGCGGATCATTGCCATTCTCCGGGGCATTCCCGAGGTCCAGGCCATTCATTCAACAAACGGACGCTGGGATCTTGTCGTTGAACTTGCCACCGACAGTCTGTCAGATCTGGATCGGGTACTGCGGCATATTCGGTTGATTGACGGGGTAACGACCAGCGAAACAAACCTGTATCTGGCGACCCATCGCAGCAACAGGTCGGCGGCCCCTCAACCCCGAGGCTGACCCGTGATCGTTCCGCCGCCGCTCCGCAGTGCAGCGTCAGTTGGCGAAGGGGTCGTCCTCCTGGCCCCTGCCCGGTGCGATTAATTCAATAAGGGTCTGGGCCAGTTTGGCCAGGGCACGGGCGCGGCTCCAGGCATTGTCGATGGATTTTCCTATTTTCAGACCCCGGTTGAAGGCATCCCAACCGGTTTTGGTGTCACCCTGGCGGGCCTGTTGAGCGGCCAGATCGGCAAACATCCAGACCCGCGACAGGCGGCTGCTGATGTCGTTGGTCGTCTTATCGGCCTGGGCTTCGGTCAGCTGCGCCCCCGGATCATCACCGGCGCGCCGTTGCTGGCTGGCAATTGACCACAGGGTATAGGCGCGCAGGCGATGATCGGCGATTTTTGCGGCGATCTCCGAGGCGCTGGTGAAGCGCGGCCACGGGATGCCTGTGCCGGCATCCGGGCGTTGTCCGGGCACATTGCCCAGGCGTGTCACCGTCAACGCCAGCCGGCTTTGCGCGTAGGAGCGGGCATAGGGCAGTTTGATCAATTCAATGGTCTGTTCCGCCAGACTCAACGTGCGGCGCAATTCATCAGGCGGGCTTGCCACGGATTGGGCATCGAGAATATGGCTGAGAATTGTTGCCCGATACCGGGGCTCTATGGTTTCTGCCGTTTTCAGTGCCTGTTCGGTTTCACCGCGATCGGCCATGGCTTTTGCGATGGCCATCAGGACCGGATCACGCTCTGATTTTTCAGTGATTTCCACCAATACCTTCAGGGCGTCTGCCGCGCGTCCCAGACTTGCCAGGGTGGTCGCGATATGGCGCAGCCCTAACAGGCGCTGCTTTTCATCTGCCAGTGCCCGGCTTTGGGTTTCGCTGCTGGTCAGCAACTGGTTGGTCCGGATCGGGCTTCCTGTCTGGTGAAAAACCAGGGCAACCTGCATTTTTAGGGAGATTTGCTTGGTCGGTGGTTGCACCTCCTCGATCATGGCAAGCAACGCGCTGGCGGCGGCCCGGGTTGCCAGTTTGTCGCCCTGGCGGGCATGAATCTGAGAAATTGTCGCCAAAGCCTCTGCACGTTTTTCGGCGTCCGGAATGATGTTGACCGCTTCCAGGGCCTGGGCGGAGTTGCCGGCCGCCGCCTGGGCTTTGGCGATATCACGCAGGGCAACAATAATCAGGCGCGGATCACGGATGCCACCGGCTGTATCCATGGCCCAGTCACTCAGCCCGGCACGGGCCTGGGCAACCAGAATTTCACCCAGTGCCCAATCGCGCAGTTCCGGTTTGAAGACCGCTTTTACACTTTCGCGGGCCTCTGTCAGCAGACAGCGCACCGTCGGTTCGGCAAAACAGGCATCGGCATTGCGGACCGGGTTGGCCCGTTCCCTGTCGGTGTCGGTGATCAGGTCCTGTGTCGCTGTATGGGCCAGCAGGGCGGCGCGGGCCTTGTCCTTGCCAGCTTTACGCGCCGTATCCAGGCGTTTGATAAGGCTGCGCACTTCCACCGCATTGTTCAGGAAATCCCATAACTGGCGGGAAATTTCGCCATCAACCTCAAGGCCCATGGCCTTCTGATAAACACGGACAGCGGCTGTGGTTTCCGGGTTCAGGTGGCCGTCGATATGTCCCAGGTAGTAACCCATCTCGGCCAGGGCTTCCTGAATTTTCTGAACCGCGACACCGGATTTATGGCGCACCGGTGGGCGCGGGTCTTCCAGTTGGCGCGCATCCAGTCCGTCCGGGCGGGCAGCGTCCGCCAGTCCGGGGCTCGCAATCTGCCATACACAGGCGCAAATAAAGGCGATCCGTACGCCGGGAAATAGGGACGATGATATCATAATTGAGACCGATTCTGCGCCGATGCTTGTAGCCATTCAAGTAATTGTTCGCTTGACCTTAAAAGCCCAGGTTCGCTAACAGTCACCCGCCAGGGTATTTTTTCTCCACCTGGCACAGCGTGCACATCTAATAAGGCAAGACAATGGCCGTATATACAGAAGTTGACGACGATGATCTTATTGCGTTTTGCGGGCAATACGATCTGGGCGATGTGCTGGCCTGCAAGGGAATCGCCGAAGGCGTCGAAAACACCAACTATCTGCTTACCCTAAGCTCCGGTCCCTATATCCTCACGCTTTATGAAAAACGGGTAAATCCGGCCGATCTGCCGTTTTTTCTGGGGCTTATGGAGCATCTGGCGGCGGCCGGTGTGCCGTGCCCGCAACCGATTGCGGCCCGTGACGGCATCGCGCTGCGGCAACTGGCGGGGCGGCCCTGTGTCATCATTTCCTTTCTGGCCGGCATGTCGCCGAAAAAACCGCAGGCGCTGCACTGCGCTGAACTGGGCCGCGCCCTTGCCGAGTTCCATCTGGGAACCGCTGATTTCGCGGGCGTGCGCGCCAACAGCCTGTCGGTCGGCGCGTGGCGCGGGTTGCTCGAAAGCTGTGGTCAGGATGCTAACAGGCTGCGACCGGGGTTTTATGATGAACTGGCAAATGAGTTGACGGAGCTGGAAGCCGACTGGCCAACGGATTTGCCGAGCGGTGTCATTCACGCCGATTTGTTTCCCGACAATGTGTTTTTCCGGGGCAGGTACCTGTCGGGCCTGATCGATTTTTATTTCGCCTGCAATGACAGCTACGCCTACGATGTGGGCATTTGTCTGAATGCCTGGTGTTTCGAGCCCGATAACAGTTTCAATATTACCAAGGCGCAACACCTGTTGTCCGCCTACCGGCAGGTCCGTGACTTTTCGGAACCGGAACTGATGGCCCTGCCTGTTCTGGCCCGTGGCGCAGCAATGCGGTTTTTGCTGACCCGCCTGTACGACTGGATCCACACCCCTGAACAGGCGCTGGTTGTCCGCAAGGACCCAATGGAGTATTGGGATAAACTGCGGTTCCACAAGGCGGTTTCCAGCCCCGGGGAATACGGGCTGGGCTTTTAGAAGATGACGGGAAACCACGTGTCAGAAGATCAGATTGTTATTTATACGGATGGCGCCTGTTCGGGCAATCCCGGCCCTGGCGGCTGGGGCGTCTACCTCATCTGGAAAGGTCATGAAAAGGAACTTTTCGGCGGCGAGACGGATACCACCAACAACCGCATGGAACTGATGGCGGCGATTCAGGCGCTGGAAAACCTGAAACGCAAGGGCCCGGTTGAGCTCTATACGGACAGTACCTATGTGCGCGACGGAATTACCAAATGGATTCATGGTTGGAAACGCAATGGCTGGCGCACCGCCGCCAACAAGCCGGTCAAGAACGAGGATTTGTGGAAACGCCTGCAGGCGGCGTTGAGCGGCCATGTCGTCGAATGGCACTGGGTCAAGGGCCACTCGGGCCATCCGGGCAATGACCGCGCCGATCAGTTGGCGCGGGACGGGATCGCCAAGGTGCAGCGCAAGGCCTAGTGGCTGCCCTGGCCGGTATTGCCGCCCTCTGGCTGTTGTGCCACCGCGACTACTGGACGCATGGCTGGCACGGCGCCGGGAGCCTGCGCCTGACGCGGAAACCTGACGTTTACAGGTTAAGCTTGTAGCCCAGATGGCTGGCTTCGAAACCCAGCTTTTCATAGAACCGGTGGGCGTCGGGCCGGCTTTTGTCGGTGGTCAGCTGGATCAGACTGCAGCCTTTCAGACGGCATTGGGTAATCGCCCATTCGAGCATGGACTGGCCCAGTCCGGAACCCCGGTAATCCCTGGCAACGCGGACGGCTTCGATCTGGCCGCGCCAGGCACCGCGGCGGGAAATGCCGGGTATCAGGGTAATCTGTATGGTGCCGATAACCGCGTTTTCAGGGTTTGTGGCGACCGCCAGAATCTGGTTGGCATCATCGGCTATGGCCTGGAAAGCATCCAGATAGGCGCCAGCCAGCGGCAGCGTCGGGTTTTCGCGGGACTGGCCAAGATCGTCATCGGCCAAAAGCCGGACGATCGCTGACAGATCGGTTTTCCGCGCCGCGCGAAAGCTGAAGGGTTGCTGGTTCATCGTGCAAACAATGTCAAAACCGCGCGGTTACATCAAGCCGAGGCCCCAGCGCATGTGGCGGATGGTTTCGTCCGGGTTGCCCAGCGACGGATTAAATTCGCGGTTGGATGCAAAGCGGTTTTGCGGCTCGCCCCAGCGGTCGCGAATTACGGCCTGGCCCGGGAACCAGGCGCTTCGAATTTTCTTCTTAAACAGAATATACATGTTGATACCTCATCCATTAAAGGCTGTTGGCCTTGGTTACTCTCAGTAAAGCGACAGTACATGGCATGAATAGAAGTGACAAAGGATGCTTCATCATGTTATGCATGAGTTAATATTCATGTGGTACAGGAGAAGTGAATGGTCCATTTTCCGCCCATCTCGCAATTGCGGGCGCTTGATGCGGCGGCCCGCCATTTGAGCTTCACCAAAGCCGCTGACGAGCTGAACGTTTCGCAAAGTGCGGTCAGTCATCAGATCAAGCATCTGGAGGATCTGTGGGGGTTGAAACTTTTTATCCGCCTGACCCGCAAGCTGGAGTTGACGCCGGAGGGCAGGGCGCTGGCCACGGTCGCGCGGACCTTTTTCAACAGTCTGACGGCAACCCTGGAGGAGTTGAAAGCCGAGCAGAACCACCAGATTCTGCGGATCCAGATGCTGCCTTCTGTCGCCGTCAAATGGCTGGTTCCACGGCTGCAGGGGTTTCGCGATATCCATCCCGATATCGATGTCTGGATTTCGACCCGCGAGGATGAAAACATCGGATTTCGTTCCGGACGTCTGGATGCGGCCATCCATCTGGGTGACGCTGCCGGTGATGACCTGATGGCGTGGCCGTTGATGCAGGAGTATGAGTTTCCGGTGGCCCGTCCGCGATTTCTCGAAGAGCGCGGGATGCCGCAGACACCTGCTGATTTATGCAAGTACCCGCTTTTGCTGCGCAGCGGAGATATCGGTGCACCACAGTGGCAGGACTGGTTTGAAGATGCCGGTGTCCCCGAAGCCACCTATGGCCCGGCGCTGCGGGCCGGAATGCGGTTTCCGGACTCGAACATGGCCCTGCAGGCGGCGTTTGAAGGACAGGGCATTACCCTGACCCGGAGCGCACCGGTCTGGGATGATCTGGTTTCCGGGCGGCTGGTCCGGTTGTTCAAAATCCACCGGCCGTTCAAGTCGAAGATCTGTCTGGTCTGCCCAAAGCAAAGGGCCGGGCAGCCCGCGTTTATCGCATTTCGCGAGTGGCTTCAGGACATCTCGAAAATATCCCAGGCTGCCTTTGACGCGGCGGAACTGCAGTAAAACGGGCCGACTCAAAGGGCAATTCAGTCTGAATTGCCCTGGGGTCCGCCCGTTCTAGTGATCATCTATGGGATGTCGGCTGTTAGCCCAGATCGCCCAGCATCTGTTCGGCACTGGTTTTTTCAAAGGTGCCTGCATCGATATTGATGGATTTAACCACGCCGTCATCGACGAGCATGGAGAAGCGCTGGTTTCGCTTGCCCAGGCCTTTTTCAACCAGGTCCAGCTCAAGACCGGTCGCTGCGGCAAAGGCGCCGCTGCCGTCGGCCAGCATCATGACTTTGTCGCCGACGTTCTGGTCTTTGCCCCAGGCACCCATGACAAAGGCATCGTTGACCGAAATGCAGGCGATGGTATCAACGCCCTTGGCTTTAATGGCCGCGGCATGCTCAACAAATCCGGGCAGATGTTTGGCGGAACAGGTTGGTGTGAAGGCACCAGGAACGCCGAAAATTACGACTTTCTTGCCGCTAAAAATATCTTCTGTGGTGACCCCGTCCGGGCCATTGTCAGTCATTGTCGCAAGTTTTACTGACGGAATTTTATCACCAGCTTTGATCGTCATATTGTTTCCCCCTTAGGAAATGGTTTGAGATATTCTACAGAACACAGAGATAAGCAATTCTCGCTGAACTTCCAGTCCGAAAAGCAATTATTTCGTGCGTTGTGCGATCGCGACATCGCCCGACGCCTCGGCGAGTGCTGCCATGACGTCGGTTTCGCTCAATAATTCCGACAGGGCAATTCCTTCAGGTGATTGCGGGCCATAAACCGCATTAAAGGGAATCCCATAGCGGCCAAAGCTTGCCAGATAGGCGGCGATCGTCGGGCTTGGCAGGGTCCAGTCCGCCTGCATGGCGATGAATTTGGGTCTGTCCATAAGTGTGGCAACCGGGCCATCACTGAACACCAGGGCCTTGTTGACTTTGCAGGTGATGCACCAGTCGGCGGTGACATCGACCAATACAGTATGGCCACTGGCGGTCAGCGACTCAATTGCCGCCAGATCAAAAGGCTGCCATTTGATGGCATCATTCTCAGATGATTCGGCAATTGTTAACGGCCGGACATCCGGTGCCAGTTTGCCCGGCGCATACAGGGCCAGCACCAGCAAGGCACCCACTGTCATCCAGTTTGCCTTGCCAATTCCGTTTTTCGACTGATGGGCAAAATACAGCAGGCCGACAATCGTGATCATAGCGGCGGCAACGATACCGGCACCGCGCTGGCCGACGGACGGGACCAGAATGGTAATCAACCAGGCAGCCGTGGCGGCCAGGGCGAAACCGAGAACGAACCGCAGGCGGACCATCCAGGCACCGGGACGGGGCAGACGGGTAATCAGGGACGGCGCCAGAGCAAAGGCCAGGAACGGTAATGCCATGCCGATGCCGAGCGCCAGAAAGATGGCAAATATTTCAGTGGTGCCGCGGGCCAGGGCAAAGCCGATGGCGGTCCCCAGAAACGGTGCCGAACAGGGGGTCGCCAGCAGGGTCGCCAGGGCGCCCTGCAGAAAGTGGCCGGTCAACCGTTTGTCACCAGTGGTGGGGGCTCCCAGTTGCGCCAGGGTGCCGGGCAGACGGACCTCAAAAAAGCCCCACAAATTGCAGGCGAACAGGACGACCAGAAAGGCCATGCCGATCAGAAACCAGGGGTACTGGAACTGAACGCCCCAACCGACGGCCATGCCGCCGGATTTCAGCGCTGCCAGGGCGCCGGCAAGCAGCAGAAACGAAGCAATGATACCGGCCGCCGAGGCCATGAAACTGAGGCGGACAAAGCGGTTTTCACCACCGCCATGGCCGACCACGCCGAGCACCTTGATCGACAGCACCGGCAGGACACAGGGCATGAAGTTGAGGATCAGGCCGCCAAGAACGGCAATCGCCAGAATTGCCAGGATCGAAACCCGGCTGCCACTGGCCACGGGGATTTGTGGTGGCGTATCGGACGTCAACAGCGGATCACCAAGGGTAAGAACCTGTTCGGCACTGCGGCTGCCGTCAACCAGGGTGACGGTCAACGACCGCCCGTTTATGGTTTTTCCGGCGCTGTCTTCCAGATAGGAAAGCCCGTCCGCCTTGACTTCGAGAACCGCCGACTGCCGGTTTTCGCCAAAGCGGAAGTTCGGTTTGCTGAACGCCACTTCGCGCGGCCCTTCAAAATAGGCATCCGGTGCCACAAGCGGCGCGCTGCTTGTCACGGCGATGCGGATGACGGCGCTGTTTTCGGTCTCATTGACCCGGCTGGCGAGCAGGCGCAGGCCATGGATCTGGCCGTTGCCCGGTACCGTTGAGCGGTACTGGTTGATCAGGTGGGCAAATTCACTGGGCTGCTGCGGGCCGGCGGGCAGAGCAAGGCTGAGGGTTGTCTCGTAGGGGATACATATATCGTTGCAGGTCAAATACCTGAGATCCGCCTGGATGGTGACGCCGCCGTCTCTGGATTGCGGCCTGATCCGGACAGGAAAGACAACTTCATCCTGATAGCCGAGGGTTTCCAGTCCGAGAACGGAAAACCGTTCCGGGGCGGGCCACAGGACCGTTGCCTCGGCAATGTTGGATGAGGCTGCCCAATCGAGCTGCGGCGGAAAACCGGCGTCGCCTGGCGAGCGCCAATAGACTTTCCAGTGGGGTTGCAGGCGAAACTGAACACCCAGCTGCAGGCTGTCCGCACCACCGGTCGTGGTCGATGCGGAAATCAGGCGGACTTCCGTTTGCTCGGTTTTTGTCCAGTCAGATGCGCCCGCGGCCGCATAAACCGGGGACAGGAGGGTGAGGCCTGCCAAAAAGACCAGAAGCCATGTAACTATTTTTTTCAACGTTCAGTGCACCATTATATCCGGGCGGAGGTAGCCACTAGGGATATATAACCCGCCAAAGCCAAGAATTCACGCGCCAAGGCGATGTTCACGCAAGATTGACAGGGCGTGAGTTATTGCGCCTGTTGGTGATGAGACATATATTGATGCTATGGACAAGGGATCTCACGAACCAGAGTATTTATCCGGGCAATTGCTGATTGCCATGCCCAGCATGACGGACCCGCGATTCACCAAAACCGTTATCTATCTGTGCGCCCATAATTCGGAAGGTGCCATGGGACTTGTGATCAACAAGCCGATTGAGGAGATCACCTTCCCCGATTTGCTGGCACAGCTGCAAATCCAGAAATCCCCGCCGAAAGATGCGATCAGTGTGCTGTTCGGTGGCCCGGTTGAACAGGCCCGTGGTTTTGTTTTGCATTCGGCGGAATATATTCAGGAAGGCACCATGCGGGTCAATGACAAGGTGGGTCTGACGGCGACCGTCGATATTCTGCGCGATATTGCCGAAGGGCAGGGACCAAAGGACAAGATCCTGGCCCTGGGCTACGCCGGCTGGGGCCCCGGCCAGTTGGATGCGGAAATTCGTGAAAACGGCTGGTTGCATGTAGCGGCCGACGATGAGCTTGTGTTCGGGCATGAATTATCCAGCAAATGGGAACTGGCTATTCAGAAAATCGGTATTGATCCCAGTAAGTTATCAGATGTGGCTGGCCACGCCTGATGTGGAATATTAGTGAGGAGCCATCCTGCCATGTCCAGAAAACCAGCGCCTAAGCCGCGCAATGCGCAATCTCCCGACCAGTTGATGCGGTCGCTGGCTAAATCAATGGAGCAATGCGCTACCGCCGAGCAGTTAAATGACAACGTAATCACGCCCTTCGTCTCCGCCCTGGAAACGGTCTGTGCGGCGCGCGGTTACGTGCTCAATATTTATGGTGACAAGAGTAATATTGTTTTCACCAACGAGGCAGATGCACCGGTGATCTACGGTCTGGTCGAAGACTATCTGGACGCGGTTGAGACCGACACCGACTGAAACCATTAACTCTCGGTTCTCAGGGAAGTGCGGAACGTCTCGTTCACTTTGAGAATGCTTCGGCTGTTGTTAAGGGTTGTCGGACACCTGGCCTGGCTCAGCACCATCGACGGCCTCTGTTGGTCAGGTGTCGGACAAGCCTCAG
>JABMNT010000066.1 GCA_013203595.1 Rhodospirillales bacterium
GGCCCCTTCTTCGCCACCGGAAATGCCGAGCCCGAAAAAGCCGAACCCCCGGCTCTCGGCGTCGGCACTGCGCCGGTCGGTATCGCGCGGATGGGCGTTGCCGCCGTCGCAGACCAGGTCGCCTTTTGCCAGCAGCGGGTAGAGGGCATTGAGCAGGGCGTCGACCGGCTCGCCCGCCTTGACCATCAGCAGAATGCGCCGGGGTTTTGGCAGGGCCGCAACAAAGGCTTCCAGTGAGTTGGTCACCTGAACCCGCTGGTCCAGTTCGGCAGCAAACTTATCGGCAAAGGCCGCACGCGCCTCGGGCCACGGATCAAAGACCACCGAGGTATAGCCATTGTCGGCGAAATTGAAGGTCAGCCCAGCCCCCATAGGTCCCAGGCCGATAATTCCCATATGTTGATTGGCGGTCATGGGGTTCAGAATTTCCCAAACTTCAGATAGGCATCCTGCGGATCCATGCCGTCGAAGATGGCGGTGCGGATCTGGTTTTCGGTGCCGATCACCCGTTCCGTTTCGGCTACGATGGCCTCGGCTTTGTCGTGCGGCAGGATTACAATGCCATCGCGATCGGCCAGCACCCAGTCGCCACCCGATATATCAACGTCGCCGATGCGGATGGTTTCGTTAAAGGCAACCGGCAGCCAGCGGCCGACGATGTCCTTCGGCGTCTTGAACCGGCACCAGACCGGAAATTTCATGTCCAGAATAAATTCAATATCGCGGGCACCGCCATCGGCGATATAGCCACGTACACCTTTCAGCTTCAGCACTTCCGCCGACAGTTCCCCCATCAGGGCAATTTCGTCGTTGTGGGGCTGGCAGATGATGACATGGCCGGACGGGGCCTTTGACAGCAGCCCCGTCCACGCCAGCAGCGTTTCATGGGCATCGTAATCCGGCGACGATTTGCCTTCGACCGTATAGACGGGGCCGGCCAGTTTGTCGCCGTCAACCAAGGGCAGCAGATCCGGAGGCAGCACGAAATCCGTCAGCCCCATGGACCGCATGACGTCATGCAGGGCCCCGGTATAAGTGGCTTCCAGCCGTTGGCAAGATTCAGTCATGAGAATCGCTGCCTTTCCGTTTATATGGTCATGCCGCCGTCAACCATCATCAGGGTCCCAGTGGTAAATGTGGCATCGTCACTGGCCAGATAGACGGCGGCAGCGGCGATTTCATCGGTGGTGCCAAGCCGTCCCATGGGCTGGCGGGCAACAAAGGCCTTGCGGGCTTCAACCGGGTCACCCAGGGCGGCAATGCGCTCGTCGAGGGAAGGTGACTGCACGGTACCCGGACAAATGCCGTTGCAGGTGACACCGCGGGTGACAAAATCAGCAGCTATTGATTTAGTCAATCCGATTACCGCAGCTTTCGATGCGCCATAGGCGAAGCGATTGGGGATGCCCATAACCGACGAGGCAACGGAGGCAATATTGACAATGGAGCCGCCGCCGTTTTCGAGCATTGCCGGCAGCATCGCCTGGCACATATGGTACATCGATTTGACGTTCAGGTTGAACGAGAAATCCCAGTCCTTATCGGTACAATCGAGGATCGAGCCGTTGGCCACATAGCCGGCGACGTTGGTCAGGATATCGACCGCACCAATCTCAGCGGCCAGCGCCGAAATGGCATCGGCGTCCATGACATCAAGCACCTGGATGCGAATTCCGTTTTTACCCTCGATTTGTTTTAAGGTTTCGGCGTTGATGTCGGTTGCCAGAACCTCGGCACCTTCGGCGGCATAGGCCAGGGCAATGGCCTGCCCGATCCCCTGTCCGGCTGCCGTTACCAATGCTTTTTTACCTGCTAGTCGTCCACTCATTTTAGTATCCTCGTTGGCTGGTTATAAAAATTCAATATCATCGGTTGCTGTCAAGCTGCCCGGCCAGTTGAAACAAACCGACCGCCGCCAGATCTTCGTTGGCCAGGGTGGCGACACCGCCAAAGGCGGCGATGGCACGGCCATACAGACCGATCAAATGCCCCGAACCGATCAGTGTCACGTCGCCCTTTTGATCCTTGCGGGCGTCGCGGATTTCATGACCGATCAGCAGGCCTGACAGATAATCTTTGGTATAGGCTTCGGGGATTTCTGCAAACAGGGCGCGGGCACGCACTCCGAAAAAGCCGCTGAGCAGGGGAATCCCGGCCTTTGCCTTCTGCACCCCGTCATCAAACCAGGCCTGTGCCTCTTCCCCGTTGCCTCCGGCACCCGTCATCAGGCGGCCAAGGATGCTGTGGCGGCACATGACGTCAAAAACTTCGCCGGTCATAAACGTGGTAAAGCCGGTAAGCCGACTGTCCGCGACGCTAACCCACTTGCTGTGGGTACCGGGCAGACAATAGGTCTGCTCACCGCGGAGCCCGGCGCAGGCGCCGAGAATCTGGGTTTCCTCGCCGCGCATCACGTCCGGCAGGCCATGGCCATTGCGGCAGCTATAGCCGGGTGCCAGCCATAGCGTTCGGCCATCGGCCAACGCAACCCGGCCCATGCCGGCCGCAATCTCGCCGATGCCCGGCTGACCGGTCACATAGTCAATCTCGCGCCAGCCCTGGCGCGACCCGATCATGCCGCTCATGACAATCCGGGCATCGGGTTCCGCCTCCATCCAGTCGCCGATCTGGCTGACCAGCATTTCCGCGAAGCGGTCATCCTTTACCGCCAGAATGCCGCTGGCCGATTGGCGTTTTTCGATGATCTCGCCCTGCCCGGAAAGCCGGTAGGCGCGAAACGACGTGGTGCCCCAGTCGATTGCAATCAACGACGCCATCTTAACCGTCAGCTTTCAACATAATCGTCGATAAAATACCCGATCACCTCATCAAGCCCGCTGTCGCAGGGAAAGCCAAGGGCCTCGGCCCGTTCATAGGAGGCATCGAGCGGCCAGGTTTTGCAGATGTCGACAATAAACGGATCGGGCTCGACCGTGATCTTGCCCAGTGTCCGTTGCCCGGCCAGCCGCTGCACGGCATCGATCATATCCTGCGCCGAGACCGTATAACCGCGCAGCATGATGGCCCGGTCGGTACCGAGTGCGGCGCCATCTGTTTCGTGCAAATGCACCAGCCCGTCGACAATCGCCCGATAGCCGACAACCTGCATCACCGTATCGACGGGAACCGGCAGTTTGAAATCAACCCCGTTCAGGGGCTCGCGAAAGACTCCGCTGACAAAGCTCGACGCTGCCGCGTTGGGTTTACCGGGGCGGATAATCACCGTAGGCAGGCGCGCACAGCGACCATCAAAAAATCCCTTGCGGGTGTAATCGTTAATCAGCAACTCGCCGATCGCCTTGGTCACCCCGTAGGTCGTCTGCGGGCCCTGCTTGACCGTATCGCCGACAACGCCTGGCATATGCGGGCCACCGAAAACGGCGATCGAGCTGGTCATGATGACCCGTTGCAGGCCAGCCCGTGCCCGCGCCGCCTCAAACACATTCATGGCGCCGTCCAGATTGACACGGATTGCCAGATCGAAATCCTTTTCACCCCCACCGCTGACAACAGAAGCCAGATGGAAGATCGACATGTCGTCGCGGTCAACCAGGGCCATCACCGCAGCCCGGTCTGAAATATCGCCGGCAATGCGGGTTATTTTAATGCCGTTCGAATGCTCGATTTCAGCAGCCTCGACCACATCAAACAGGACAATTTCATCAATCGCCTGTTCACGCCCGGATGGTCCGGTCAGCCGTCCCCGCCCGATCAGTTTCTGGGCCAGGCGAAAACCGATAAACCCGGCGCCGCCGGTAATTAGCACTTTCATTTGATATCTCCCCTAAGACGGCCAGCAGGCCAATCGACTATTGCAGCCTGCGCCTTCGTTTGTTTATAAAGAAGTCCATCCCAATTTAAAGTCTCAGCACTTATATTCTAACATTTTTCTTTATTTCCAACGGAGTCACCATGAAACCAGAACTTCTTGTCATGCACCCACAACTGCAGCGCACCATGGACGATTTGGGCGATGGTTTCATCATGCATCCGATCTGGAAAGCCGAAGACCCGGACAAATTGATCAAAGACGTTGCCGCCAATATCCGCGGCATTGCGACCAGCGGCTCGAAGGGGGCGTCGGCCGCGTTTATGGATCACTTTCCCAATCTGGAAATGATCGACTCCTTCGGTGTTGGCTATGATTCGATCGATATTTCCCATGCCAAATCGCGCGGCATCGTGGTTACCAATACCCCCGGTGTTTTGGTGGAAGGGGTTGCGGAAATGGGCATGACCCTGCTGCTGTCGACGACCCGCCGGGTCGCCGAGGGTGATCGTTATGTGCGGGCCGGCCGCTGGGCCAAAGATGGCGACATGCCCCTGGGGCGCAGTCTGGCGGGCAAGCGGCTGGGCATTGTCGGGCTTGGCGATATCGGCAGCCGGCTGGCGGAACTGGCGAGCGCGTTCAAAATGAAAATATCCTATTATGGGCCGAATGAAAAACCCGCCTACCCCTATCCGTATCAGCCAAACCTGGTGAAACTGGCGCAAGACAGCGATTATCTGATGATTTGCTGCAAGGGCGGCGAGGAAACCCGCAAACTGGTCGGTGCCGATGTGATTGAAGCGCTGGGGCCGGAAGGCATGCTGATCAATATCTCACGCGGCACCGTGGTCGACGAAGCGGCCCTGCTGGCGGCGCTGCAGTCGGGCAAACTGGGTTTCGCCGGGCTCGATGTGTTCGAGAAGGAACCGCAGGTTCCGGCTGGATTCATGGAACTGGATAACGTCGTTCTGGTGCCGCATATCGGCAGCGCAACGACGGAAACCCGGATTGCCATGGGTGATCTTGTAACCGAAAACATCCGGGCCTATTTCAGCGGCAAACCGGTGCCCACGCCCGTCACCTGAACGGCGGGTGGCGCACTGCGCACTGCGCACTGCGCACTGCGCGTCTACATATGCGTCAAATGGTGTTCATGTAAAAGGTCGATCAATACTTTGCCAGCGGTTTCCCGATGCCGCCGGTGAACTTCGCGGGCGGTATCGGGATCATTGGCGAGTATGGCGTCGAGCACGGCCCGGTGATCCTCGTTCGATTTTTCGGGTTTCGGGCGCATATGCAATGTGGTCATCCGCACCCGATGGCCCTGGTCATTATAGGTTTCAATTAAACTGATCAGGCGCTGGTTGCCGGTTAACCGCACCAGGTGGCTGTGAAACTGATGATCAGCTGCGGCCCAGGCGTCAAGATCATCCGCCTGCAGGGCCACATCCATTTTATCGACGGCCTCGATCAGCGATCGCACCCCTTCCCGGTCCAGTCCCAGTCCGGCCACCAGTCCGGCAGCCGCCGATTCCAGGGCGGTTATGATTTGATATATCTCTGACATATCCTGCGGGGATATGGGCAGGACCCGCATGCCATGGCGCGGCCGCACTTCAACCAGGCCCTCATTGGCCAGGCGAATCATGGCTTCGCGGGTTGGTGTACGGCTCATGTTCAGCCGTTCGGCGATTTCCTGTTCCAGAAACTGGGTTCCGGCCGGCAGACGATTACCCAGTATTTGTTGCTTGAGCTCGATATAAGCCTGTTCAGCAAAGGAAACCCGGCTTTTCGAGCCGTGATTATGGTGATCGCTAGCCAACACTTGCCCCCAAACCCGGGCACAAAATTGCCGGGAAAATTCGAAAATAACGTATACTTAAACTTATACATTAATTGGAAAAGTTGCAAATTAGAATCTATCCAGACACGTATCCGAAAACCGGATTACCCACCGGAGTCTGGCCAGCCGCTAGTGCCTTTCATGTTAATATGAAAGGCATTAAAGGAGATCAAAGGCCTGTTCCAGATCACCAATCAGATCATCAGCACTTTCAATACCGACGGATATCCGGATCAGGTTTTCCGGCACCAGGCTTTGCGGGCCTTCGACGGTCGCCCGGTGTTCAACCAGACTTTCGACCCCGCCCAAGGAGGTTGCGGCAATGAAAATCTGCAAATTGGCAATCAGCGCCTTGGCCATGGCCGCATCCCCTTTGACCAGGAAGGACAGCATACCGCCAAATCCACGGGTCATCTGGCTGGCCGCCAAGGCATGCCCGGGGTGACTTTCAAGTCCCGGATACAGGACCCGATCAAGCTTCGCATGGCCTTCAAAGTGATGGGCTATTCTGGCGGCAGAGGCAAACGCCCGCTCGCAGCGCAGACCCAGGGTACGCATGCCACGCAGCAGCAGCCAGGCTTCAAACGGGCCCATGATGCCGCCGACCAGGGTGCGGATTTCACAAACCTCGGCCCAGCGTTGGTCGCGGGTGCGGGTAATCAAGACCCCGCCCAGAACATCACTGTGACCGTTCAGATATTTTGTTGCGGAATGAAAGACAATATCGGCACCAAAGCCAAGGGCGCGCGTCGTTACCGGCGGAGTTACCGTGGCATCGACACCCAGCAGAGCACCAGCCGCATGGGCAATGTCCGCAGCCTTGGCAATATCCATGACGTCCCATGTGGGGTTCAACAGGGTCTCGATCCAGACGATATCGGTTTGCCCCGGCCGTACGGCATTGGCAAGACCCTCTGCAGACCGTGCATCAAACAGGGTCAATTCAATGCCGCGCTTTTGCGCCAGCCGACGCATCCAGGCCTGCGCCCCATGATACATGATATCGGGAGCAACAATATGCCGGCCCTGGGCAACGGTTTCAAATAGCGCCGTAATCGCGGCCTGACCCGATGCAAAAAGTCTGGCCTCGGCTCCGCCTTCCAGTTCACACAGGACTTTCTCGACCTGATCGAATGTCGGGTTATGGTTGCGGCCATAGATGTAGTCGCCCATAAGGTCGTAGTTGCTGTCCCGACCAAAAGTGGTTGATGGTTGAATGGCCGGTGTCAGCGCCCCGGTTTTTTCGTCAATATAATGACTGGCCTGAGCCAACAGGGTATCGGGCGACAGGTTCTTTGAATGGGTCACGGATAAGGCGTTCCTATACTGACACTCCTCTTACCCGAGTGATTAAAATCAGTCAATCAGATCATGGAGCTCGTTCGTCAGGTCCGCCTGTTTGCGGGCCCAGGCTTTCAGTGCGCTCAGTTTTTCTTCGGGCAAGGCAAAGGCATTGATCGTTTCCCTCAGAACGGTGGATTCATCGACATGGAATTTGCTATCCGAATAAGCGACAACAAGCATTCCCAACACGGTCACCACCCGCGATTTTTCCGTATCAAACGGCTTGATATTGGTTGCCCCGTATATTTCATCGGCTGGCACCCGCTCGGTTTTGCCGAAGGCGAAGGCGATATCCTCGAGAACGGCGACTTCCTCCGGCGCAACTTTGCCATCGGCGAGGGCCATTTTGGTGACCAGTGCCATAAAGGATTTTCGCTGTGCATCATTCAAACTGGATAAAAACATGAGAGACCTAGCCATAATTATGTTCACTTACCATCACAGGTTTGACTGCATACCCACCAGCCAGACCGTTAATCCAATCGCCTGCCATCAGCCGGCCTTGTGGCTGGGCTACGCGGTTTCATCCGAAATCAATGCCTGAGGCGCGGCCAGCTGATCCTTTGCCGACGGCCCGATAATATTGTCAGTTGCGCGAATCCCGTTTTTGACAAGTTCCGCCCAGATAAACGTCAATGCAGCTTCAGAAATTTCTTCCTTGCGCCCGTAGTTATCAAGCCAGTACTGAATTTCAAACTCTGAAACCCAGCCCCCATAGGACCAGAAAACACCCTTGAAGCGGACTTCCCGGTCCGGCGCATCGAGTATATTCGGCGCCTTGGCCAACCCCTTCTCCATAATGTCGACGGCTTCCGCAGTTGGGTATTTGGCATCCAGAAACAAGGGGACTTCCATACGAACGGCGTCAAAGGAATTGAAGTTATGGATCTGGGCTTCCGATACCTGACCGTTCGGAATGCTGACCACATAACCGTTACGCACCTTCACCCGGGTCGTGCGCCAGGTGATGTCGACGACCCGGCCCTCATCGGTCTCTCCGATTTTCACCCAGTCGCCAACATTGAACGGCCGTTCCATGTTGATAACGATGCCGGAGAATATATTGGAGATGTTGGCCTGAACCGCCAAACCGATGACCAGGGTCAACAGGCCACCTGTTGCCAGCAGGCTGGTCAGGTGCTGGTCAAACACAAAGGCGATAATGCCGCAGATGGCAAAGGTATAGACAACGACAGAACCAAATACCCGAATGACATTGGGGATGGCGCGTTCCGTATGATCCTCAAGCGGCAGCCAGACGAACCGCTCGAGGGCTATGCCGGCAATCCGCGCCGGCACCAGCCACCAGAGCAGCTCGTAGCCCAGAATAATGCCGTCGATATAATGTTCGGGAATATTCTGCACGGCGAAATCGAGCAGCAGGTTTCCGCTCGACAGCAGCAGGGCCGGCCAGGCAATCAGGCGCAGCAACCATGACTGCGCCGCCCAGAACCGCCCGCGTTCGCGGCGGTCCATGGCAAGGGCGAAAATCGAGCCGATAAAGCCGAATATCCAGATATAGATAAAAAATTCCGGCGGGATAAAATCGCGAATGGCAAACTGGCCCTTCTTGATAATTATGCCGAGATCGATTTGCGAGAAATCGGGATCATCCGACCCAAAGCCCACATAGGCCGGATTGCCCAGTGTACTTTCGGGAACAATATCCTGACTGATCCAGGCCCGGTCAATAATCCATCCCGTTGCCGGGTTCAGCGCCTGCCCGCGTTCCAGTTTTTCGCGCATGGTTTCGCCGGCGCCAAGCCCGACACCCAGCACATCAACCACATACTGCAGATTATTTTTATTCAGGCTGTTATGGGAAAAGGCGATACCCGTCAGTTGTTCGCCATAGACGCGCGGGGATTTGGAGAAATTGAAGCGGAACTTGCCATGCACTTCATAGAGCTGGTAGGTCATGTCGCCAACCAGTCGTTCGGCGATGGGTTCGCCCAGTTCCATGGGTTCGGCGGCATTCAGGATTTTCAGATCCTGCGGCTCGAAGGTCCCCCGGTAGCGAAACCAGATCAGCAGCTTCATGTTGTACAGGTTTTCTTCGTATTTGACGTCGGAGATTTCCTTGACCCGCAGACCGGTATAGACAACGTTGGTTTTATACATAAACCGGTCATTCACATAGAGGACCCGGCCGAGTTTTAATTCCGCGATATAATTCTGATTGCCGCCCGGCTTGATCGGCTGCAACTGGGTCAGCGCCGAAACAATATCGACACCGCTGTAAACGCCAACGAATACCGGTTTCTGCGCTTCGCCATCGGAATTGAAATAGGTCAGACCGGTGACCCCCTGCAGGCCCTGATCAACCGAAGTTCTGGCCGCCAGATCCTGATGAATACCCGCGCGCAGGGCAACGTCAGTGTCCGCCGCTTCCGCATCGGCGATCGTCCTGCGCATACCGCTCACCACCATATGGGCCGCGTCATAAGCATAGGCAGCAACCCAGTCGGGGACTTCACCAAACTTTTCAATATAACGGTTCTTGAAATTCTGCGCGGTCTCGTTGGCGGTATCGAACAGCAACGGCGCGGTGACGATCATCTTGTTGGTGTAATGCCCGGGATCTGGATTATCGCCGGGCAATTTCTTGATCATGTTATTGAAGGCGTTGGTGGCGAAGGCGGTGGGACCAACCACCAGATTGCGGATGCCGGCATCGCGCATCATCTTCATCAGCCGCGCACCATCCGTTTCGTTGACCGCCAGAAACAGTGCGCCCGCGTCCTTTTTCTCCTTCAGTTCCGCAACAATGCGTTGCAGTTCGCGCACTGTTGACGGACCGGAATCAAACTCCCAGGTGTAGCGGATTTTAGTGCCGAACCGCATATAGGTCTCTTCGAAATTTTTCGCCATGGTATCGCCATAGGCGCGCCTGTCGACAATCATCGAGACCAGTTTATGGCCCAGAACATTGCGCGCATAGTTGGCCAGAAAACTGGCCTGGCGGCTTTCATTAAACAGGGCTGTGACGGAGTAGGGGGAATTTTTTATGATCTCGGGGCGGATCGAAGCAGGGACAACCAATTGCAGGTTTTTTTGCCCATAGATGTTTTGCGTCGCGGCAACGGTTTCCGCTGTCCAGTGACCGATCACCGCTTCGGCCTTGGAAACGGAAATGATCTCGGCAACACGGGCTGCTTCACGCGGATCGTTTTTGTCATCATAAACGTCGACGACCAGATCATTACCGCCGACCCCGCCATTTTCGTTTATGATATTCATATAAAGCTGGACGCCCTGCTGCATCGAGCGGCCAACACCTTCCGCCTCCCCGGTCATCGGCCCGACCACGGCGAAATGCACGGTATCGTCGGCATCGCGGGTCATCACCCATTTGTATCCGGTTGAGCCGACCGCGCTCAGGATCACAATCACCGCGATGATGAGCATGAACGTTTGCTTTTTCGTCAAATGAGCAAGTTTCTCAAACACTCAACTCTGCCCCCCTTTTCTTTATCCCTGAATTATAGCTTATCAGATCATTTACGAAACAACGAAACTTAAAGTTTCTGTGGTCACGTCACCATTATCATCGGTGATATCAATGGATACTTCGTTGGTTCCGTCATTGGTTGCGTGACTCACATACGTGTATGTGTTGTCGGTCAATGTGAACCCGCTCAGCGACGCGCCGGAACTGACGGCATAGGATAAATTATCCGCATCCGCATCTTCACCCAAAATCATACCCTTGTAGGACTCAGCGTTGCCCATGGCCACGGTGGTCAGGTTTTTATAGGTGGCGCCATTGGTCAGCACCCCATCATTTGCATTGCCCGACCGGTCGGCCGCAATGGTGCCAGCGCCTTCATCAAAATCCCAATAGCCGACAAGCCCGGCTTCATCGCCGTTCAGTTTGCTGTCAAAATGATTGGCTATGTCTGTGCTTGAGCGGGCCGCATTCCAGATGCGGGCCTCGGCAATTTCACCATTGAACGGCTGGCTGCTGCCATCGTTGTTGACCCCGATATGGGTACCGCCGCTGGTCCCGCTAAGTGTGTCCTTGATATCGATGCCCGAGAATCCGCTTTGTGATCCGTCGGCCGCGCCATCCACATACAACTGGACGGTGCCTGCGGAATAAGTGACGCCGACGTGGTGCCAGGCACCATCGGCGACCTTGGTGGTGGACGCCGGCCCGGTTCCGCCAAAGAAGTCAAACTCCAGCAGTCCGGTATCACCGATATGCAGAAACGCGCTGTTGCCGGTCATTCTGTCGCCGATGGAAATGAGGTCCTGGCGCGCATTATCGACAGATGATTTGACCCACAGCTCGTAGGTGAAGGCCCCGGTGCCGGTCGCCAGCGACCCCGCATCGCCCAGATCCACATAATCGTTGGTGCCGTCAAACAGCAGTCCGTAATTTTCTGGAAGCGTCGGGTCCTTGCCGATATCAACCGCCACCGTTTCCTCGTCAATACCCGAGGTGGCGCCGGTGGCACGGATGGTGAAACTGTCGTTGCCCTGGGTATCGGCATTCGGTGTATAGGTCCATTGCCCCGATACCGCATCCAGATCGACCGTCCCCAAATGCGGCGAGCCGATCAGGGTATAGGTTGGCGTACCGGTGACATCGGTATCGGTCATCTGGCCGGATGCACTCGAGTTTTCAGCAATCTCGATCTGCGATCCCTCAATCGAGGGCGCGGTGTCAACAAACGCCGCGTTGCCGCTCAGCGTGCCCGTATGGTTGTTTTGCGACGAGTCCGCCGCCGTCGTCGCGCCCGGTTCTTCATCCAGTTTCCAGTAGCCTTCAAGGCCACTTTCATCGCCGTTCAGGGAACGCGTCATATAGGTCCGGACCTGCGCCGCCGTCAGCGCCGTCGACCAGATGCTGGCTTCCGCCATCTGCCCGTTGAAATCGTCAGCACCATCAATATAGGAGCCGAACCGCAAATTGCCGGTGCCCGTATTGAAGGTGGAATCATTATTAGAGGCTAGTACTGATACCGTATTCAGGCGAACGCCGTCCTGATAAACCTCCAGATCCCGCAGACTGACGGTGCCGTCGGCGGCGCTGGACGGCACCACCACGGCATAGTGATGCCACTGGCCGTCATTGGTTGCGGTCAGCGGCTGGTAATTGATGGCCGCACCATGGATATCAATCGAAACACCCTTGCCGTCGAAGGAGTTGAAGCCGACACCAAAACTGCCAGGTATTGTCGGCGACCCATAGCTGATCATTTGCTGGGCGGCGTCGCTGCTGGTCTTTACCCACATCATAAGGGTCCGCGCGGCTGAGCCGGCGGGACCAACGGGACTGGTAAAGGTGACCAGATCGTCGGTGCCATCAAAGCTCAGGGCGTTACCCAGATGATTGATAAACTGCGCCGCCGTACTGCCCGAATCGACGATTGCTGCGCCGTTGGTCAGGTATCCATCAGCCCGTGTTGTCGTGTTGTCTATGACCCAGTTGTTGGAAACATCATCAAAGGTATATTGGCCCAGCAAGTTGGTTGTTTCGTAATCATAGCTCTGGGTCATGCCGTCGCGGATTTCCTCAATCGTTCGTGCAGAAGACCAGACCCTTACGTTATCCAATTGCCCATCGATGTAATTTGTACTTTCCGTATCGTCGTTTTTCCCAATATTCAAATTAATGGTGCCACTCAGTGCCGTCATGTCGCCGCTGGCCAGCGTACCCACCTGGACGCCGTTGGCATAAAGATATGCGTTCGCGCCATCGTAAGTCACCGCCAGATGCGCCCATTCGCCCGTCGAAACCTGATAAGTTGATGTGATATTACCAATTCCGGTGATCCAAAGATCAAGAAAACCAGCATTGGTAATTTGTAGCCCGACTTCACCCGTGGTTCCGGCAACGTCCATGACAATCCCGTAATCCGTACCTGGCTCGTAGCTGTCCAGATTAACCCAGGATTCCAGCGTAAAGGTAGTGGTCAAGGCGCCAATGTTGTTAACATCCAGATAGTCATCAACGCCATCCAGCTGCAAAACATTCCCGGTCGGCCCGGTAACAACGCCACGGATCTGGCCATCGTTATTGTTAGCCGTCTGATCCTGAACAACAGAGCCACTGGCATCGTCAAACCGGTAATTGGCGACCAGGCCGGCCGAAGCCGGGTCAATCTGTTCGTTGAAGTTGTCGGCGATTTCGCGGGTTGTGCGCAAATCGTTCCAGAACCTGAGTTCGTCGACCTGCCCCTTCAGGGGGCCGTAGCTGGTGTTGGCAATAAGCGGTGATTGTTTACCGATATAAAGATCATTGGCGCCTATTGATCCCGTTTCACCGGCTACCGATACGGTGGTCGCCGTGGTCGTGCCGTTTTCCTGGGTGGTGTGCAGGGTGGCATTGCCATCGCGGTCGACGGTCACCGCCACATGGTACCAGGTGTCGGCGGCCAGGGAGGTGCCGCCAGCCAGGCCGACGTCGGTGCCGTCAGCACCGTCGCTCAGATAGAACTGCAACAGGTTCGATGTATTAACCCCCAGCATATAACCATGCAGGTTTGTCGCACCCCGGGTATCAACAAGCGCCTGGTACTTGCCCAGCTGATCCAGCTTGATCCAGCCTTCAATGGAAAAATCGCTGGTGCCGAACTGCAGACTGCTGGACGCCTCGACCACCACATGATCGTTCACACCATCAAGCTGCAGGGCGCCGCCGTGCACGGCCATTTCCGCATCGGCGGTAACGGTGACAGCAATCGCTTCGGTATCGGTGCCCGAGGTGGCTCCGGTAGCGATCACATTAAAGGTTGCGGTGCCGGCCCAGTTGGCTGGCGGTGTGTAGGTCCACTGGCCGGATGAGGAATCAATGCTGATCGAGCCATCGCTGGCGACCAGCCCGGAGACCGTATAGGTGGCGGTTCCCACAACATCGCTGGCGGTCATGGTGCCGGTCGCCGTTTCACCTTCGGAAATCATCAGTGTCGAATCCAATATCGACGGCGCCACATCGACAATTGTCGGGCTGCCAACAACGGTGCCGTTACTGTCGCCGCCTGCTTCATCTTCGAGCGAGGTGCCGGTCAGCTCGTCCATCACATAATTGACAACCAGATCACCGTTTTGAGTGCCGGTCAGGGTCTGGTTGTAGGTGCTTTCAACTTCGGCACCTGTCCGCGCCGTGTTCCAGATGCGGAAATTACTTAAACTGCCATCCAGGAACTGACCACTATTGAAACTACCGATGTTCACCCCGTCCCACAATAAAGTAAGCTCATCAGCCTCTAGCCCACATTATTCATGACTACCGTCGGATTTAATCGGAGCACAGGGCGTCAGCCGGGTCGACGGCGTTTTTTAGAGGTTAATTTTTAGAGGCGTTAGGGATTGACGTTCGGGGTCCATTCGGCGGCAC
>JABMNT010000067.1 GCA_013203595.1 Rhodospirillales bacterium
ACTCGGGCTACGCCCTCGCTCCATTACCAGCTTCCCGCCACTCTCACCTTGATTGACGCTACTCTCTCATCTTGATTGTCGCGCCGCAAAGTGCCGGGCCTGACAAAATCGAGCAGGTAAAACCCGTCGAAAGCACTTTCCGTCTGATGGGCAACGGTTCCGTCGGCGTTGACCAACTGCACGATGACATCGCGGACCTCATTCGCCCATTCGCCCTTACGCTGATAAACCGTGCCGTCGATTTCGCCGGTGGTGACGACGGGAAAGTCAACCTGGGCGGCGATGCCAGGGCGTAAAACAACGGAAACACCTTCCGGTTGGGAGACCCAGTAGGGATCTTCCATGGTGCCTTTTATCAACTCCACATCAATATTTTGATAGGTTTCCAAACCGGTAAGAAAGGCAATGCCATCTTTCCCGGTTTTTGTATTGTTTGTGGTGCCGTCGGCCTTGAACTGAATGCCCTCAAGTGGCCGGTCATCGCCATCAAAGACGCCGTTGTAATTATCGTCAAGGAAGACACGCACCGATATGGAGCCGGCATCAGCCATCCGTTCGGCGCGAACGAGCAGATCTCCGGATCGGGGGTCGCGGGCGGAAGAGAACGACAGGTTGAGGCGCGCGTTAAGATCGTTGTTGGTCGAGTAATCGACATTGAGGCCGACAGCGGCAAGATCAAAGGTTGAATTGATGCCGCCGCTCAAGGTTGTTGCCCCTGCTTCGGAAAAGTCGACGTTGACCCCGGCGCTGGCGTTCAAATCCTTATTTATGCGCCAATCCGCCGTCAGCGAACTGGCCGATATATCCGGCTCCGGCTTGACGGCGTAGCTAAGCTGACCGCGAACGCGGGCGTCCCTTATGCGTCCGCCGACAAGAAACGAGCCATCGACCGTTGTGGTTCTGGACGTTTCACTTTTGGTGCGGGACCATTTTACGGAATTGGTGACGGTGGCCCCGCTGATGGCGGTGGACAGGCGATTGTTCACGGCGCTGGTCGTCGTCCCGGAACGGACCTGTTTGTGGGTGGCGGTGAAACTGTACGGGACCTGTGCGATCCCCGGCACCTGGACGGTGCCTTCAAGGCGCCCGCTGGAATCATGTTCGGTGGGATCCGAAGACGGTGCGTACTGGCCACTTTCAAAATCAAAGAGCCGGATATGTTCGGCAATCGCCGTGACACCCGCGATCGATGTCTGGGCCCCCAACTGCATGGCCCAGCCTTCACTGAGATCGCGCACCACATCAAAACGCCCGTAGACGTCGCCGATGGCCGTGCGGGCGCCAGTCGTCAAATACTGGTGATGGCCATCGGTCAGTGGAATGCTGGCAAAACTGGCGATAAAGGAAAGATTGCGGGTGATACCCGTTGAAAACTCGCCCAGTAAGTTGAGTTTGCCCTGGGTGCCGTCTTCGTCCGTGGTGTCAACGTCACCGACCAACAGTTGCCGGCCCTGCTGATTGGCGGCAAACCGATACCGGAACTCGCCCGGTTTGGTCTGGTCAGGGCCAAACCGGATTTGCCGGATTTCATCACGTGTCTGCCCCTGCGGGCCAAAGAATGCGATGCGCAGAACATTGACGCCAAACAGCAACGGGACATCTTCAAAAATATACCGTCCATCGGCACGGGATGCCCTGAAGTCGAGCAGGACTTCGTTCCGGTACAACTCAACTTCCCAGCCCGAGGGGAGGTCTCCGTCCAGGGTGATCCGGTCGAATTCCGAGGGATTGTCCAGTGGCAGGTTGGAGATAAACACGCCGCGGCCCAAATTCGAGTTGGCGACCAACGCCTGGGAAGGGGTGACAATATCACCCATGGCAAATTCAGTGGCTTTCGCCCCTCCCAGAAGCTCGGCGTTTGGGTCCTTTTTGCCTAGTTTGAAACGCGCCTGGGGAATAAAGGACTGATCGTTGGCATTCAAAAAAAGATCAGCTGATAATTTTCCGATTTCCGCCGTCATAAAGGTGGTCTGACTGAAACCACGGACATCTCCGTCATCACTGCTGCGAAAGGAAAACTCCATACTGGTGTCGGAAACCGGCCAGCTAATGGTTTGATAGGGCAGGGGGAGTTTGGGAAAGCGGGAATCGCCGGCTTCCTTTTTGGAAAGCAGTCGGGTCCGCCGGTCTTTTCGGTTGAGCTGCTGTTCAATGGGAAAGGGTTCCCGCGTTTCAAACCGGATCAGCAGGTTTGACAGGTTGAATTTGATGTCAATGGGGAACCAGTCAGCCAGCAGGCGAACATCGACATAAATGTCATCACTGAAGATGGCGATAAGCAAGGGGTTGAAGGGACGTGTTTTGCCATCGATAACAGCGATCCCCCGATTGATATCCAGGGAAAACAGCCGGTTTTCACTTAAAAACCAGCCGTCCGCCTTGCCGGTTCCGGGGCTGACACCGATGGCCAGTTCAAGGATTTCGGCAAATTCGCTGAGTGGCAGAAGCAAGCTCCCTTCATTGAGGTAGCCGGTCATGCCTTCGGTTAAGGTGAAATTGAGCAACTGTGCTTCGAGAATAAGAAAGTTATCTTCATTGGCCACCGGATTGATCACCGGCGCGGGTTGTTCTGTTGGCGCGGGCGTGTCCGCCGGAGTGGTTTTGCCATGGGCCGGTGCACAGAACAGCGCGCTGGCGACCAGCCCTATAAGCGCACTTTTTCGTGATAGACGGCGAATCGATTGGGGCCGGGCGGCAGACAGGCGAACGGAAGGGGCATCCGCTGAGGATGGGTGACCGGTTTGCCAAGCCCGGAAAACCGGGCCTGGAGGCGGTTTCTGCACAAGCATGCGGTGTTCCGTAAATTCCCAGGCGTTAACACGCATTAACATGATTGTACTATAGTGTTAACAAAGTATTAATATGCGGTTAATACTTATAGATATTACAAAATATCAAATCAGTTAAATAAATTTGTTATTATTATTTATGTCAGGTAACTGTCAGGAAATGCATGTAAACGTATGCACAACAGTCAAAAACAAGCTCGATTTTTTAGTTCAGACCAAGGAAAAAGTAATGAATAAATTAAATGTGCTCGCCGTTTCCGTCTTTGCCGCCGCAACCCTTATTTCGGCATCGGCAATGGCCGCATCGGTCAACTCGACGGCGACTGTAACCATCAAGACGCCGATCGCTGTCGCTGAAACAACGGCTTTGTCTTTCGGTACCGTCATTCCAACGGTTGCCGCAAACTCGGCGACCGTGGTTCTGGATTTTTCTGACAGCGCGACGTCGGCCAATGCGACAATCACAGGTGCAACATCCGGCGACTTTAACGTCACGGGTGCCGGATCGTCGGCATTCACCCTGTCCGGTCTGGGCACGGTACAGATGACCGGTACGGGTACGGACATGCCTTTGGTTCTGTCTTCAAGCCCGGCTGCCGGTTCTTTGGCGCTGTCTAGTGGCGCATTGCCAATCGTCGTTGGCGGCTCGTTAACGGTTGGTGCCAATCAATTGTCAGGTGCCTATACGGCCAGCTATGCGGTTACCGTAAATTATAACTAGGCGTTAGCAGTTTCCTGTCTGGTGACAGATGGGACAGGCCGGTACGTCCGGTTTTGGATGAACAACCGGCAAGAGCCCATCTATTGTGGGCTTTTCGCCGGTTTTTCTCTATGCTGGGCGTCTCGATTTTATCAATAAGGTTCCGCAGTACATATGATACGTAAAGGCCGGTTCTATTTTCATGTCCTTTTCGCCGCGGCAGGCCTGCCGCTGCTTCCCGCTGGCGTGCCGTTGGCCGCAACCCTGTCAGCAACGGTTAATGTAACAATCGGTGCCGGTGGCGGGGTCGGCGCGGTAATCCCTCCCATCACCACGCCACCCCCTGTCACCCCTCCGGCGGTCACAGCCACCACAGGCGTAAACAGAAACGGCTCGGTTACCACGGCGGTTGGAGATCCGGTTTCCATTCAGACGTCAACCTTCCGCGAAGTGGCATCGCCACCTGCCCGGACCACCGCATCCCCAGCAACCCCGGCCAGTACCACCAGTGCCGCGACCGGTTCAGCTGCACAACAACGGTTCAGCACGGCAGCGCGGGCGACAGCCAGTTTATTCGGCGGGGCATCTTCGGTCTCGGTCTCCGGGGTTCCCAATCAGACCTACAACATAAGCCTGCCCGGTAAAACCACCTATTCAACCGGATCAGAGACAATAAATATCGGTAGTTTTGCCCATAACGCCGGCGCGACGCCTCAGTTGGGCGCTTCCGGTGCCGGGTCCTTTAATGTGGCAGCGCAGGTCGGCGATACGGGAGCCGGCGAGGCTGCGGGCGGCGAAGACGGTGATAATGAGGAAGATCTCGGTGATGTCGGTTCGGTCCAGCAAATTCTGTCAACTCCCGTGGTTACGCGCAGCCCATTTGTAAGTATTATCGTTTCATATAATTGATTGTTACGGTGGATATATTTAAAGTAATTAAGAGTTATTCTTATCCACTCAGAGACTATGTCGTATTTTAACTGAAAGCAGTAAAATGAATTCATGCGCAGCATTTAATAAGTTAATAGCCTCCATTCCAACAAGAGCCTGCACCTTGCTGCTCGTTGCAATTGTTCTCACTGCAGTGGTTCGAATTCAACCGGCTCTGGCGCAGGGGGCGGGGGATCTGATTGTTGCGCCAACACGTGTTGTTCTTGAAGGCCGCACCCGTTCGGCGCAACTGACTTTATCAAACACCGGCGCCAACACCTCGACCTATCGGATTTCCATTGTCAATTTGCGCATGAATGATGACGGATCGGTAACAGAAATCACGGACCCGGCCGAGGGGCAGAAATTTGCCGACGGTTTGTTCCGCTACTCGCCCCGGCAAATCACCCTGGCACCGGCCGAATCACAGACTGTCCGCATCCTCCTGCGCAAACCTAAGGATCTGGCGGATGGCGAGTATCGTTCGCACATCTTTTTCCGGGCCGTACCGGACGAGGCAGGCCAGAGCATTAACCAGACAGCAACGGGTGACGGTTTGCAGATTCGCCTGATTCCCATTTACGGCATAACGCTGCCGATTGTCATCCGTCATGGCAAGACGGATGTTACGGCTTCTCTGTCGGAACTGAAAATTTCCCCGCCCGATGAGAACAACCCGCTGCCGACCCTGGGCTTTCGCATCTCGCGCGGTGGAAATGCCTCGGCATTCGGTGACTTTACAGCCACCCATATATCCGGTTCGGGGGAAAAGACGATTATAGGCGAGGTCCAGCGATTGGCGGTTTATACACCGAACAAGAGCCGTACGGTTAAGATTTCCCTGCGCGTTCCCGAATCCCTCACGTTATCCAGCGGTGAAATCCATCTGGCCTTTCGGGCGACGGAAGACGATGGCAGAAAAATGCTTGCGGAAACCACTCTGAAACTGCCCTGACCGGTAACGCCCGGTTTACAGATATTCGGCGTCGATAAAACCGCCCCCGTTGCCGTAGGTTTTGTCTTTCTGATTGGTTGTGATCGTGACCCGGCCGCCCAGAAAGACGGTTTTCTTGCCTGTTTTGTTGAGCTTTATGGGGTTGGTCTGGTTCATGGTTATATTATCGACAACAATCGAGAAGTTTCCGTTGCCGTTGGTCAGGGTGAAGCTGGATGGCAGGGTTACGATGACAAAAGCCTTTGGCTGGCCAATGAGCTGAAATTTCCCGCGTTGCCAGGCACCACCAAAATCGTAGGCGCTGCCGGTAACGCTGCGCGTATTGTTGACGGCGTCAATGACAACAGTTCCCGGACCATCAATGCTTGAGGCTATATCGCCAAATTTCATTTTGGTCTTCCATTCGATTTGCAATGGCACCTGCGGCTGCGCGGCGAAAGGAATGCTGGTTAAGATGGCAACCAGAAAGCTGCCCAAAATCCGGATGGAAGTTTTATTCATGACGCGGTGTTCTCACAAAATAACGGGTTTATAAACAGGCGACGGGCGGCCAGGCTCAGAAACCGGCCATATCCCGACTCGTAGGCCAAGAATACCTCCTTATGCTGACAAAACCCTTAACGGCAATTGATTTAATTTTTTGCAGGTGTCAATTCCGGAAAGAAAATATTAGGATTCACAGGGCACTATAAGCATTGGAGAACGCCATGAGATTTTCTGATGAATTACTGACGGCATTGCCGGGCGAAGACTGGCAGCGGATCGAGACATGGGCGGCAATCGCCGGTATGACTCCTGCGCAGTATCTGTCTTTGTGTATTCGCCGTGGTCATGCATTGGTCAAGGAAGATTTGAAGCGCGCCAATAACGAAACCTCCCTGATCGCCGATGTGGAGTGCACGGGGTAGTGAAGCCGCGCGCGAGCAAGCGATGGTGCTTCCCGGTTTGAACATTGCCTATGTGACCGGAACCGACGCCCAGCGGATGCTCAATACGGGTATTCTGCGTGAATCCTTTAACCATCATATGCCGGACCAGACCCTGCAAATTTGTGACTTCGGCATGGTGCTGAAGGAACGTCGTTTCTGGCAGGCGGTGGGCGGCTATCTGCCGCCACCGCAGCAATTGCCCGGCAATCTGCATCCCTGGTATTATAAGGCCAGCCTGTGCCAGTTTCTGGATACTTCCAGCTATGACGCGATTGTCTGGCTGGATGCAGATATGCTGGTAATGGCACCTATCCATGATGAAATTGAAGACCTTGTCGGGAAAATGAAATCTGAGAATTTGAGCGTCGGCGCGGCCCTGGATGCATCGCAACTGAACGTCGGGGACGCGCTATCGGCATTCGCCAGGTCGGGAAGCGATCTCGCCCCGTTCGAGGCGCTGCTTGATCGTTTCAACAAGAACCGACTTGATGGCTATCTGAACACCGGCTTTCTGGTCATTACTGATTTCGGTTTTTGTAAGCGCTGGCAAAGGGAAACACTGGACCAGGACGAATGGTTACTGTTTGAACAGAATACCTTCAATGCCCTGACCGGCGCCAATGGCAGTCGGGTCCTTGAGATGGCGGCAGCGGTCTGGAACGTGCATGGTGATTTGCTGGCAGATGTAGACATAACAAACCCCGACAGCCCGCTCCGCATCCTGCATACAACTTCGGCGGAACAACGCCACCACATTGAAAACCAGATTCAATACCCGATCGGCAACCAGGTGCTGTCCGGTTGGTTCAAGCTTTTTGTGCGCAGTGATTTGCGGGATTTGCAGCAGCAGTATCTGTTGGCCTTTTTGCAGAATAATCTTGCCCACCTGACCCGCTGCCAGTTACTGGAAACACCCGATCATGCTTGATATTTATGTTGATGGTGATGCCTGTCCGGTCAAGGACGAGGTATTTCGGGTCGCCGCCCGCCACATGCTGAAAGTCTATCTGGTTTCAAACAGCTGGCTGCGCATTGGTGACAGCCCGCTGGTCGAGCAAATCGTTGTCTCGCAGGGTGCCGACGTTGCCGATGACTGGATAGCCGACCACATAGGCGAAGGTGATATTTTTGTAACCTCGGATATTCCCCTGGCCGCGCGGTGCGTCAAGAACCACGCGATCGGTCTGGCGCCAAACGGAAAACCGTTCACACCGGACAGTATCGGTATGGCGCTGGCAATGCGGGATCTGATGACGGATCTGCGAGATACGGGCGAGATTTCAGGTGGCGGCAATGCCAGCTTCACGCGACAGGATCGTTCACGCTTTCTTTCGGAACTGGAAACTCAAATTCAGGCGATCAAGCGGCGTTAACGCAGGCTCGATAGATTGGCGATCAGCGCGTCGTTCTTGTGGCGGATAGCTGTGGCGATCTTGTGGGCGATATCCTGATCGGCTTCCGGGCAATCCAATGCGGCATCAACGGCACTGTGCTGGCCCTGGAGCATCGCCTTGATAACGGCTTTCTGAATAATCTCCGAGACCTGATTGGTCTGGTCCGCCGTGAGGGGGGTAATCAGGATTTCATTGATTCCCTTGGTTGCCTCGTTGGCAATCACATTTAGATTTTCTTCGGCAATCAACTTCTGATTTTGCATCCTGCAATCTCCGTGAAAACGTGCACCTGAATTTCGGGGTTCACCATTGTTAGCGGTCTCGCATGGGAACAACAACCCCATGAACCGTGTATTCTGTCTTTCTGGCTTGATAAGAGTGCGGTTTTTGCACGATATTCTGTTTGATACCAGATAGGACGCACTATTAATGAAAACCATTCACGTTGCAATCAAAGACATTTACGTTCCGATCAAGTGGAATAACACCCTGGATCCGGATAAAGTCGACGCGCTGGCCGAGAGCATCTTAAGCGACGGCCAGACCACGCCGATTCATATTCGTATGGGCGACGGTCGCTATGTCCTGGTTTCCGGTTTCCACCGTCTGCAGGCGCTTTTGGCTTTGGGGGAAAATTCCGTCGCTGCAGTGGTTGTCGGATCAAAAAAGTTTTAACCATCCGGCGGAGATAGGTGCGCCTGTTCTTTGCACCAGATCCTCCACATATGACGCAGAGCAGCGTGCATATGGCCGGCAAACCGGGCCGCATCGCAAGCCGGAGATACCCTGAATTTGTGGCGGATCCCATGGCGCAAGCTGTTCAGGGCATCCACGTCATCGCTAAAACGGGCCGCTTTTTCAATCAATTCATCCGAAGATAAAGCGACCCAGTCGTCGAGCCCGCAATTGCGAAGCAGACTTTCGCCGACGCGGGCAACAAAGCGATCCCCTTTCAGGGCGAGCACCGGAACTCCCATCCAGAGCGCCTCCGCAGTGGTTGTTGTGCCCGCATAGGGGAACGTGTCGAGAGCGATGTCCATTTGATTGTAACTTGCAAGATGGGCTTCGACCCCCGCCGATCTTTCCACTAACTGAACGCGGTCATGGCTGATGCCCGCAGCCTCAAAGCGCGCCAGCAGCTGCGTCCGGCAGGCCGGAAAATTGAGCTGCTTGGCCTTCACCAACAGCCGGCTGTCGGCGACATTTTTGAGAATTGCCGCCCAGCAGGAAATCGTCGTGTCTGTCAGTTTGCTCAGGTTGTTGAAAGATCCGAAGGTGATATGGCCCTTGTGCAGGGCCGGTGTGTCGGTCGTTTCGATCGCGATATCCGGTGGCGTGTAACAGAGATAACTGTCCGGCAGACGCCAGATCTCCTCCGCATACTGGTCCGCATCGGCGTCCGGGGTTACCCAGGGATCACCCAGAATATAGTCCATGGCATCAAGACCGGTTGTCGCTGAATAGCCCAGCCAGCTGATCTGTACGGGAGCCGGTTTCAGGGCGAAAAGCGGGAGGCTGTTGTGTGCCGTATGTCCGCCCAGATCGACCAGAATATCAATCTGTTCTTCGCTGATGAGAGCCGCCTGTCTGGCGACCGCCCAGCCGGCGATCGAGCGCCAGCCGGTGACGGTTTTTTTCAGCCGGTCCGACATCCCGTCTTCAATGGCCGAAGTGGTATAGGCGAAGATTTGCATCTCCGGCGCGTTCAGGTGCGACCAGACACTTTCCAAAAAACTGCTGACGGCATGGTGGCGCAAGTCGGCCGAGACAAAACCGATTTTCAGCGGCCGGTCCGGGTCAGGTCTATTGGGATGTGGGTGGGGCGTCGGGTCTGCGGCCTGCAACTGGTGATTTGTCTGGCGGGCAAGCCGGAGACTGTCGGCCGGTGTGGTGTCGCTCAGGTACAGGCGGGCCAGTAACAGATTGCTATGCGCGGTCGGGAACCGGGGTTGCAGGTCAAGGGCCCTGGTGAAGCAGTCGACCGCGGCAGCGGGATCTCCCAATTCGATAAGCACAGTGCCCAGATTGGCGTGGGCTTTGGCGTGTTCAGGTGCCAGTTCGATGGCCTTTTGCAGATGCCCGAGGGCGTCTCCCGCCAGCCCCTTCTGCTGCAGGACCACACCCAGATTGCTGTGCGCCTCGGCAAACTCCGGCGCCCGCGCCAGGGCTTCGCGAAAACAGCCCTCGGCGCCCTCGATATCCCCCAGATTCTGGAGAGCCAGGCCCAGGTTTATATGCGCTTCCAAATGCGACGGATCGATGTTTATGGCTTGCCGGTAGGCGGCCATTGCCGCCTCGAAGTTGCCGGTTCCCTGCAGGGCAACGCCTAAATGGCAATGGGCCTGCGGGTGGTGTGGCTGGGCGGCAATCAGGACCTGAAAGCAGTCTATGGCCGCATCCAGGTTGCCTGAATTCAAAAATGCATTGCCCAGATTGCCCTGCGCATCCAAATTTCCCGGCGCCAGTTCAAGGGTCCGCTGGAAATGTTCGATGGCTTTCGTGGTTTGGCCCAGGCTCAGACAGACCAGCGCCAGATTGTTATGGGCTTCCGGGTAATTGGGGTTCAGGGAAATCGCGCGCAGAAAGGCCGCGACCCCGGCTTCGGCCTGGCCGGTGTCCTTGAGGGCCAGGCCCAGACTGTTGTGATACATGGCCTGCATCCCGTCGCTGGCGATAGCTTTGGAAATCAGGTCAATGGCATCGTTGAAATGGCGCCCTTGGTAGGCCAGCAAGCCGAGCAGATGATTGGCGTCCGGATGGTTGGGCTCCTTCGCGAGGATTTGGCGGTAGCGCTTTTCCGCTTCCTGATATTGCCCCGACTGATGGCGTTGAACGGCGGCTTGCAGGAGATCAGTGGAGGACAAAGGTCAGGGTTTCCCGGTGGCGGTAATAAAGATCGACGCATGGAAGCGACGGTTCAATGGGTATTGTCGGTATCTGAGGCGGGAAATCAAGTGACCTGTCGGGACCGGGCTCGCGTTAATCCATGTGCCGCTGAACGGCCGCCAGAAATGCATCGACCTGTTCAGCCGTTGTGTCGAAGGCCGTCACCAGGCGGACAATGCCTTCCTGCCAGCGGTCGTCATAGAATTGGAAGCCCTGCTCATACAGGGCCGCGGTCAGGGATTTCGGAAACCGGGGAAACAGCATGTTGCCGTCGACAGTTGGCGCCAAGTCGATGCCGTCAATATTTACCAGTCCCCGGCCCAGGCGTTGGGCCATGGCGTTGGCATGGCGGGCATTTTTTAACCATAGTTCATCGTTCAGATAGGCTTCCATCTGACAGGCCAGCAAACGCATCTTGGAAAACAGATGCCCGGCGCGCTTGCGCCGGAACTCAAACTCCCGGGACAGGCTTTTATCAAATAAAACGACGGCTTCACTGGCCATGGCGCCATTTTTGCTGGCACCAAATGACAGCACATCAATGCCCGCTTTCCAGGTCATCTCCGCCGCTGTGCAGTTCGCGGAAACCAGGGCATTGGCAAACCGCGCGCCATCCATATGGAGTTTCAGGTTGCTGGATTTGCAGATTTCACTTATCGCCTCGATTTCGCCAATGGAATAAACTGAGCCGATTTCCGTTTCCTGGGTCAGACTGACGGCCTGTGGCTGCACCATATGGACATCTCCGCGGCCACGGTTGGCATGGTGGGCGAGAGCGCTCGGGTCCATTTTACCATTGGCACCATCGACAGGGATCAGTTTACCGCCACCGGTGAAAAATTCCGGGGCCCCGCATTCGTCTTCATAGACATGGCTTTCCCAGTGGCACAGGGCGGCCCCGTAACTGCTTAACAAGACCGACAGGGACAGGGCATTTGCAGCCGTCCCCGTCGCCACCAGATAAACGTCGGCGTCGGTTTCGAAGATCTCGCAAATCCGCGCGCGCACCCGGCTGGTATAGGCATCGTCGCCGTAAGGCATGGTTTGCCCGTCGTTGGCGCGAACAATGGCTTCGATGATTTCCGGCGAGGCGCCGGTCGTATTGTCACTGGCAAAGTTCAAGAGAATCTCCCGTGGGCTGTTAAGGGGCGGTGCGAACCGGATAGGGCTGCCAGTCACTTGTCTGCAGGGGAATTTGCCGGAACTGGGTGCGATCGGCGTCAACACAATGGGCTGTTGTCAGGGTTGCCTGACCGTCGACGACGGAGGTGATTATCCAGATCAGGTCGGGTTCGTAGGCCATTTTCAAATCCGTTTCAGATGGCTGCGCCGGATGGTTCGGGTGCGAATGATAATGGCCGATGATCCGCTGTTGTGTGCCATCTGATTGCGCGGCTTGGTCAAGTTCCTTCATCACGTTGAAACGAATCTGCGGGTCCACCTCAAAGCGGTCGTTGCCGTTGCCATCAGCTAAATTGGGGCTCGCGACAACACGGCTGACCTCAACGGACGTCGCCCCGTTGCTGGTGCCGACCAGCAGCCCGCAACATTCTGCCGGGTAGGCACCCTCTGCGGCATCGACAATGGCTTTCAGGCAGGCGGCGGGGATCCGGATCATGGCTGTGGCTTAAGGGTTCCCAACATCACGCCTTTCCGCAGGTCTACAACAATTACCCGGTTACAGGCAGGGGTTGGCCCGATTTCCAGATAGACGTAGCGCCGTTGCGGAATGACCCGTGCAATGATACAGCCGGCTGGCAAATCGAGCGATAATGTGCCAAATGGATCAAAGGGCGTGCCTCTGAATCTATCGCCAGCCGCTTGCGGCTGGTTTTCTGCCGCCGGCGGCGTTTTTCCACCAAAAAGCGCCCAGCCGGGGTCTGAAGTCTTTTTGTAGAAGCCGAAACCGAGTAAAACCACGCCCAGGACAATTAACAGACCTAAAACGATGACGAGAGATTTAAGCCAGCGCATGGTAACCTACCCTTCCCTAAATGAGAATTCTGTAACCGGAGACTTTCGTTTGTGACCGATCAAAACACATATACCCTGCATGTATCAGAAGACAAGGATGGGATGCGGCTTGATCAGTTTTTGACGGAACAAATGGCCGATATGTCACGCAGCCGGATCAAGGCGTTGATTGATCAGGGCCAGATTTCCAGTCCAACGGCGAAAAAGATCAGTGCTTCGGCAAAAGTCGCTGATGGTCAACAGTTCCTGGTTTCGATTCCGCCCGTCGTTGCCGCCGATCCGGAGCCGCAGAATATTGCTCTGGATGTGGTGTTCGAGGATGAGCACCTTCTGGTGCTGAACAAACCGGCAGGCCTGGTGGTGCATCCGGCGGCGGGGAACTGGGATGGAACCCTGGTCAATGCCCTGTTGCACCATTGCGGTGACAGCCTTTCCGGTATTGGCGGCGTTGCCCGGCCGGGCATCGTCCACCGCCTCGATAAGGATACCAGCGGCGTAATGGTGGTTGCCAAATCGGATCTGGCACACCGCCATCTGGCCGGGCAGTTCGAGGCGCATTCACTGGAACGCGCCTATAAGGCCGTGGTCTGGGGAATACCGAACCCCAGAGAAAACCGGATCGAAGGGCAGATCGGGCGCAGCCCGAACAACCGCAAGAAAATGGCCGTTCTTGAAATTGGCGGCAAATATGCGGCAACCAACTATTGCGTTGAACGTACCCTCGGGCGTGCGGCCAGTCTGCTGGAATGCCGTCTGGAAACGGGACGCACCCATCAGATCCGGGTCCATATGGCTGAAATCGGCCATAGCGTGGTCGGCGATCCCGTCTACGGGGGAAGCGGCCGCAAAAAGCTGGCCCTTGCCCGGCCTGAAGTGCGCGACCAGATATTGGCCTTTCGACAACAGGCACTTCACGCGTATTTGATCGGTTTCACACATCCCGCAAGCCATGAATTTATGCAGTTTACCGTTGATATATCAAGTGAAATCAACAGGTTAATGGTTCTCTTAGAGAGCGTATAAAACCACCTATACTTGACTGTGCAACTAGGTTATTATTTGCCTATGGATTAGTCATGATGCTCCGGCAACGGGCGTCAGGTGATTTGTGGTGAAAAAGGTGGTTTTCTTGATGGGCGTGTATGATCGGGATTTTAACGTATCGCCGGAACAGAATTTATCGCGGTATCTGCAGCATATTAGAACCTATCCCATGTTGGAACCGGATGAGGAAACGGCGCTGGCACGACGCTGGCGCGATTCCGAAGATCCGGAAGCTGCGCGCCAGATTGTCAGTTCCCATCTGCGCCTGGTGGCGAAAATCGCAATGGGTTTCCGGGGGTACGGACTGCCGCTGGCGGATCTGATTTCCGAAGGCAACGTGGGCATGATGCAGGCCGTCAGCCGGTTTGATCC
>JABMNT010000068.1 GCA_013203595.1 Rhodospirillales bacterium
CATCGACATGGATCAGTTTGGTCGAGGGGAAATTCCATGAATAGCCGGGCATCCAGGAAGAAGATGACCGGTCATCAAACCGTGCACCAATGGCCATCACCAGATCGGCATGCCGCCCTGCCTGGTTGGCCGGATAAGCCCCATTACGTCCGATAAAGCCGAGCGACAAGCCATCCCGCATATCCATACAGCCCATGCCGTTGGGGGAACTGATAACCGGGATTGACAGACGCTGGGCGAGCGCCGTGAGCTCGTCTCCGGCTTCCGACAGGGTCACCCCGTGACCAATGAAAAAGGCCGGACGCTCTGCAGCCAACAGCATGTCCACGGCTTGCATCACCGTGTCTTCACAGGCGCCGCTGCGGCGGCTGTTAAAGCCGTTCCAGGCCGGCTCGCTGTTCACTTCAGCTTCTTCCAGAAACAGGTTGTAGGGGATATCGAGATTGACCGGTCCGGGACGGCCACTGGTCATCGTGGTTGCCGCCTGACGCATGGCCAGTGGCAGCATCTCGACGCGCGTCGGCTGAAAGCTGCGCTTGACCACCGGTTTGATCACATTATTGAAGTCCGACTGATGATGCTGGTTCAGTTCCTGAAACGGCCCCCGGTTAAATTGTGAGGTTGGGACATTGGCGGTGATTGAAAAAATAGCGGAAGAATCGGTCTGTGCCACAGCCAGCGCCATGATCATGTTTGCCGATCCGGGACCCGTCGATGTCAACGTCGCAGCGGGTTTATGGCTGACCCTGAAAAACCCATCTGCCATATGGCCCGCGGTCTGCTCATGGCGCGGCGAGACCAGCTTCACGTCATCCTTCACATCGTAAAGGGAATCCAAAAGGCCCACATTGCCATGCCCGCAAATACCGAACACATAGGGGATTTTTTCGTTTACCAGAAATTCGGCGATCAGATCGCCGCCTTTGCGCTTTACCATGCCGCGCTCCCTCCCTGGGAATTCAAGTTAAAAACGTCAGCCCCGATCAGCCTTTGACGTATTGCGCTGCCGACTGGCCCGCGACTTTTCCAAATACCGCACCGTTAATAAGGCCGGTTCCGCCCGGGTAGTTATGATAGAAAATACCGCCGGTCAGCTCACCTGCGGCAAACAGGCCCGGTATGGGCCGATAATCGGTACTTTGCACAGCCGCATCCGTATCAATACGCAAGCCACCAAAGGTAAAAGTGATGCCGCAGGTAATGGCATAAGCCTCATAGGGTGGGGCATCGAGCAGGTTGGCCCAGTTGCTTTTCGGCAGGCTCAATCCGTCGGTGCCGCGGCCATCCTTAACATTCGGGTTAAACGGCACATCGGTTTTAACAGCGGCATTATAAGCCTTGATCGTCTTCACAACGGCTTGCGCGTCGACACCTTCCATCTGTGCGGCCAAGCCCTCGATCGTATCCGACGTGACTTTCGTCACCTGGCGGATGCGGTATTCGTCGCGCAGTAAATGCGTAACCTTGCTATCAAACACCTGCCAAGCAAAATGGCCGGGCTGAGCCAACACTTCGCGGCCATATTTGGCATAGGTATAATTTCGGAAATCAGCCCCCTCATCGACAAAACGATCGCCCTTCGCATTGACGATAATACCGAACGGATAGGAGTGTTTCTGGAAATTATCACCCACCGCCAGATCACCAAACTCCGGTGCGTTCAGCTCCCAACCGACAGCGTGACAGCCGGACCAGTTGCCTGCGGAAGAGGCCCCGATATCAAGCGCCATGCGAATGCCGTCACCAGTGTTGTAAGGCGTGCCGCGGACTTTTGCGAGATCCCAGCCGGGGCCCAGATATCGGGTGCGCATTTCCGAGTTGGCCTGAAACCCGCCCGCCGCCAGAATGACCGCCTTGGCGGGAATATCCCTGAGCTTGCCGTTTTTGCGGATTTGCACGCCCTCAACCTTGTTGCCATCCGTCAGCAAGCGCAGGGCCCGTGCTTCATATTGAATATCAATTCCGTTCTTTCGGGCTGCCTGGGTCAGCATATCGACGAGGCCCGGCCC
>JABMNT010000069.1 GCA_013203595.1 Rhodospirillales bacterium
CGCCTCGATCGGCAGCCCGGTGACCGGCGAGAAGGGAGTGCCGACGCGGGCAAACATCAGGCGCATGTAGTCATAGATTTCGGTCACGGTGCCGACCGTCGAGCGCGGATTGCGCGACGTGGTTTTCTGCTCGATGGAGATCGCCGGCGACAGCCCTTCAATACTGTCGACATCGGGTTTCTGCATCAACTCGAGGAATTGGCGGGCATAGGCCGACAGGCTTTCCACGTAACGGCGCTGGCCTTCCGCATAGATCGTATCGAAAGCCAGTGACGATTTACCGGAGCCGCTGAGGCCGGTGATCACGGTCAGTTTATCGCGCGGAATGTCCACATTGACGTCGCGCAGATTGTGCTCGCGGGCACCACGGACGATGATTTTATCTAGCGACAACAACCGGCTCCTCGGGACAGAAAGGGCAAAACGCAGGGGGCTTCGAAGGAACCAGATTTACAGGGGTTTCTGGGCGCCGTAAAGGACAGTCCGCAAGGCCCTGAAAAAACGGAACAAATTGAGAACAAAGAAATTAAAGTCCCGACAAACCCAAACCGGTGAGATTCGCAGGCACCTGGTCAACCGCGCAGGCCGCCCGGACGAAAAGGCCTTTTCCCTGCCTGGTTACTCTACGTGCTGTTTTCCCTTACCCTTGCGCCACCCGGTCAGAAACGCGCCGAGGCGGAAATAATCGCTGGCGGAAACCCGGCTGCGGGCCAGCAGCACCGGGGTGTTTTCCGAAATACTGCGCCGATCTTCACGCAGCACGATATAAACGCCGCTGGCAATGATCACAGTGGCTCCGGCCAGGGTTGCTGTGTCGGGGACCTCGTCAAACAGTAACAGGCCGTAAAACACCGCCCACAGGATCTGCGAATACTGCATCGGGGCGACCACCACGGCCTCGCCGGTCTTAAAGGCACTGATCATGCAAACCATGGCGACAAAAGCCAGAACAGCCATCAGCGCGACAGCCCCGAGATCAATCAATGGCATGGGGATATAGGTAAAGGGCATCAGCGCCCCCATGATCAGAAAATTGCCGAGCATGGGAAACAGGAGAAGCACCACGTCGCGTTCATCCTTGCCGATGCGGCGCACGACAATGGAGGCCAGCGACGAGAAAAAGGCCGCCGCCAGGGCCGCCAGATGGCCCCAGTTCGGTTCCGCTGAGCCCGGCCGCAGGACAATCAGCACGCCGATCAGCCCGACCACCACGGCGCCGCCGCGATGGATGCCAACCCGTTCACCGAGCAGGGGGATCGACAAAACGGTGATCATCAGCGGCATGGCAAACAGCATCGCGTAGGTTTCAGCCAGCGGCAGTACCGAAAAGGCGTAAAACCCGCAGACTCCGCCGATCAGCACCGAAATGGTCCGGAGCGCCACCCACCAGGGATGACGCGGCCGCAGATTGGCCGACGTCCTGTCGCCCACCAGCATCAGGGAGACCAGCGGAAAGCCGAAAACCACGCTGAAAAACAGGATCTGGAAGGGGCTGTAGGTAGCCCCCAGATACTTGATGATCACATCGTGGCCCGCATAGATGGCATAGGTCGCCAGCCCCAGCAACGCGCCTTTGGTATTGGCCCCCATGCAACGGTCCTTTTCCCGGGTTTGCCTGTAACTATGCAGATAGGCCATAAAATGCGCCGCTTTGGCAACACCCGAGCCGAATCCACTTGGGCGGGTTCCCGCACCTTCCTGCTTCCCTGTCAATTGCAAACTTGCCGTGATCCGGACGGCCCTTATAATCGCGTTTGAAACAACAGCGGGGGCAGGACGGATGATCTGGCAGAGCGTGATCGGTATTATGGTTTTTACGGGCATCGCCTGGATGGTGAGCGAACAGCGCAGCCGGGTTTCCTGGAAATCCGTCGCCATCGGGCTGACGCTGCAACTGAGCCTGGCGCTGTTGCTGTTGAAAGTATCGCTGTTTCAAGCCGGGCTGCTCAGCCTCAACAACGCGGTCACCGCCCTGCAGGACGCGACCCGGGCCGGCACGTCTTTTGTTTTTGGCTATATCGGTGGCGGCCCGCTGCCCTTTACCGAACCTTACCCCGGTGCCAGCTTCACCCTGGCCTTCCAGGCGCTGCCGCTGATTCTGGTGGTCAGCGCCCTGTCGGCAGTATTGTTTCACTGGCGCATCTTGCCAGCCGTGGTCAGGGCCTTCGCCTGGGCGCTGGGCAAGACCCTGGGCGTCAGCGGGGCGAGCGGTTTTGCGGTGGCTGCCAATATCTTTGTCGGCATGGTCGAAGCGCCGCTGCTGGTCCGCCCCTATATCAGCAAACTGACGCGGGCTGACTTGTTCATGGTGATGACGGCGGGCATGGCGACCATCGCCGGCACCATGATCGTGCTGTATGCCAGCGTGCTCGGCGGGGCCATCGACAATGCGCTCGGCCATCTGCTGACGGCATCGCTGATCAGCGCCCCGGCGGCGATCATGGTGGCCCGCCTGATGGTACCCCCTGGCGGCGATACGGGTGAGGAGGGCGCCGCTGGTGCCGCCCCTGAGCCGGAGGTTGTGGTCAGCGGCCACTATGCCAGCACCATGGATGCGGTCAGCCGTGGCACCACCGACGGGGTGGCGCTGCTGATCAACGTCATCGCCATGCTGGTGGTCGCCGTTGCCCTGGTCAGTCTGGTCAATATGGGCCTCGGCCTGCTGCCCGATGTGGGCGGTGCCGCGCTGTCGCTGGAACGCTCCCTCGGCTGGCTGATGCGGCCCTTTGCCTGGTTGCTGGGGATCCCCTGGGAGCAGGCACAGGTGGCCGGGCAACTGCTCGGCCTGAAGGTGGTGCTCAACGAGTTCATCGCCTATCTGGAGCTTGTCAAAATCGGCGACAACGTCCTCGATCCGCGGTCGCGGCTGATCCTGATCTATGCGCTCTGCGGCTTTGCCAATCTCGGCAGCCTCGGTATCATGATCGGTGGCCTGCTCGCCATCGCGCCCGAGCGCCGCGACGACATCCTCAGCCTTGGCCCGAAATCGATCCTGTCGGGGCTGATCGCCACCTGCTTGACCGGCGCGGTGATCGGAATTTTGTATTAGGGGGTCAGCGGCGGCCTGCGCCGGTGCGGCGGGTCCTGGAGCGGTTCCATATCAATAGGAAACGCTCTAATCGAGACGGCGCGAGGTTTGATCGACGATCGAAAATACGTTGTCATATCCGGCGACGCGTTCGCGGGGAAAGCGAACCGAGACCTTAGTGCCGATACCCAGCTTGCTTTGAATTTGCAGCTGCGCACCATGCAATTCGACAAGCCCGGAAACGATGTGCAGGCCAAGGCCGGCGCCGCCATGGGTGCGGCTCATTGCCCCTTCGACCTGCTCAAAAGGCTTGATAATCCGCTGTACATCGTCCTGGGCAATGCCAATTCCATTGTCGGCGACCGTCAGCACAAGTTCGCCGCTCGGAGCAAACCGAACCGATGTACATACGGTACCTTCCGCGCCGGTAAACTTTACCGCATTGCCAAGCAGGTTGAGCAGAATCTGCTTCAGGGTTTTGGAGTCCGCATAGAGCTTTGGAAGATCGTCGGGAAGATCAGCTTCCAACGTCACCTGGTTCAAATCCGCAGTTCCCTTGACGATGTTGACGCAGTCATGGACCAGGGCACCGAGGTCCAGATTTTCTTCAACAAGCGTGTAATTGTTCGAATCAACCCGCGATATGGTCAGGATATTTTCGACCATCTCGAGTAAATGCTGGCCGCTGTACAGAATATCGTGGGCATATTCCTTGTATTTTTCGTGACCCAGCGGGCCGAACATCTCGTTATCCATGCAGGTTGAAAAACCGATCACGGCGTTTAACGGGGTCCGCAGCTCGTGGCTGACATTGGCCAGCAGTTCGGTTTTTGCATGGTCCGCAGCAATGGCTTTGTCGGCCGCCGTTTGCATGGCCATTTCGGCTTTCTGGCTTTCGCGCACATCGCGCAGCGTATAAATATAGGCAGACCTGTTATCTGTTCGGATCTCAAAAGCGCTTTGCCCCAAGACAAGCGGGACGATGGTCGCCGAATATTCCACCGGTACCCGGACACCGCTTCTGGCTTTGACTTCAGACAGGCGTGATTTTGCGATAACCTGCGCTTCCGAACCGCTCACATCCCTGGACTTGGCTTCATAGGCACTGTCATCATCCGTCTGCAGGAAGCGGCTGATATTCTGGCCTTCAATATCATTTGTGCGGCGTTCCAGCAGATTGCAGGCGGCGGGATTTACGAACAGGATTTCGCCGTCTGGCTTGGTGATAATAATACCATCGAAACTTTCGCCAACGACGGAGCTCATGAGAGCCCGTGTATGCACGGCCGCCATATGTTGTTTAAACAGGCCCAGGGACTGAATGTCGATCTTCTGGATCAGGCTCCAGATGTAGGACAGGGAGAGCACCAGCAACAGCGGCGAAATATCAGCACTGACGGGAGCGAAAACCTGCAGACCGGCGGCACCGGCAAAACTCAGACCACCCAATCCGAGTGTTGTCAGCAGGCCCCACTTCCAGGACCAGGCGGAAATGCGCGGCCCCAGAAAAAGCGCGAGAAGAAGGGCGGCAATGAGGCTCAAACTGGCCGGTGAACGTTCGATAGTGCGGCCGGTCTTGATCGATTCGTAGGCCAGAATCTGGACCATGGGACCGGCCAGCGACCCATGCACGGGTACCGACAGCATATCACCCAGTTCGACGGCCACGGCGCCGATGAAGACGGTCCGCCCCTTGACCGCGTCGGCTGAAAACTGATCGCGGTAGACATCCGCATAGGAGAAATAAGGTACGGATTGCGGGCGGATGCCATAATCCACATAGAACGGCTCAAAAAATACCGGCATCAATCCGGCCAACTGGGTGGCCAGGGCAGGGACGAAGGTTTCCTGCCAGGATTCAACCCGGTTGTAACGTCGAACCAGACTGTCTGATTCGGTCTGGATATTGACCGAAGCCGTCTGCGCATGATCGCGAAACATCGCCAGCGGTTCCGTATAGGTAAAGGCTTTCGTGCCGCTCATTGTGCGCTGCTTGAATATCGGCAGGACAACCCGGCCACCGGCATCCCTGATCGCCGCGGCGAGATCGGCATCTTCCGCGTGCGATGAAGAAGAACTGAGGTCAATGTCGAGAACAATACGCCGCGCACCGGCAGCGGTCAAACGCCTGATCAATTGGGCATGCAGGCTTCTTCGCCAGGGCCATTGCCTGAATTCACGAATGCTTTGGCTGTCGATGCCGACCAGCACGGAATCGCTGGATACAGGGCTGTCAGAGACCCTGAACCGCAGGTCCATCAGCTTATGTTCGAGCCCGTCAAGGCCACCCAGCCCGTAGGCCAGGGCGACCAGGACAAAGACAACCGCATGCGGCCAGCGTGACCGTTTGCTGTCATGTAAGGCCTTGGTATTAACCGGCTGGAACAAGTTCATAGCGCTGGCACCTGCTGCCCTGTTGACCGAAGAGGGATTTCCCTCTTGTTAAACGAGTCTGGCCCGTATTGCGGCAAAGCGGGATCCCGAATTCTTGCGAAGCGGGATCCCGTATTCCTAGTAATCGGGGTTAAGGTTAGGGTGCCTTAACACCCCTTCTTTTTACCTTTGCCATTGCAACCGTTGCTTCCGTTGTTACCACCGCCGTTGCCGTTACCGCCGGCGTTGCTGCTGCCGCCACCGCCACCGTTGGCGGTATTCAGGCCGGGAACCGCATTGGCGGCAAGCTGATTGGTCGATTTCGACTTGCCGTTGCCGTTGCCTTTGCCATTGCCGTTACTCAGCCCGGGGATTTTCTGAACTTTCGTTCCGGCTACGGATGGCTGGCCGAGGCCGCGTGCCGCTGTTACCAATCCCTTTGAGGATTTGGATACGTCCAGGGGCTCACCGATCACCGCTTTATCAAGCCCGCGACCGGTTTTCTTTTCAGCCAATCGCTCCTGACCGTTGCCGTTGCCGTTGCCGTTGCCGTTGCCATTTGCATTGGCATTGGCATTGGCATTGCCACCACCGTTATTGTCGGCTTTTTCACCAGGGCCTGGCTTGGCTTCGCCATTGGCGTCCTGATCAGCCTTTTCATCACCGGATTTGACATCACTGTCGCCGGACTTGCCGTTGACTTTGCCACCATGGCTGATGGTCAGCCCTGCACCCGCGAGCGACGATACGCGTGCCGTCTGGCCCGGCCGGACCAACCCGCGTTCGCCGGTGGCCAGGGAAATCGCCTCCACAAGTCCTTCGGTCACATGCAGGGCAGAACCCTGCTGCGTCACATTGACGGTGAACACGGTGCCCTTGATAACCGCCGCCAAATAGGGCGTGTCGACTTTGAAGGGGCTGTTTACGTCGTTGGTGCTGGCCAATTTCAACAGGGACAAATCGCGCTTTCTGATCTTGTAGAGCAGGGTGCCGATTTTCTGGAGGATGCTGGGGCTGTCAGCCGCCGCCGTGGCAGCAACCGGTATCTTGAGCTGGCTATTGGGCGAAAGCGTAACCGTATCGCCATTCTTTTTCAAAATCACCCGACCGCCGGCACCGACCTTGACTTCTGATCCGGGAGCCAACTCGGTATTGGCACGCAGCGGCGCCCAGGCACCACCCGGCACCAGTACTTCGGCCCTGGCACTGCTATCAACCGTCCACTGCGCCGCTTGGGCCTGAACCGGATGCGCCAGAAACCCGAACAGGGCAAAGGCCAGCAGCCACAAGACGATGCTTGATCTATTGGGCAGACGCCAACCGGCTCGGCCAGTGTTAATACAAAAATTCATAAAAATTCACTTTCCTGTGTTTATCTGCATATGATTGTATTGTAATGTCTGCATCGTGGCTGTGATCTGAATCACACGGGTCAATTTAAATTAAAAATTCTTTACCGACAGTTTTCTGCCTGCACATATTCATATTATTGTATGTTTGTGACCGAAGGTCAAATTATTGAAGAAACTCTGGTGACCTTCAGTGCGGGAATTTGGATTTACCTTAATCGCGAATTTAGGTAAACTGGCGGAGAATTAAGTAAAAATGAGCAGTGAAGGCATGAATTGTTGATAACAACAGGACAGATCGTCGGAATGTTCAGCCTGTCCAATCGAAATTCGTTTTATTTGAGCCAGTTGCAAAATTCTTGTTTTCCCGCGTAACTTTTCTCTCTAAATAATCTTGCGCCGATACGATTCGTCCTTTTGCAGTTGAGATTTTCTAAAAAGGGAGTTTTGATGATGTTTTAGGCATAAATCTTCCA
>JABMNT010000070.1 GCA_013203595.1 Rhodospirillales bacterium
CCTCGATGCCGTCATAGCGCAGCTCGGCCTGGACGTTCTTGGTGATCCATCGGGGCTTCAGGCCCGATGCGCCGGCACGCAGCAGGGCGGCGGAAACCAGTTCCAGGTGCACGGGCGTCAGCCGGGCGATGCCCGGAGTGGCCTGGAAGGTCATGGTCTTAGACATTGCGATGTCCTCTCCTCTTAAGACGGCGCGCGCCACCGAGCGATTCCCTGCTCTCGTCTTCAGTGGCTTGTCCCCGTTGCGAATTTACCGAAGTATGGTGTGATGACACCCGAGACGCGGCCTCAAGTTATTCTTATTGCCGGGCCGACCGCAAGTGGCAAATCGGCGGTGGCGCTGGTTCTGGCGGGCTGCCTGGACGGCGAAATCGTCAACGCCGACAGCATGCAGATCTATCGCGAATTGTCGGTCCTGACAGCCAGGCCCTCGGCCCGGGACATGGCCCGGGTTCCTCATCACCTCTATGGCATCCTTGGCGCCGCCGAGGCCTGCTCGGCCGGGATGTGGCTGGACCTGGCGGTCGCCCGTATCAATGACATTCATCAACGCGGCCGCCTTGCCATCGTCTGCGGTGGCACCGGGCTTTATCTGAAGGTGCTGGGTGAGGGGATGGCGCAAATTCCCGAAGTGCCGGCGGCCATTGTCAGCGAAGCGGAAGCCCTTTACCGGACCCTGGGCGGGGACGGGTTTTTGCAGCGGCTGGCCGCCCTTGATGCGCCATCCGCCGCCCGGCTGCGGCCGTCCGACAGGCAACGGCTGGTGCGCGCCTTTGCGGTCGCCCAGGCCACCGGAAAATCGCTGTCGGACTGGCAGGGCGAACAGTCCGCCGAGCCGCCCGTGGCAGCCCGCTTTTTCACCCTGCACTTGATGCCCGAGCGGGCGGCGCTTTATCAGAAAATCGAAGGCCGGTTCGAGGCCATGCTGGAAATGGGCGGGCTGGAGGAAGTCAGAAAGCTTTCCGAGCTGTCCCTGAACGCCTCTTTGCCGGCCATGAAGGCGCTCGGCGTGCCGGAACTGATTGCCGTTCTGCAGGGCGACCTGGATATGGAAGCAGCCCTCGCACGGGCAAAGCAAACGACCCGCAACCTGGCCAAGCGGCAGTTCACCTGGTTTCGCAATCAGGGCGCCGCCGATCTGGTGCTCGCGGATTTCGGCGCCAACGTTTATGAACCCAGCTTCGCCGCCCTGTCGGAATTTTTAAAACTCAAGGCACCGGTCGGTTAAATTCCAGCCCTTGGTGCAGATTGGTTTTTTCGCTATGATCATTGGCCGCTGATGGCCAGGGGAGACCAGAATGATAAACCCGCGTACCGCCTGCAAACGCAGCCTGCCTGCCTTATGGCTGATCCTTGCCGCCCTGGCCGGGGGCGCTGCCGGGGCTGCGGATCGACCCCCGTCACAGGACCTGACAACATTTTTCGCTGATGTGGTGTTTGGCGCCGAGTTTGATGAAGTGGCCGAGGACGAGAAGATTATCCATAAATGGACGGGCCCGGTTCGGGTCTCTGTCAGCGCCATGAGTGGCCAGCTGATCAAGCGGCCGGACGGCAGCCACGAGCTGAAAATGGCCAACGAGCGGCCCGATGCGGGGGCTGTGGAGATGATCATAAAGCATCTGAACACGCTTGTTAAATATTCAGGCGTAAAGTCGGAAGACAGCAAAAAAGTGGGAAAACCCGCTAATTTTTTCATCAAGTTTGTGCCGCCGCTGGCCATGCATGCGCCCTTTCTGGAACCGGATACGGACCCCAACCGGTTGAAAACACTGGCCCGCGACGGCGTCTGTTATCTGATTTTCTTTGCCCCGACCGGGGCGATTGATCGGGCGACACTGGTTATCAACAGCGAACTGCCGAGTGCGCGCATGGATGCCTGTCTGCTTGAGGAGATGACCCAGGCCTTTGGACTGAAAAACGACAGCGACATCGTGCAGCCATCGATTTTCAACCAACAGAGCACCAGCCGGACCCTGTACCGCACCGACATCATTCTGCTGGCCACCCTGTATGATGAAAAACTGAAAGCCGGTATGCACATCAAACAGGCGCTGCCGGTGGCCGCCGGGATTATCGATCACCTCAACCGGGTCATGGCACCGGGCAACTGAACCGGCTTAATCAAAAACGCTATTGCCCGGCCAGGAGGGAGTAACTGCCGTCGTCTGAACCCATGAAGACTTGAAGCTGTAATGAATTTATCGGACTTTATGCGTACCAAGCCGTTGCCTTTAATTGCCCTTTCCTTGCTTATGTCCCTGGTGCGAAGGCGCAGGTTTAAACGTTCACCAAAGGAGCTCATGGAATGACAAAAATACTGGGACTGTCTGGAAGTCTTCGCAGAGCTTCATTTAATTCAGGTCTGCTGCGTGCTGCCAAAGAAGTCGCCCCCGCTGGCGTTGAAGTTGAAATCGGCTCGATCGCAGATGTGCCCCTCTACAACGGCGACATTGAGGCGGAGCAGGGTGTGCCTGAAGGTGTGAAGATATTACACGATCAACTGCGCGGATCGGCCGCACTTCTCCTCGTCACACCTGAATACAACAACGGTGTTCCCGGCGTGTTCAAGAATGCCATCGACTGGATGTCGAGCGGTCATGGCGCGGCCTTGTTCCGAAACAAGCCGGCCGCTGTTATCGGCGCGTCGCCGGGCGGCTTTGGTACGATTCTCGCGCAGGCACATTGGCTGCCGGTCTTGCGTGCCCTCGGCATGCACCCCTGGTTTGAAGGGCGCCTTATGGTTTTGCGGGCAGGAGCGGTGTTCGATAAGCAAGGGAACCTGTCTGATCATGAAACACGCAAACGGCTGGCTGACTTCATGGCCGGGTTCGCGGCAGCCCTATAAGAGGCAGAAGTGACACAAAGGCATAATGGCGCGTCAAAACCCGACAGCAGATAAAACGGACATTAAGTTTGGTCACATTGGCATCCCAATTTACGCGTAATATAATTACGTATAATAACAAAAAAACTTTGCATTTATTTTCTAACAGGTCTTGACCCACCGGAACCGAGCGATTAGGTTGCCCGCTCTCCGGGAAATGAATTCAAAAGCATAGACAGTTCATGGAGTTGGGGATGAGTTGGCCGGGACCCCAGAGGTGTCGGCCATTGGTTTGTATGTACAGATGCGCGACCGCGTTATGCGCAGGTCGAGAGAACTATTAGAGGACTAAGGCCATGGCCAAAGAGCAAATGAACGGCTCTGAAATCGTATTAAAGGCGCTGGTGGATCACGGTGTCACCGAAATTTTTGGCTATCCCGGTGGAGCTGTGCTGCCGATTTATGATGCCATGTTCAAGCAGAACCGGTTGCGCCATATCCTTGTCCGTCAGGAAGGCGGCGCCGTGCATGCGGCCGAAGGCTATGCGCGCTCGACCGGCAAGGTCGGGGTTGTTCTGGTGACATCCGGTCCCGGCGCCACCAATGCGGTTACCGGTTTGACCGACGCGCTCATGGATTCAGTTCCGATTATCTGTCTGACCGGCCAGGTGCCGACCCATCTGATTGGCAATGACGCCTTTCAGGAAGCCGATACGACGGGCATAACCCGGCCCTGCACCAAGCATAATTATCTGGTCCGCAGCGTCGACGACCTGGCCCGGGTCATGCACGAAGCCTTTCTGATTGCGGAAAGCGGACGCCCGGGGCCGGTTGTGATCGATTTACCCAAGGATGTGCTGATGGCGATGGGCGAGTATCTGCCTAAAAACAAGGTCGCTCTGAAGTCCTACAACCCGCAACTGAAGGCGCCGGCCAAGAATATCACTGACGCCGTTGCCATGATCAAGGCGGCCAAACGGCCGATCATTTATGCCGGCGGCGGGGTCATCAATTCAGGGCCAAAGGCGTCGCAACTGCTCACTCAGCTGGTCCGGGCAACGGGTGCGCCCTGTACCCTGACACTGATGGGGCTTGGTGCCTATCCGGCAACCGATAAGCAGTTTATCGGCATGGTCGGCATGCACGGGACCTATGAAGCCAATATGGCCATGCATGACTGTGATCTGATGATCGCCGTCGGTGCCCGCTTTGATGACCGGATCACCGGCCGCCTCGATGCCTTTTCGCCCGGCTCGAAGAAAATTCACATCGATATCGACCCGTCCAGCATCAACAAGAACGTAGCCGTTGATCTGGGCATCATTGGTGACGTGGGACATGTGCTCGAAGATATGCTGAAGGTCTGGAAAGCATCCCAGGCCAAAGTCGATGCCAGGGGCCTGAAGGCCTGGTGGAAGCAGATTGAAGAATGGCGCTCACGGGACAGCCTCAAGTATGTGCAGGCTGGCGAAGTGATCAAGCCCCAGCATGCGCTTTGCCGGTTGCAGGAAATGACCGACAAGCTCAAGCAGGAGGTCTTTATCACCACCGAGGTCGGCCAGCATCAGATGTGGGCGGCCCAGTATCTGAAGTTTGAA
>JABMNT010000071.1 GCA_013203595.1 Rhodospirillales bacterium
ATCGCGGATCTCTTCGTCGTCCATCCGCTCGAACAACTTGGCGGAATTGTCGGTGCCGATGGCCAGCATGAAAATACCCGCCTTCTGTACACCCGATAAACTCCGGTAGTCGTCTTTGATCCGTGCCATGGCTGCCTCGGTCCAAGTTCCTATGGTTAACGGAATATTACGAAAGATTGCCTAAAATTGCACCCTAAACTTGGCCTCCCGGGAGACATTAGGAGATGAAACGTCACAGTTTTGAGGCTTTTTTGCTATTGCTTGCCGGCCTGATACCGTCCGGACTTGTGCTGGCGGCCGAAAATCCCGCGCCTCTTCCAGCCGAATCGCAAATTATTGATTCCAAATCCAAAATATATACCCACCCGGTCCGCGGCTTTACCATCGCCATTCCGCCGGGCAGCCAGGTGCTTGAGCGCGATGAAGAAAATCCGCAAATTTCGATTCGCTCGCGCAAGGGATATATGGTCAGTCTGCAAACGGGTCCGGCAAAACCTGAAATTCCATTGACGGAAATGCCGCTTCGCCTGGAAGCCAAATATCTCGGGCCCGGCAGGCCGTGGAGCCGCAAAGTTGATCAAGCCCACAAGCAAATTGGCGGGCTGCCGGCCATTGAAGTGCATTATGAAGGGGTAAACTCCCGTGCCAGGATCGATATTATCCGGGGCGCGCGAACGGACCATGTTTTCATTTTTTTCGCCGCTGAGCGGGAATACAAAAGTCTGATGCACGAGTATGACTGGATGCTGTCGCATTTCAGGCCGGGGCCCGATGATATCATCATTCCGCAGGTCACCCTGTCGTCCAGTTCATCGGTTTTCAACGAAACCGGTTATGGCTATTCCATCCGCTATCCCGTGGAATGGACAAGTGATGTACCTTCGCGGATGACGGTCATGTTTAGTGGCAAGGAAGGCAGCCCCGCCTATTCGGCAATTGTAAGTGTGCAGAATATTGCTCCACCAGGGGCTGATACCGCCGAGGCCGCTGCCGAACTGGCACTTGCCAGCCTCATTGAATCGCTGCAGAAATCAGTTCAGGGATTACGTCATATCGAAGAAAGACCCTGGGATTATCTGCGCGATGCCTATCAATTGAAGGGACGGGAGATCATTCTGTCCTATAACCACGCTGGACAGGGCTTCATGAAACGAATTATTGTTGTGCCACGCCCTGACCAGAATTTAGCCCACATCTGGTCATATACGGCACCTATAGGTATCTTCGAGACCTACGCGGAAACCGCCAACAGGATGCTGATGTCTTGGAAAATTCTTGCCGCAAACGGTGGGTAATACAGAAACCGCTCAGGCAAACCGGTCGCAAACCCATGGTCCTTCTGCGCAGCCTTGTTGTCGCGGCGGGGATGGGGCTGGCCGGACAGTGCGGCGCGGTGGCGGCGGAAAATCAATCCCAGCCGGTCGCAACCCTTGGCGATTTGTATCGCGCCTTTGAAACCGTTGTCTTTGGCAATGAATTTGGCAGCAAAAAGCCGCGCGCGGAGGTATTGAAATGGGAACAGCCGATCCGCGTTGCCATCCGTGCCTATGATGATGTGGCGATTATTCACGACAACAACATAACGGAGATCGCGTTCCGACAAATCCCCGTGGATAATTTCCATTTCGAGGTTGCGAAAAAGCACCTGCAGACCTTGTCCCAACTTACAGATTTAAAACTTGAAGACTATGCCGGTTCCGGCCAGGAACCCAATTTGACAATAAATTTTGTACCAAGAATTCACATGACGAACCCTGTTCTGGTATATCATGAAGATGTGGGTGCCCGCCAACTGGCGGCGCAAAACGGCTGTTTCTTTGTCATCTGGAAAAATCAGAAAACCCGCGCAATCGATCGGGCGGTTATCGTTGCCAATACGGACAGGGACGAAAAGGGGATCAGTCATTGCGTGCTGGAGGAACTGGTCCAGACCCTCGGGCTGCCCAATGACAATAATGTGAAATGGCTGTCTATTTTTTCAGATCATCATCAAATCACCGAATTATCGCCTGCAGACAGGATCATCGTGAAGACACTGTATGATCCGGAAATCAGATCGGGAATGGGCAAAAAAGAGGTGTTGCGCAAGGCCCTGGGAATAATCAAGGCCCTGAGCAAGGAAAAAACGGGAATTGACTGACTGACGGGTGTATACTGGACGACCTCCGTTTGTTCTCCTAAAGTATTAATTTTAAACGGCTTTTGATCTGTTTGTAACGAAAAGTTAAGGAAATCACTTTAGGCATAGTACGGGGGAATCCCGGTGCACGCTGACGCCGGATTTCTGGGCATTGGGCACTCCCTATCGGCGATGGACACTGCGTTGCATGTTTGGGCGGAAAAAACAGCACGTAAATGATGAAGATTGGCAGCCGGGTAAGCTTGCCTATATGCCGGGCGCCAAGTTCGATTTGGCCTTGGCGTCGCTTTTCATCAATGTCCTGTCGCTGGCCATGCCACTGACTTTGTTGCAGGTCTATGACCGCATTATCCCCAATTCAGCCGAGGGCACTCTGATCCTGCTTATTGTCGGCATTGGCGTGGCGCTTGTGCTTGAGGCCATGCTGCGATTGGGACGCTCCTATGTGACGGGTTGGATGAGCGCGCGGTTTGACCATCTGGCGGGATCGGCTGCCATCGAGCGCTTTCTGGGAGCGTCGATTATCGACTTTGAGAAGCAGGGGGCGGGCGCTCACCTGGAAGGTTATAATGCCCTTGCAATGCTCAGGGACTATTACTCCGGTCAAGCGCTGCTGGCGTTCTGGGATCTTCCCTTTGCGATCCTTTATCTGGGGGCGATCGCCTATCTGGCCGGCCTTTTGTTTTTGGTTCCGGTTGTTATTTTCATCGCGTTTTTTATCGTCGCCTATGTGATCGGTGAAAAACTTCGCGCTGCACTGAATATCCGCATGAGTGCCGACGACCGGCGATTCAGTTTTTTAATCGAGGTTCTGGGTGGTGTTCACACCGTAAAAGGTCTGGCCATGGAAGAGCAGATGGTCCGTCGTTACGAACGTCTTCAGGAAACCTGTGCGGAAGCCGAACATGATGTGGCGCTGCGCAGTTCCTATGCGCAGTCGGCGGGCGCCTTCTTTTCACAGGTCATCCTGTTTTCCGTGGTCGGTGTCGGTTCTACCTATGTCATCGACGGCGCACTCACGGTCGGTGGCCTGGCCGCCTGTACGATGCTGGCGGGTCGTTCCATGCAGCCGCTGCAAAAGGCCGTTGGTATCTGGACCCGTTTTCAAAGCATCAAATTGGCCGAACAGCGGTTAAAGGGCGTGTTCGCAATGCAGGTCGAGAAAGCACCGGGGTTGCCTGAATTACCGCCCGTTAAAGGGGCGATCACCCTGGAAAATGTGACATTCAGCTTTGGCAAAAACCGCGATGGTGAAGAATTGCCACCGCTCTTTGAAAATGTTTCCCTGCATATAAATCCGGGAGAAATCGTCGGCATTTCAGGTGGCAATGCCAGCGGAAAATCGTCACTGCTGTATTTGATGATGGGGGTGTTTGCGCCAACCAGCGGCACCGCCCGGATCGATGGAAATGATTTGCGGGATTATCAGGCATCGAGCATTCGCAAGCAGGCGGTTTATTTGCCGCAGGAAGGGGTCTTGTTCAACGGAACTCTGCTCGAAAACCTGACGATGTTTCGGGATGACAAAATTCAGGACGCCATGGATATGTCCAAGTTATTGGGCCTGGATTCTGTGGTGGCGCAAATGCCGCAGGGTTATGAATCGCCGGTCGGTGATGGGGCTGGTGACAAAATGCCGCGCGGTATCAAGCAGCGTGTTGCGATTGCCCGTGCCCTGGTCGACAAGCCACGCATTTTGTTGTTCGACGAAGCAAACGCGGCCATGGACGGAACCGGTGACGCCATGCTGCGCGGTCTTTTGGAGCGGTTGCGCGGCAGGGTCACGCTGGTGCTGGTGACGCCGCGCCCGTCCATGCTCAATCTGGCAGACCGGATTTACGACATTGTCGACGCTAACCTGGTTGAACGCGGCGGCAGTGCGGACCAGTTGAGTTCCAAATCTGGCCAGGTGGTGCCCGCATGATAGAACCCAGACTGGTGAAAATTGAAGCCGTTGACGACTCCGTCCCCAGTGTTGCAATGCCCCTGACGGGTGGCAACAAAATCGCCTCCAAAGTCGGCTCAATCCGCAAATTTTTAAAACGCCGTAATCCGCCGTTGCCAACTGAAGGCACGGCTGGATGTGGCGTGGTTCAGGTGGGGTAGGGCGGCCAGTGAGTAAATTCCTGTCCAAACTGGAAGCCTTTGATGAGTCGCCGCTTGATTCTCCGGGGCAGGCCCTGACCGAGCCGCTGGTTGCGTCCAGGGCAAAGAAAAAGACCCAGGAGATAGACCCGCTTCCGGATCCGAAGTCCGACCGATTGGTGCCGGAAAGCCGGGATCTGTTCGCCCCGGTGGCCACGCCGCCGGCGAAGCCGTCGCCCACATCAATGCCTGATGCAGCGACACCGACCGGGGACCCGGCGCTGTCAGCATCCCCCCTGCTGGATAAAAACAAGCGCGGCGGAGCACCGGACATCGCCACTAAGCAATCTGTGGCGTCGCCCGCCGGCGACCCGAAACGGTTGCCGCCACGTCTGCGAAAGCAGCAGGAAGACAAAGCCGGTCCATCGACCGGCGAACCCGTTGCAAAGATGCCCGTGCAAGCGGCACCCGTTCCGCCGTCGCCCAGACCTTCGGCACCCGCGCAACCGACACCGGTAGCGTCAGCCGCGCCAGGTAAACCGGTGGCTCCGCAACCAACGGCTTTGGGAACTCAGCCGGCCGTTGAGCCGCAGGAATCCAAACCGGTTCCTCCGGTTGCCCGGACCGCGCCCACCGCGCCCACCGCGCCCGCAGCGCCCGCCGCATCCGGCGGGCGGGCAGTTCCGCCGGCGCCGGTGGCGCCATCCGGGGGCGGCGGTGTACCGCCGGCAAAGCCACCCGAGGCGGACCGGCAATCCATAGCTGATCCCGAGGCCCCGAAAGTCACCCGGGGTAAGGACCGGGGCCGTGGCGAGTTGGCGGCGCTCAAGGAGGCCACCGATCTCTCAAACTGTATTGTGCCATTGCTTGAAGCCCTGCACTGGCGGGGTGATCCCCGCCATGTCGCTGAAGCGGTCCCGCATTTTGTCGATCATATTGACGTCACCGCATTTCGCAACATTCTGGCGACGCTGCACTATGAAACACGACCGGTAGATATTAATCTCAGCAAGATTGATACCCGGTTGTTCCCCTGCATGTTTTTGCCGCAGGATGGCGATGCGATTATTCTGCTCAGTCACCAGAACAAAAGGATCAAAATCTATGACGGCGGCAAGACCGCCTATCGGGAAATCGACAAATCGTCGGTGCCGGGAACTGCGCTCTTTCTGACCCCCGTTGATCCTGATGACCTGCTCCCGGCACAGCAGAAAATGGGCTGGTTTCGTGCCGTCTCGGAGCGCTTCCGTTCGTTGTTTTATCAGACTCTGGGGATTACCCTTGTGCTGAATTTACTGGCTCTGGCAACACCGCTTTTTGTCATGGGCGTCTACGATAAAGTTGTTGCAACCGGCTCGCTGCCTACGCTCAAGTACTTCGCTGCGGGGGTCGGTATTGCCATTGCCTGCGACATGGTCCTACGCTATTTTCGCACGAAGACCCTGGCCCATATCGGGGCGCGTCTCGACAACATCGTGGGCATTGCCATCTTCCATAAAATCCTGTTCCTGCCGCCGGCGCTGACCGAACGCTCGACCATTGGTTCGCAAATTGCGCGCATCAAGGATTTTGAGACGATCCGCGACTTTTTCACAGGCCCCATGGCGCTGACGCTTTTTGAGCTGCCGTTTGTATTTATTTTTATCATCGTGATCGCCTATCTGGGCGGGCCGGTGGCTTTCGTTCCCATCATCATGATGGCGCTGTACGGCATTCTTGCCCTGATCATGACGCCGCTGATCCGGGCGGCTGTCGGCAAGGCGGCCCGCGCCGGGGCCCGGCGCCAGGAACTGGTTGTCGAAACCCTGGGCGGCATGCGGGCAGTCAAGTATTGTGGCGCCGAGGCGGTCTGGCTGGAGCGCTACCGGACATTGTCGGCCAAGGCCGCCCTGAACGGATTTTCCGCATCCCAGTATTCGTCAGTCGTACAGACAATGTCCCATGTGTTGATGGTGGCGGCCGGTGTTGGCACGATTGTCTTTGGCGTGTTCCGGATTCTGGACGGGGAAATGTCGATTGGCGGCCTGGTCGCCTCGATGATGCTGGTATGGCGGGTTCTGGGGCCGTTGCAGACGGCCTTTGTTTCCATGTCCCGAATTACCCAGGTGAAAGCCAGCGTCGGGCAAATCAACAATCTTATGAATATCCGCGCCGAACGCGAGCAGCATTCGAAACTCAATCCGATCAAGCGGATGGAAGGCTACGTGAGTTTCAACCGGGTTTCCATTCGCTACAGCCCGGAAGCGGACCCGGCATTGGTTGGTGTTTCCTTCGAAGCCGACCCCGGTGAAGTGATCGCTGTTGTTGGTGGAAACGGATCGGGAAAATCAACGGTGCTGAAACTGCTGGCCGGTATGTATCAGGCGCAGGCAGGAAGCATTCGGATTGACAATCAGGACATTCGCCAGATGGACGCGGTCGAATTACGCCACGCCATTGCCTACGTGCCCCAGTCATTGCAGTTTTTCTATGGAACAATTGCCCAGAATCTGCGGTTGTCGCACCCGACAGCCACAGATGAAGACCTGCGCTGGGCCTGTTTCAAGGCCGGGGTCCTGGATGATATCGATGCGCTGAAGCAAGGCTCCGGAAAATGGCAGCGCCAGGGCCTGGAAGTGCGGATTGGCGATTCCGGCGGCGGCCAGATGCCGACCAGTCTTTTACAGCGTCTTAACCTTGCCAGGGGATACTTGAAACGCGCACCGATTATGCTGTTTGACGAACCCGGCAACGGGCTCGACTTTGAAGGGGATCAGGCATTTATGCGAATGGTCGATGAAATGCGCGGCGATACAACCTGTTTGATTGTGACCCACCGGCCCAGCCATTTGAAACTTTCAGACAAAATCGTCTGGCTTGAATACGGCAATGTCCGCGCCTTTGGGCCTGCCGAAGAAGTCCTTGCGCAAATGCCGAAAGACTTTATGTGAGATCATTATGAACGAAATGGTACTTTCCAACGAAGATCTGGCCGAGCCGAAGAAAATTCGGCGCGGCGACCGGCAAACGCGCTTCCTTGCCCAGTCCGTTATCCTGGAGGAAGCAGGAAGTGCCGGCCTTATTCGCTTGTCGATGATTGCCATTTCGACCGTGATCTGCGCCTTCGTCGTCTGGGCGCATTACACAAACGTCGATGAAGTGGCGGTTACCTCCGGTGAAATTGTCCCGACCGGTCAGGTTCAGGCGATCCAGCATCTGGAAGGCGGTATCATTCAGGAAATTCTGGTTGATGAAGGCGAGGAAGTGCAGACCGAGCAGATCTTGATCCGTCTTGACCCGTCCAGCGCGGCGACGGAATTGAATCAGATGAAGGCCCGCCAGGCCGGCCTCGATCTGCAGGCTGAACGCTTTCGTGCTGTCGGTACCAGTCGGGAACCTGATTTCTCCTTTGTCGGTGACGAATACAAAAGCCTGATTGATGACCAGTACTCGATCTATCAGAGCCAGATAAACGCGGCACAAAAGAGACGCGAAGTCATCGTTGCACAGATCGAACAAAAGAAGCAGGAATTGGCGCTGTTTGAAGAACGTGAGGAAACCCTTTCCAACAACGCCGATATATTGCTTGAGGAACTGTTACTTCGTGAAGATCTCTACAAAAAAGGCCTGACCTCGAAAATCGTCTATCTGGATATTAAACGCCAGGTCAATGATGCCCGCGGAGAATTATCAAAACTGATCGTCGACCGCCGGCGCACGGCAGAAAGCCTGGCTGAGTCCCGCAATAAACTGCGCGAACTTGACACCAATGAAAAGGAACAGGCGTTGACGCAAATGGGCGTGGTTTCCAATGAACTGGCGCAGGTGAATTCATCACTCAGTAAATTGTATGACCGGGTCCGGCGGCTCGAAATCCCCTCGCCAATTCACGGAATTATCAAGGGTTTGAAAGTGCATACCAACGGCGGCGTGATTCCCGCCGGCGCCATCATAATGGAAATTGTGCCGCTGGATGAAGAACTGATCATCGAAACCCGGATTACAACCCGTGATGTCGGCCACCTGGAAGTCGGACAACCGGTAACCATTAAGGTGTCGACCTATGATTTTGCCCGATATGGCGGCATCTCCGGTGAACTGAAGGAGATTTCTGCGACGACATTTCTCGATGAGCAGGGCGATCCCTATTACCGGGGAATAATCGGGCTTGATCGCACCTATGTGGGCAATGACCCCGGTCGCAATAAAGTCCTGCCCGGGATGACGGTGCAGGCCGATATTAAAACCGGACGCAAGTCGCTGCTGGATTATCTGCTGAAACCGATTGTCAGTTCCGTGAAAACCGGTTTCCGCGAAAGATAGGCGGGGCCTTTATGGCGGTCCTTTCTGGTCAATTGAACAATCGCCTCAATCTCACGACCATTGGCATCCGGCGCTGCGTTCTCTCGACAGCAGGCCGCATTTACGGTCTCAGTTGTTTACCTATTAACATGAAAGGAACCAATCTGTGATTAAACCGCCAAATAAAACGAAGTTGGTCCGCAAGCCTGGCTGGCAGGATTGCGGACCATGGGATCAATCGTATCAGGCGCTGCCGACAAATCCAATTATGTCGATCATTGAAACGGCATCTGTATTTTGATCACCGAGCTTAAACGGCCAATTGGTCGTCTTGTTAACAACTGAGTGGGGATCAGACTGAAGCAGGCCAATAATCGTTTCCGCAACAATGGTTCCGCCCATGTCACCTAAGCAAGCCCCATTATTTTGAACTTCTGCTTCGATCAACGTATAATACCAAAGCGGCGTGTTGTCTGCGATTTCCGCCGGGGCCCCGTTCGACAGGATTTCAGCAGATGTCAGCGGTGAAACAGACACGCCAGCGGTTCGAATTGCGCTTACCACTTGTTGGCCATTTGCAAGTCCAAGTCGTTGCCCTGAAATAAGATTTCGATGCGCCAGTACATTGTTTTCGCCGCGCTTCACTTCAAGGTTGAACAGCGTTGACGCTAACTTGGTGTCGATTTTTCCTGATCGATTATCGGCATCACGAACAGGATCCAGAATGCTGGGGTCGAAAAACCGCAAAAGGCTGTTTCCGTTACCTTGAAGAGTCCATTTATCGGTGATTTGGTGACCGTTTTTACCGGGGCGACCTCCCTTAAATTTAAAGAACAAATTTGCATTGGATGGCTCGTTGTTGAACTTGTCATTAAAGCTATACATTTCCCTGACCATGCTGTGTCCGAAGCGATAGCATGCACCTGAAAATTCAGTGGGCATAAAGACTTCATCTATTTGTGAAGGAAGGAAGATTTTTCGCCCATTCTTCTCAATTTCGTCGATGCGATTTTGTCCGACGATTCGTGGCAGAAAATCTGTTTTTACAACCGACTGGTAATGCCAGGTCACCGTTTGTTTTGCCTGGGCAAAACTCATGCCCTGATGGCTGACAAGACGATTGTGAAATTTCTGAAACAATAACTGCAATGATGCAATAATTATATTCTCATCATTTCTTGGATCAGGTATCTGTGCGACGGATTCAAGATTTCGAAATAGATCGCCTTCTGGGTTATCCGGGTTTCCAGTCTTGAAAGTTTCGTTGCCACTTGGGCCTTCATAAAGCTCCCCGTGGGCTTCGGAAGCAGGCCCTTGTCCGTATAGACTATCAAGATCGAATATCGGCGTTCTTGCGTTCATACCGTCGGTTTTTGTAAATGTCAGATCATGATCGACGAATTGGCCAAAATAAGTCCAGCCGGCCGGTATTGAGGGGTTTGCTTCGTCTGCCGGGCCCATGAAGCTGGCAATTTTTAAAAGCACTTCATTCGGATGGATGACGGCGGTTTGGTTTACCAGTTTCTTGAATTCTGCAGATACGTTCCCGTGTGTCATTTGAGTTCTCTTTCCTGTGTCTGGTTGTCGACAAATGGTGGATGTCGACCCTGATTGAATTACAAATATGAAAATGAGTGGATGGCGATCGCAGCGGGATCGGCAGCATGGCCCCGGGGCTTTCGGCTGGTCGCAAACGGCAGCATTGCCGTGTCACTACAAGGAAAACTGTCGTCAACATCTGTGTGCATGATAACCTCCTGTCGTTATGAGCCTGCGAAACGCTTGCTCTTCGGGAGCCGAGATTAGGAGGGTCGCATTTGAGCGGCGTGAAAAACCCGTAAATGGGATATGAAAAAAACATGATTTCCAACCTGTCGCCTCACTAAAGGGAACTGAAAGGAATACGGAGCGGAAAAGATACAGTCCCCATCGTCATTTGTTGATGTGAAAGGCATCTGGAGGCGCGTTGTATCGACGCAACAAAGGTTCAGTGATATCGTATACCCGCTGTGATACGATCAAGCCGTCTTGAGCTGGTTCCACGGACTGTCATCCAGAAGCCAAAACCAAAACCAAAACAGATGCCAGCCGGGCCAGGCCCGACCCGGCACAACAGGATCCTGAAACACCATGTAAATGACGGACATGGATTGGTCCTGATTTACGCAGAATTTATATAGGTGACTGGAAAAATTTTGCGCCTGCCCCGCATGTCTCGTTGGCGAGGTTTTTTATTGCCCGTTCAGTGAATGACAAAAAATCGGGTCTCATTCGAAGTTCAGATTAATGGAGTCGAGCAATCCCGAAACGCGGAGCCCTTCACTTGGATAGGAGTTTTGCCGGATGGTTTGCAGGGAAAAATCGGGCTCGAATTTCCGAATTTCCTCGAGAATGGCACGCGCCTTCTGCTGGTCACCGGTTTTGAGATAAAGGATCAGTAAATAGCGCAGGGGCGCGCGATACCGCGGTTCCATAGTGCGCGACATTTCATGGAGGCGAATGGCTTCCGCATAACGTCCGGAAAGTGTGGCGGCGACGCCGGTCAAGAATTCAATGGTGTAACGAATTGGGCCCGGTCCGGCAATGGTCCGGGCCCGGCTCAACAGACGATATCCCTCGTCGGTCTTTCCCAGATAGGTCTTGGCGCGGCCAAGAAAGGCGAGGGCCAAAGGGTTTGCCGGATTATAGTTCAAGCTTTTTTCGGCGAGATCATGACCTGTTCTGTAATCGGCAAGAATAAAGCTATGAATGTAGGATGCAAAGGCCAGCACATTCGAGTTAAACGGCTCAAACTCAATGGCTTGACGTAGCAGGGCCTGGGTTTCTTCTATATGGGCCTTGCGGTCCGCCAGATGCTCGCCCATCAGAAACGTTTTCGAATAGGCTTTCAGGGCCAGCATAATGCCTTTCGAGCCCCGCTCATAAGCACGGTCGAGGTAGGATTCTGCTATGGACAAGTTGTCCCGGCTTCCACTGAACATCATCTGCAGGGCATCAAATCCAATCGCGTAGGCGTTTTCATTGTCGCTGTCGGACAATAAATTTCGCAGTTGGATCAATCCGATATCAATCGATTGGTTCATCAGTTTCTGGAGTGCCGCAACATTGCAAATGAATTCGACGCCACTTGGCACGTGCTGGGTGCCAGACCATAAAAGGCGTCCCGACCTGGCTTCGAGCAGGGTAACGTGGACGGCAACAAAGGTATCGGTAGGAAAAACATCCACCTGCAAATCGATCCCCGGGGTTTCTCTAATCACCGTTGAAATATCGGCCGCACCATATTCCTGGATGCCGCGGGCGATGGTGTCAGAGATAACCTTGGAGTAAAAAATGCCACTGTCACCCGTGGCCACAGTCGGCGAAAGAATTCGCACCCAGGGACGCCACATTGCCGAACTCTGGATAAAGGAGCTACTGATGTCGGGCCCTAAAACCGCCGCAGGTTCGATCACAGATCCTGGGTGGGAAGAAAGCGTTCCCTGGAAGGCGCTTCTTTCGTCGCGCAGCCAGTTCTCGAACTCCTCATCGCGGATACCGATGCCTTCCAGAAGAGTTGCCCCTTCCGCCCGAGAACCAACCGGTTGATCTTCCGCCAGCAGGTTTTCAATATCGACTTCGAAGCAATTGTCTGCCAAGGAAATCAGCCGGTTATCTGAGACTAAATAGTCCCGATAGGGGCCAAGACATTTACGAATTTCCGTCAACGCCTGACGCAGACTGTTTGCACCCTGAACAGGGCCCCGGTCGCTCCAAAGTTTGTCCTGCAGACTGGCGCGGGGTCGTTTGTGATTAGTCGTCAAAGCAAGGATTGCCAGCAGGGCACAGGATTTCTGTGCCCTGGGAGTGAGATCCTCACCCCCAGGCCCCGTCATTTGGAAAGGCCCGAGAACAGAAATCGCAACCTTGGCGCCTTCGTTCCGCTTCACAACATCCCCCAAGCTATTCTTTTAACCGGCACAATACACTTAAAAGTGGTTGTTCACAATCCGCCGGACATGCGTCTGTCTGATGCCAAATCGAAGTCCGTCAAACGTACCTATACCATGGCCTCGCCTTCGACGAATGGCCCGGTCGTGAAAATAGTGTGAAAAAACTGTTTAAAGCGACATCGTCATCTTGATGGCGATAGCGTTATCAGTAATTCTTTTTGCCACGGAGCGGTGGCCTGAAGGCGTTGATGACTTGCCACGGGTTTTAATGCAACTAGGAGAAAAATGATGGCGATCTTAAATGGCGAGAACGGCGAGAATGGGGAAAATGGAGAAAACGGGGAGAACGGTGAAAGTGGTGGTATGGGCCAAATAAACCGGTTTACGGGTCGCTTGCTATCTCCTTACACGTCGGGAGCCCTGATTTCCAGCTACGATGGAATCGTTGGGCCCTGGCAGGAGGTTAATGCGTCATTCGATCACAGCCCGACAGAAAGCAATGAGGAAATGGCGCGTTGGTCGCCACGCGTTCGGGCACATGTGCTGACGTTTGAGTTAGTCGGAAATCTTTGGTTCGAGGCGGTCAAAAGTCGACAGGAAATCGACGGTGTAAGAGTTGATCTCGGATTTCGAAGCCAGCCCGCACGCCGTCAATCAAAGGCTTCCGGTTCCGGTCAGCCGGCGGCGTTCGAAATTGGGCAGCTCGTTAAGGTCGTCCGCCCAAGCGCCAGCATGTTTCGCGATAAACAGCTGCCATGGGTGCGCAATTACGCCGACTTGCGACGCGACCGTTCTGCCGAGATTTTGTCGCAGCTTAGCGGGCACGTTGATTTCTTTTCTGGCATTGGCATATTGCACCGGGAGCGGACGCGGTGGACAAATGAATTGCTGGCAACATTACTGCGTGCCTGCGTCATCATTGAAATGCGCCTGAAGCACGCGATGGCCTGCCAGCGACCGTCGGAATATAGTGCGCAAATTCAGCCCATGATCGAAAGCCCCGGGCATGGCACCTTCCCGAGCGGCCACGCAACGGAGTCCTTCATGATAGCACATGTCCTGTCTGAACTTCTGAAAAATAAAGAGCGTGCGGTTTATGGGAAGAGCAATCGGGTCTGGCGTCAGCAGTTGATGAGGCAGGCGGCGCGAATTGCCACCAATCGGGTTGTCGCGGGTGTACATTTTCCGGTCGACAGCGCGGTTGGTCAGGTCGCCGGAGCCGCAATGGCAAATTACTTCATTGCCAGGTGCAAGAACGTAAAGACGACAATCCAGGGCTGGAAGTTCAAAGGCGAGCAATATGGTGATCTTGATTTTCCATGGACCGAAATTGACAGCTATCTGGACCAGGACCTGAGCAAACCGAGCGACCTCCCGCAATATCTCCGCCGCCGCACACCCTTCGTCTTGCCTGGCGGCCCCAAAGGCATGAACGGTGGCCCGACCAGCCCATTGAACTGGTTGTGGACAAAAGCAACGGCGGAATGGGCTTGAGCCTGATATTCACCACTCCCAAGAACAGGTGCAGAAAGTTGGATCATTAAAATGACAGGTAATTGGACGTCCACACCACTTCCGAATGAGTCCCTCAGCCCGGAAGCCCATTGGCTCAGATATGAAATGAAAGACACCTCGCCGCGTCCCGCCTTGATTGAAATCTCCCATTTGGGCGCACAGGCATTAGTCATCGAATATGCAGCCTACCACAATACGGCGAAGCAGACAGGCCAGCAGGGCAAACGTGATCCCGTTCGCATTGCCGTCCACAAGCTGGTTCCGCATATTCATCTGTTCCAGCAAACATTTGCGCGACTCTGGCAGTTCTCGAAAAATAGTCCGCCCCCTAAGGGCATCCGGATTGCCCTGTTCGCGACGTCAGTTGGGCTGCGCCATCTGTCGGAACTCTTGGCTTTGGGGGCCGTTGAAATTCTTGATTCGGGAATGCCCGTGGCGCCGCGGCTACTCAAAAAAGAACGGGTTTATCCGCCTCATCTACATCCCGATACAAAGGCTCCGACCCATTTGATCGGCGACGAAGTCATTGTTTCAATTGTCGATGACGGTATCGGTTTTGCGCATGAGCGGTTTCGCATTGATCAACACCATAGCAGAATTGAGTGTTATTGGGACATGCGTGTTCCCGGTTTTGCCGCCGGACCCGGTGAAAAGCTGGGCGGCATCGCGCTAACCAAGACCGACATCGACGCCCTGCTTAAGAGCCACGGAACTGATGAACATGCGCTTTACCGTGCATGCGGAGTGCTTGGCTTACGGCCCGACCAGCGTCAGCCGCTGGCAATGAAGCGGTCGCACGGAACCCATGTCCTCGATATCGCGTCCGGCTATGATTATCGACAACCAGAGCAGCGGGCCGCCGCAGAAAAACGGCCCATAATCGCGGTGCAACTGCCGTCAGAATCGATCGCTGAACGCTCCGATGTATATACGGCGGCGTGGTTGACACTTGCCCTTGAAAAAATCCAGTGGCAGGCGATCGTACTCGCCCATCAGATTGCCACAAAAACCAGGACGGAAATACGTTATCTGCCCCTGACTATTAACCTGAGTCTGGGGACATTTGCCGGTCCGCATGATGGCCTGGCCGTTGTTGAGACTGTGATTGATGAGTTCGTTACGGCGTATAGAATGATGCCCGGGTCGCCTCCGTGCGAATTGATTGTGCCCGCCGGAAATGGGTTTCAATCGCGGGCTTTCGCCCAAATGGAAGCCGGTGCAACCGACATGTTGCAAACATTGAACTGGCGGATAAAACCGGATGACCGGACGTCAAGTTACCTGCAGATTTGGTTGCCCCAGAATAGCTCAACCAGCCAGCAAATAGAGATCGCGCTGGTGCCGCCTGTACAGCGGCCAAAGATGCCGATTTTTTCGGTGCTTAACAAAATGCTCGACTTAAAGCAGGGCGGGCAGACACTGGCCAGGATCTATCATCAATTGGTCCCCAGGGAAAATGGGCAGAACCGTGAAAGAATTGTCATTGCCGTCCAGGCAACGGCGCTCGATGGCGGCGAATCGTCCCGATGCCCGTCCGGGATTTGGCAAGTTCTGGTCCGGAACAAGACCCTGCCCGCAATGCAAAAAATTGATTTTCGAATTCGGCGCGACGACTCCCTTGCCGGCCAGAAGATGACCGGAAGACAATCTTACTTTGATCAACCTGACTATGTGGTCTTCGAGGAGGGTAATGGCCGCTATCGAGATGACCTTGATCATGAAACCGGATACGTGACACGGCGCGGAACTTTTAACACATATGCGACTGGCGCTACACCCATAACTGTGGGGGGGTATCGGTTGTCCGACGGAATCCCGTCGTCTTATACGGGAGCAGGGCCGGCTTCAGGGCAGCAGGCGGGGCCGGCAATTTCGGCAGTGTCCGATGAAAGCCCTTACTTTCAGGGAGTGATCGCTGCCGGAACCTACAGTGGATCCGTGGCCACACAAAATGGCGGGAGTGTTGCTGCGCCGAGTATAACAAGAATTGTCGCAGACCTGCTTGCTGTCGGTTTTTCCCGGCATGATTTAATTGGATCGGTTCGCAAAGTAGAACAGGCAGGACGAACAGGCCCACACGGCAATTATCAGCCCCCCATTCAAGCGCGCCTGGGTGTTGGACGTTTTTTCTCGAACAAAGTGCCTCTTTATCGCCAGCGTATCATTCCATAGGCCTTGCCCGCACCCCTGCATCCCGTTGTGTGGCACTTACCGGGCGGCATAGGCGTTAAAGCCGAGATGGATAATTCTTAGTGTTTCCGACCATAGATCAAGGCTGTCCAATTCAGAGGTGGCAAACCATCTCGCATCCATCGCGTCGCTGCCAGCCTGCAGGCCACCGCCGGTGACGATGGCGGCGGCGTCGATCAGGGTATAGTGGTATTTCACCAATCCGGCGGTATCGTGGTTAATCGAATCAACCACATCCAGTATCTCAAGGACTTCAATTTCCAGTCCGGTTTCCTCTCTGGCCTCCCGGGCCAAGCCTTCGGCAACGGTTTCTCCGATTTTCTGGGCCCCGCCAGGCAGGCTCCAGGCCCCGAGCCGTGGAGGTTTTCCGCGTTTTATGAGGAGCACGCCAGCCGGGCCGATGATGGCTATTCCAAGACCGATAAGAGGGCGGGTCGGATATTCACGGGATGTCATTTTTTCTTTTTGTCTCCACCAGGGGGGCTGTTAAAAGGGGGCCGGTCAGCAGCTAATAAAACCACGTTTTTAACGGGACATCCCTTTACAATGTCCCGTGTGCTCAATACATCTGTCAAATTGGGCATATACAGATAGTTTACGATGCTAGACCTTACGAAACGATGCCTGGTTTCGAAGTGAAACCACTTAGAGGGTGCCATACATGACAAATTCCGACGATAATTCGCGTGATCCAAAAACCATGTCGCAGCCCGCCGTTGATATTGACGCAGAAAACGACGATCCGCAAAAAAAGAATTACTCCCTTGGCTTTGGCCAACGCATGCGGGCCTATTTTTTTACCGGCATTCTGATTACCGCGCCGCTGCTGATAACCTGCTATGTGGCCTGGCTGTTCATTGGTTTTGTCGATGCAAAAGTGCATCCGCTGATTCCCGTGAAATATAATCCTGAAACCTATCTGCCGTTTGCCATTCCCGGACTTGGATTGATTGTTCTGGTTGTTGCCCTGACCCTGATCGGGGCAGTTACAGCCGGGTTCTTTGGCAAGCTCTGGCTCCGGTTTACCGAACAACTGTTGAACCGGATGCCGGTTGTGCGCAATATCTACAGTGCCATCAAGCAAATACTCGAAACAGTGCTGGCACAGCAGTCAAACGCCTTTCGCGAAGCCGTACTGGTTGAATACCCGCGCCGCGGCATCTGGGCCATTGCCTTTATAACCGGTCGGACGGAAGGGGAGGTTCAAAACATCACGGAAGAGGAATGTGTAAATATCTTTCTGCCGACCACACCCAACCCGACCTCGGGGTTTTTGTTGTTTATTCCCAAAAAGGACCTGATTTCGCTGGGCATGAGTACCGAGGAAGCGATCAAAATGGTCATTTCCGGGGGTATTATCACACCGCGTGATCGCCGGCCCGAGAAGGAGCGGGGCGTCATCATGGCATCGGCTCACGTCTATGAGGAACTGGAAATCCTGCGGGAGAAGGAAAATACCCCGATTCTCCTGCAGAAGGAGCAGCGCCCTGGCGAAATTCAGGACCGGGCAAAGGCAAAGGATGACTAGCGTTTACGGCAAAGGCGCTAGAATCCTTTCAGGACCTGATCACGGAACCGGCTGCGATCGGATTCGCGTTTGAATTTTATACTGATACTGCCGTCGGAATGGGGGCCGGCGGGTATTTTGTCAACGATCAGATCAAATCTCCCCAGGCAGTTCGCCTGTAGCCACAGTTCGACAGCATGGTAGTCGCCCGAGTATTTATACTGGACTTCGTATCGAAATGGAGAGGTCGGCGTCATTTTAGTCAAATACTCATAACCCGGTTGTTATGCTGTGAAATTATTTCAACTCAGCAGTTTTGCGCAGGCAGTTAAAATCTAATAGGTTATACTAGTAAACAAATGGGGTGTTTGTGTGTGTCGGTCTGTTTCAAATTATTTCAGGGCGACACAAACCGTTTGTATAAAAAATAAACTTTTCAACCGGAACGCAGGTTGCGTACGGCTGAATCACAGCTGAACAAGTACAACAGAGTGCGAATGGCTTTACCACGCTCGGATTCAAGGTGCGGGTCGCGCTGCAGGAACAGCTGTGCATCATCACGCGCGATAGCCAGCAAATCGCCATGGGCCGCCAGATCGGCGAGGCGAAATTCCGGCAATCCGCTTTGCCGGGTTCCCAGCAATTCCCCGGCCCCCCGCAGTTTCAGGTCCTCTTCGGCAATGCGAAAGCCATCTTCGGTTTCGCGCATGACCTTCAGGCGATCCCTTGCCGTTTCACCCAGCGGCTGGGCATAAAGCAGCAGACAGGTGGACGGGCGAACACCGCGACCCACGCGGCCGCGCAGCTGATGCAGCTGGGCCAGGCCGAACCGTTCCGCATGCTCGATAACCATCACCGTCGCATCAGGCACGTCAACGCCAACCTCGATGACGGTTGTGGCAACCAGCAGTTTTGTCTCGCCGTCGATGAAAGCCGCCATGGCGGCGTCTTTTTCGGCGGCTTTCATGCGGCCGTGGATCAGCCCGACGGCAGAACCGAAGATCTGGCTCAGGTGCTGGTGCCGGTCCTCGGCGGCGGCCAGGTCAATTTTCTCCGACTCCTCAACCAGCGGACAGATCCAGAACGCCTTGGCGCCGCTTTTCAGGGACCTGCCGATGCCGGCGACCACGTCCTGCATGCGCTCAATCGGCAGCACCCGGGTATCCACAGGCTTTCGGCCCGCCGGTTTCTCCATCAGCCGCGAGACATCCATGTCGCCATAGGCGGTCAGCATCAGGGTGCGCGGGATCGGCGTTGCGGTCATCACCAGAACATCAACACCAACCCCCTTGCCGGCCAGTTGCAGGCGCTGATGGACGCCAAAGCGGTGTTGCTCGTCGATCACCGCCAGCCCCAAATCCCTGAAAACCACCTCCTCCTGGAACAGGGCATGGGTGCCAATGGCGATTTTTGCCGTTCCCGCCGCCAGTTTTTCCAAAATCGCCTGACGCGGTTTGCCCTTGTCGCGCCCGGTCAGCACCACAACCTCAAGCCCGACCTGTTCGGCCAGCGGAGCGATCGTCGCCATGTGCTGGCGCGCCAGCACTTCAGTCGGCGCCATCAGCACGGTTTGTGCGCCGGCTTCGATCGCGGTCGCCATGGCCAGCAGGGCGACCACGGTTTTGCCGCTGCCCACATCG
>JABMNT010000001.1 GCA_013203595.1 Rhodospirillales bacterium
CTCATGCCCGGCTTGCGGGCAATTCCAGCGGTGACAATAATGACATCTGCACCCTTGATGCCGGCATAGGACTTGGTCCCCTGCAGATTGGAATCAAACCCTTCAATGGGTGAACTTTCGGCAATATCGAGGGCTTTTCCCTGTGGAATGCCGTCGACAACGTCAAACAGGACAACGTCGCCCAGGTCTTTAAGGCCAGCGAGATGAGCCAGGGTTCCGCCGATATTTCCGGCGCCGATGAGTGCAATTTTATTACGTGCCATGATTGATTTTCCAAAATGGGTAAACGAATGGGTTCATGCAGCGAAGCCAACGGCTCACGCATACAATTCTGTCGTACCTTGTTTCGGAGTCTAGGGCAAGCGTTTGCTGAGTTTTCAGAGACTTAGCAGATGAACAGCTATTAAAACCTTAAACCATCACTCCCAGGTGAAGTCGAGACCGATATCCACCGCCGGTGCCCGTTGGGTTATGGCGCCTACCGATATGAAATCAACACCGGTTTCGGCAATGGCACGAATGGTTTGCAGGTTTACACCCCCGGATGCTTCGAGGGGGATACGGCCATTGATCAGGGTTACCGCTTCACGCAACTGGGCAAGCGACATATTGTCGAGCAGCAGGCTGTCGGCACCGGCCTCAAAGGCCTCTTTGACCTGCGCCAGGGTATCACATTCCGCCTGAATACGGATGGCGCCAAAGTCATGCTGCTTGGCGCTGCGCACGGCGTCGCCGATGGTGCCGGCGACGGCAATATGGTTGTCTTTGATGAGAATACCATCGTCCAGGCGCATGCGGTGATTGGTGCCGCCGCCGCAACGAACCGCGTATTTGGACAGATTGCGCAGTCCCGGCACCGTTTTCCGGGTGTCCAGCAAGGTCGCGCCGGTTCCTGCAATCTCGCGCACATAGGCATGTGTCAGGGTGGCGATACCGGACAGGAACTGCAGGCTGTTCAAAGCTGTGCGCTCCGCGGTCAACAGGCCCTCTGCCGGGCCGGCCATGCGGGCAAGAACCGCGCCTGACTGCACGGATGTGCCATCGGGCGTTAAAAGTTCCAGTTCGGCATCGGGGGCCAGCCGGTCAACGATTTCCCGAAGCAGCGGCATGCCTGCGACAACCATGTCCTCGCGCGCTGTTATCTGGGCCCGCAAACGGGCCCCGGCCGGAACAGTTGCCCGGGTTGTCAAATCACCGCGACCGATATCTTCGGCCAGGGCAACATCGACGGCGGCTGCGATGTCCGCCGGTTCCATCTTCAATTCTGCCATCGTTTACTCGGCAGCCTGCGGGGCCGATTTGGGGTTCGCCGGCGGCGACATGGCGAGCATGCGTTCGAGGGGCCGCAAGGCCTGCAGGCGCAGGGCCTCGGGAATTTCGATGCCGGGCGCTTCGTTGACCATGGCCAGGTAGAGTTTCTCCAGGGTATTCAATTCCATAAACGGACAATTGGCGCAATTGCAGCTGCCGTCGGCGCCCGGTGCCGGTATGAAGGTTTTGTCTGGTGCCTGTTTCTGCATCTGATGGATGATATGCATTTCCGTGGCGATGATGAATTCCTGCTGTGGGGCCTGGGTGACGAAGTCCAGAATGGAACGGGTTGAGCCGACATGATCGGCATGCTGCAAAATACCGTCATGGCATTCCGGGTGGGCGGCAACCGGCGCTCCGCTGTGCTGGCTTTTCAACTTGATCAGTTCGCGTTCGGAAAAGCGGTCGTGGACGATGCAAACCCCATCCCACAGAACCATGTCGCGGCCGGTCTCGCGCGCCAGCCAGCCGCCCAGGTGGCGGTCCGGGGCAAACAGGATCGGCTGATCGGCGGGTAACTGATCGATGATGTATTTGGCATTTGACGAGGTCACGATGATGTCGGAATGAGCCTTTACGGCGGCCGAACAGTTAATATAGGTCAGCGATATGTGGTCTGGGTGCGCTGCCCGAAAGGCTGCAAATTCCTTCGGCGGGCAGGCGTCTTCAAGCGAACAGCCGGCGTCAGCGTCGGGCAGCACGACTTTTTTGTCCGGGCTCAGGATCTTTGCCACCTCGGCCATGAAACGGACGCCGCAAAAAACAATCATATCGGCATCGGTCGCCGCCGCGGCGCGCGACAGGTCCAGTGAATCGCCGACGTAGTCAGCGATGTCCTGCAATTCCGGGTCCTGGTAATAATGCGCCAGAATGACTGCATTTTTCTCACGTTTCAGGCGCGCAATTTCCGACCACAAATCGAGTCCGGGATCGAGCTGTGCCCGGGTCAGTGCATTGGCAGCGGGCAATACAACAGTTTCCATGAAAGGTATCCCTTTTTCATGTAGCAGATTGGCGAAAGACAAGACGAATTGCGCGCGCCTAATCCCATTGGAATTATATATAGGTAAAACCGGCGCGAGCGGCAATCCCTCCTGTTGATATTCGAATCCGGTGCCGGTTAGCTGTCCTTGGAGCCATGCGGCAGCGCCATATACTCAGGCGACTGCATTTCCAGCAACCGGGATGCCGTGCGCTCAAACTCGAATGCCCCGTCGCCTTTCGTATAAAGCGCTGTCGGTGGTGCTTCGGCGGCACAAATGAATTTTGTCTTGTGATCGTACAGGGCGTCAATCAGCGTCACGAAACGTTTCGCAAAGTCCCGGTTCTGTGGCCCCAGTTTCGGGATACGGTCCAGTATGAAGGTGTGAAAAACGTCGGCGATCGCCAGGTAATCGCCGGGGCCCAGCGGTTTTTCACACATCGCGGCAAAGTTGGTGAAGGCAACGCCTTCGGCGCACTTTTCGATTTCGATGGTTCGCCCATTGACCTCGATCACGCGTGTTTTCGGCACCGCACCGATCGTCAATCCGTGAAAGGCATTTTCCAGTTTTGCCGTCGCCGCCGCGTCCGCCGGTGACAGATAGACGTCGAGCTCACGCAGCCGTTCGAGCCGGTAGTCGATGTCTGAATCCAGATGAATGACCTGCATGTTTTTAGTGAGCATATCGATAAACGGTAAAAACCGTTCACGCTGCAGACCGTCTTTATACAGATCATTGGGATGGCGGTTCGAGGTGGTGACGATGACCACGCCCATTTCCAGCAGGGCTTCGAACAGACGCCCCAGGATCATCGCGTCGCCGATATCGGTGACATGAAACTCGTCAAAACACAACAGCCATGCCTGATCGACAATCACTTTCGCCAGCGCCTGGACCGGGTCCCGCGATTCCGAAACCTTGCCGGACTTTTGGGCTTCGCGGAAGGCATGGACCCGGCGGTGGACTTCCTGCATGAAGGCATGAAAATGCACATGTTTGCGTTCGCTGACATTGGAGTGATCGTAGAACAGATCCATCAGCATGGTCTTGCCGCGACCGACCCCACCCCACATGTAAATGCCCTTCGGCACAGGCCGTTTGCGATTGCGAAAGCTCAGGCGTGCCCGCCATCCGGTCTGACCCATCTGCTGGCCATAGAGATCAAGCTCCTTATGCAGTTCCTGAAGCAGGGATATGGCTTTTTGTTGATTGGGATCGGCGCGAATTTCACCGCTGCGGATCAACTCGTCATAGGCAAGTTGCGGCTCCGTCGTAACGAACATGGTTTATTGGCCCCGGTTCATCTCAGACCGCGCCGGCAACAGGGATGCAGGCACCGCTGGTGAACGTATTGTTGTCGTCGAGCAGCCACATCACCGCATTGGCGATTTCTTCGGGCTGGCCACCGCGCCCCATGGGCAACAGGTGGGCGCGTTCTGCGATGCGGTTTGGCCGGCCACTGTTGGCATGGATTTCCGTATCGACGATGCCGGGCATGATCGCGTTGACGCGAATGTTTTCCTTGGCAACTTCCTTGGCAAGGCCAATGGTCAGAACATCGATGGCCCCTTTCGATGCCGCATAATGCACATATTCGCCGGGGCTCCCCAGTTTCGAGGCAATCGACGAAATGTTAATGATGACGCCGCCCTTGCCACCATGTTTTGTCGACATCCGCCGGACGGCTTCGCGCGCGGTTATCAGACAGCCGACAACATTGACATCGATAACCCGTTGCGCCGTTTCGATATCCAGTTCGTCAACGCGACAAAATTTGCCGGTAATCCCGGCGTTGTTGACCAGTCCATAGACGGTGCCCAGGGTTTCGTCGACGGCTTTGAACAGGGCGACGATCTCGGCTTCGGCACCCATATCTGCCTGAAAGGTCATGGCCCGGACGCCTTCGGCCCGGACCTGCTGCGCGACCTGTTCGGCGCGCTCGCCACTGCTTGCGTAGTTTATGCAAATATCAAAGCCGGCCCTGGCGGCCTGGACGGCGATTTCGGCACCGATGCCGCGGCTGGCACCGGTGATAATCAGAACCCGGTTCATTTGGACGCGGCTTTTGCAGCGGGTCCCGGTGACGGTGATCGATTGGCGGCCTTTGAGCTTTCCGGTTTGAATGTCTGCTCCATTTCGCGGCGGGTTTTGTAGGCGATGGAGGATTCGATATCGCTGCCCATGTCCACATCCGCCCAGGTGATGATCTGCCCTTCCTTGATCGTGTTCTTTAATTTCACGCCATGGGCCAGTCCGATGGGAATAGCCCCGAGACTTAGTGAATCGTTGGCAACCATGAGCCGCCCCCAGACGGCAAAACCGCCTTCGCCGTCCAGCATTTCACCTTTTTGCAGGTCCCGTTTGGCGGTGGCAACCACGTCGCCGCGAAAGGCGTCGGCGCTTCCCGTCGGCTGGTTCAAAAGTGCCGCATAGGCGACGCTGACGCCCAGTTCCAGGCCGATCAGATGGTACGGCCGCCACAGGGCGGAATAGGTGCCGCTGGTATCGGTGATCAGACCATAGTCGGCAAAGCAGTTTTTCACATAATCAGTCGGCGCCGCAAACGTCACATAGACACCCCAGCGCAAATCATTCTCCAGATCGTTACCATCGCGGCCGCGACTTGAGACAACTTCGACCTGGCCTTTGTGATGCAGGGTGCCGCCATCGGTATCGGGGATCAGGCGGGATGCCAGTTCGCCGACTTCGCAGGCGGGAAAGGTCAGGCCGCCGGGTGCCGGCGTCAACCCGGTGGCATTGGCGACGGCCGCCATTTCAATGCCTGACTTGGTGCCGTCGAGAAAGGAATTGAACATTTTCGCGTTCATGCCGCTTTGTCGGGCGCGCTCTTCGGTCAACCCATAATGCCCCCACACGGTATCCGGGGTGGAGGCGTGGAACTCCGGTTGATACAGCGTGCCTTTGCCGGCGGCAATGACCTCCAGACCGATGGAGCGGGCCCAGTCGACCTGTTCACAGATTAGTGCCGGCTGGTCACCGTAGGCCATTGTATAGACAACGCCTGCCCTTTTCGCTTTCGCCGCAAGCAGCGGCCCGCACAGAACGTCGGCTTCAACATTGACCATGACGACATGGCGGCCACGCTCAATCGCAGCCAGGGCATGATGGACTCCGGCCTCCGGCACCCCGGTCGCCTCAATCACAACATCGACACCACCGGCCTGGATAAGCCGGTCCGCATCTTCCGTCAAAAAGGTTGTTCCCTGGGCCAGCGCCTTGGCCGCCGATGTTGCCGCATACTGCTCGGCCGGCCAGCCGGTCGAGGCCAATGCGCTTTTCGCCCGTTTTACGGATAAGTCGGCGATTCCCAGCACATGAATTCCCGGTGTCAGGCGGGCCTGGCTGAGAAACATGGTGCCGAATTTGCCGGCACCGATGACAATTACCCGTACGGGCTTTTGTGCTTCGGCGCGGGATTTAAGAAGTTTGTATATATTCATGGGAAATGCGCCAAGATCATTATCAATGAGGTGATTGAGGAAAGATCACCATGTTAAGGGATGCGGAGCCTATCATCAATAATTAGTGCAGGCGACGGCAATGGAAAGAGAAAATTTCTGCACGGGTTGGCGAATTTTCGCTCAGGCCGGGTTTTCACGCTGTATGACATCCATGATATCGGCAACCGCAGTTGACGCGGGCTCCTGCATCTGACGCAGCCCGGCGACGGCCGATTGCTGAACTTCGGGCGGCTTGTTCTGGCTCATTTTCCGCTTGCCCTCAATGCGGCTGACCGGCATGGCAAAGGCAACGATCCCCTTCAGCATACCGCGCAGCACCGTCTGATCCATTTTGTCGGCCGTCCACATGCCGGTTTTCGGCGTTTCATTCTCGCCCGTCAGGCGGGCCAGGATGGCCAGAACCTGATCTTCATTCTCGACAATCTGCGGCCTGCCGTAGGCGTGAACCGCAACATAATTCCAGGTCGGCACGGCGTTTCCGCCAGCCAGCCAGTTGGGTGATACATAGGCGTTGGGGCCGGTGAAAATGGCCAGTGAATCCGATGCCCCGGCAAAGGACTGCCAATGGCTGTTGGCACGCGCCACGTGGCCATAGAGGGTACCGAAGGCACCCTCGGCCGGGTCGTAGACCAGCGGCAGGTGAGATGCATAGGGGGTGGCGTCAACCGTTGTTATGAGGGCCGCGAATTTAAAGGTGCGCATATACGCGCCAAGTTCAACCAGGTCCTCTGCACTGAAATGTCTGGGCACATACATGATCTATCCTCCGGGCGTTCAATGGCCCGAAGACTAGATTGTTTTTGGCATGGTCAAAAGAGCCGAAATTATAATTTTGGCCGGGCCACTGCTGTTGGCCTGATCAAACCCGTTTCAGAATTGCCGATTTTATCTCGGCAATCGCCTGGCCCGGGTTCAGGTTCTTGGGGCAGGTATTGGTGCAGTTCATGATCGTATGGCAGCGGTAAA
>JABMNT010000072.1 GCA_013203595.1 Rhodospirillales bacterium
ATTTCTCTTAACGATCTTGGCAAGCTTGATGAGTGTGTGACCAGCTACAACAAGGCCATTACCATCAAGCCTGATTACGCTGAGGCTCATTCCAACCTCGGCATTGCACTTCAAGCCCTCGGCAAAATTAAGGAAGCTGTGACCAGCTACAACAAGGCCATTTCCATCAAGCCTGATTACGCTGAGGCGCATAGCAATCTTATTTTCTCCTTGCTCTATTCCCCTAGCACCAGCGGTGATGACATTCTCCAAGAAGCATTAAAATGGGATCAGCAACATGGCAACAACAGCGAAGTATCACAATATAACAATACACCGGATCCAGAACGACGACTGAGGATCGGGTACGTGTCGGCGGATTTCAGAAATCATGCTGTCAGGTATGTCCTTGAACCGCTGCTGGCTGAACATAACCGAGAGGAAGTCGAGATCTTTTGCTACGCTGAAATAGCGCGGCCAGACCATGTAACCAAACGTTTTGAAGGCTATGCAGATCACTGGCGCTCAACTATCGGCTTATCTGATAAAAAACTAGCCGATACAATCCGCACAGATATGATCGACATCATTGTCGATTGCACCGGCCATACGGGAAATAATCGTCTGATTGCCCTGACGTATAAGCCAGCTCCGATACAAGTAAACTATTTTATGATGCATGGCACCACCAGCGGTGTTAAGGCAATGGATTACGTGCTCAGTGATCCCATTTCAACACCACCAGGCTCTGAAAATCAGTTTTCTGAGGAAGTTGTTATTCTACCCCGAACGACTTTTTCTTTTTACCCTGATCCTGACTGGCCTGAAGTAGATACGTCCCCGCCGACAGGTGATGAGCCTCTCTTTGCCTGCGTTGGGGACCCCAGACGCATCGGCCCCGCGACGATTACTCTATGGGCAAAGCTTTTAGATCTGGTTCCAAGATCACGCATACTGTTCAAGCATCTCGGTTATAGAAATCCTAAAATGAAAGAGTATTGGCGCCTTAAATTTAAGGAACTTGGCGATCGTATCATTTTTGAGGGTGTTGATGGTGGTTGGGGAAATCACATGGATGTTTACGCTAGAGTGAACGTCGTTTTAGATACCCTGCCTATGTCCGGTGGCACTTCCTCTATTATCCCTTTGTGGATGGGGGTTCCCGTCATAACAATGGCGGGAGCTTATTATGTTCACAGAACGGGCACAGCAATAGTTACGAATGCCGGGGTACCTGAGTTTTCTGCTGAGAACCCTGAGGACTACCTTAAAATAGCCTCAGATCTAGTCAGCGATCGAGAACACCAGGCTTTACTTCGCCGCACCCTACGCGACACGATAAAGACCTCGCACATAATGGATGCCCGAGGATGTACAGCCGATATTGAAATGGCTTATCGGAAAATGTGGCGGAAATGGTGCAAAAATGCTGAAATTTCTGATGGGGTGGGAAGCGTATCTAATGGCCGCGGGTCAACCGGGTAATTGTCGCCACTGGAATTACGCGATGAATAGCTTTCGCTCAACAAGGCATTTATTGAGCTGCCCTATAGGTGCTTTTGGGCAATGTTGATCATATATTGGCCATAGCCCGTCATTTGCATCGGCTCAGCTAGGCGCAACAGGTCTGCAGCAGAAATAAAGCCCATGCGGTAAGCGATTTCCTCGAGGCAAGCGATAAACTGGCCTTGGCGGCGCTGGATGGTGGATACGAAAATTGAGGCATCCAGCATATCCGCGTGTGTGCCCGCATCAAACCAAGCATAGCCACGGCCCAAACTTTCTACAAACAGGTCGCCGCGCTGGAGGTATAGATTGTTGATGTCCGTAATTTCTAGTTCGCCACGTTTCGTCGGCTTCAAACTCCGCGCCATCTCCACCACATCGTTATCATAAAAATACAGTCCCGTTACTGCCCAGTTAGACTTCGGTGTTTCAGGCTTTTCTTCAATGCTGATCACCTGCCCATCTCTGCCAAATTCGACAACACCATAAGCCTCAGGTTGGTCGACGTAGTAACTGAACAGCCTCGCACCCGCGCCGTGCTCGGAAGCGCGTCCCATTACCGTTTGAAATTCGTGGCCAAAAAAAATATTGTCGCCAAGAACCAAGGCAACTGTATCATCGCCTATAAAATCAGCGCCGATAACAAAGGCTTGAGCAAGGCCCGCTGGTTCTGGCTGAACGTCGTAGGAAATAGAAATACCAAAGAGCGAGCCATCCCCCAATAAGCGTTCGTATAGGGCAATGTCATTGGGTGTTGAAATCAGCAAAATATCCCTGATGCCTGCTAGCATTAAGGTGGAAAGGGGGTAGTAAATCATCGGTTTGTCGTAAATCGGCAGCAACTGTTTGGTTACAGCCATGGTTGCCGGAAACAGCCGAGAGCCAGTACCACCAGAAAGAATGATGCCTTTTCTCATTTTGCGCCTGCCTTCTTCATGAGTCCAATGCGGCTGGCCCCTTCGCCAGCATCTAAGATCTCTTGCCACCACGGTTTGTTTTCCAAATACCACCGGATGGTATTTGTTATGCCCTGCTCAAACGTATGCCTTGGCGACCACCCCAGCTCGGAACGAATATGGGATATATCCATCGCATAGCGGAAATCGTGGCCAGGGCGATCTACGGTATACTCAATTTCACTTTCATGGGCCTTGCCGTCTTCACGCGGCGCAAATTTGTCCAGGGTTTTTGTGATCTTTTTGACCACATCCAGATTCGAATGTTCGGCCTCGCCACCGATGCAATACGTTTGGCCGGATTGTCCCCTGTCCATCACCAACTCAATAGCTTCAATATGATCCTCTACATAAAGCCAATCACGCACGTTATTACCGGTGCCGTAAACGGGAAGCACGCGGCCACTGAGAGCCGACAAGATCATGTGCGGCACGAGTTTTTCCGGAAATTGGTATGGCCCATAATTGTTGGTGGAGGTGACGATAACCGCATCTAGGCCATAGGTTTTGCCCCACGCTCTGACCAAATGGTCGGATGCCGCCTTAGACGCCGAATACGGCGAGCGCGGATTATATGCTGTTGTTTCGCTAAACGCGCCTTCGTCGCCTAGGGAACCGAAAACCTCATCTGTCGAGATGTGCACGAAACGGATGCCCGCCTGCAACGCCGCGTCCAACATCACCTGAGTGCCCAAAATATTGGTTTCCAGAAACTGCCGCGGGTTTTCAATAGAGCGGTCCACGTGGCTCTCGGCGGCAAAGTGGACAATGATCGACGGTTGGACCGCACCCATAACGGCAGCAACGGCCTGAATATCGCAAATGTCGCAGCGATGAAAGGAAAATTCATCTGCGCCCGCAACTGGCGCTAAGTTTTCCATTCTTCCTGCATAAGTCAGCGCATCGAGCACCGCAATTGCACGCTTGCCCGCGACCAAGCGTCGGACAAAGGCAGAGCCGATAAACCCAGCACCACCTGTCACTAAGATCGGGGCCTTAGCGTTTACGTCTTGAGCCACGGTTTAACCCTTTTTTACTGATAATATCCGGTCTGAGGCGGAGTAAGCATTGGCTATTTTCGAGTTATGACCAAATCTGGTGTTTGAGCATTTGAAAGAAAGCGGCGTATCAGGCTGACTTGTTGTTGCAAGACACCAATCCAACCAAAGGAGATACGCCACCATGAAGAAGAATAACGTTTTAGAGTTTGCGGGTCGAGATACAATTTCCGATCCCCTGACAGATTTGTTGAGATCGGGTGCCCAGCAATTGATCAGTCAGGCGGTGGAAGCGGCATTGCCCTGGCTGTATTTGAAGGGCGTGTCGAGCGGCGAGATGGGCGAAGCCTTAAGCGTATTGATTGGCCCTGACGCCAAAGGCCTATCGGCCAGCACGGTATCGCGCCTGAAGCAGGTGTGGGGATAAGAATACCAAAGCTGGTGCGATGAACCGCCGGACAAAAACCGTTGGGTCTATGTTTGGGCGGACGGTGTCTATCGTGGCCTGAGGGGCGAGCAGATAGAGGTGGCCCTGTTAATATATGTCTAAAAATGTCCAGTGCTAATCAGGAAAAGGTTCGGGCCTCTTTGCTCAAATTTAAATTTGAGGATGATCCTTTTTATGCCGTGCGCAAGACGCTTGGAGTACACCATGATGCATTTATATATGCAGTTTCTATTGCCAAAAATAAGCGGCAAGGACACTTGGTTTTCCGGGGTCTATGCTGATTAATAGGGATTAGTCATAATTGGCATGACTTTATGGTTTGGTTTTTTTGGCGAAGATTAGCTGGCAGAAATCTTCCAAACGATATTCCTCGGGCAATGCCGCCATCGGCAACGCCCCAACTTTCCCAAGTATCTTTACTAAGTGACGTGACTTGAAGCTAAGTTCGTATCCAACGGTATCCATATGATCAACTATGTCTGCTATATTCCAGAACCAGCAAGGGATTCTATGACCATAATAAGACTGAAGGGTAACAAAAGAATTGGGGATATCGCCAGCTGGAAGGTGCGCTAAAATGAACGTATCCGCGTTGTACTCAGCCAGCTTGGTAATTAGGCCCTTCCAATCTTCGATATACTGCAATGCACTTCCGATATGAACAATGCCGATATCGTCCAGAACCGGAAGAGACGTGTGAAAAAACAGTTGGGATTCATCGGGTAAAAGCGTTTTTGCTTTATTAATCAAGCTATCCACTTCAACAATGTGGAATTCCAGGTCTTCTGAATTTTGAATGCAAGCCATGACGTCCAGGTAGCTACTTGCAAGCCCGCCACCAAAGTCGAGTATTTTTAGCTGTTTTCTGTATATTTGCGTTAACGTTGCGACGACAGGCAGGATATAGTCTTGCGTTATGGCAAGTGACGGAATTCCCGTTTTTGAGTCGGACATTTCTTTCGACTTTTGTTTCGCAGTCGCTGTTACGCTTTCAAGCCAGTGCGCCTGGTCAAATACGGTTTGATCGCCTCCTGATTCGGCAAAGCTGGAATAAACACCGCTCCAAATTGATTCTAGATCGTTCATTTTTCAAACTTTCGTAGTTGGATTATCGGCCTCGGACGGCAATCAATTTGCACTGTGCATACTCTACCGAAAATACGACGGTACCAAGACCGAATTCCTATCAAGAGTGGCCGTCATGAACTGACCGATAGAGTTGTCTTATAGTGCTCGCTATCTATGGACCCGTACCGCTTTAGTGGAGAGTGCCATCTGTTAGAATTTGAATTCAACAGGTGGAAAGAATGGGTATCAGAAGAATACCGGAATTTAGAGCCGTGGCTGTCCGCCTTGCATTGACTAGCGGATTGACGCAACAGCAGGTTGCTGACGATCTGGGCATTGGTCTTTCAACATTGGGCAAGTGGGTCACCGTTCCCAAGCAGGTTGAGCTGATGGCTGGTCCACATGACGACAAAGACAGGAAGCTGGCTCTATAGAACGGCTTGAGGAATTTTATGCTGCCTTCTCTAGATTTTTTTTGAGCGCTTATGGGAGGCGTTAAAAACTTGAAAATTCTAAACAACTCACTCCATATTCCGCTATCAAACAGCTTATCTCTGACAATGCCCCATCAAAGGCGATGAAGGGATAATCCGCCATCGACGGGTATAACCGCGCCACTTGCATAGGCCATTTTTCCTTGCACCAGCGGAAGCACAACGAAGCCAATATCCTCCGGCTGCCCCCAACGGCCCGCGGGCCCGAGACCATCGTTTATCTTTGCATCATGGATCTAACCGATTTGTCATTGCATTACAAAATGCAAAAATGAAGGACAATGCAGAAGCACAAAAAGAGATTTATGGGGCCTTAAACGAAATCACCCAATCGAAAGATACGCAATCGAATGACCGCAAACGGAAAACAAGGACAGCTGCCGAGCACAAGGCTGCGATCGACGATTTGCTTACGTTGCCCGAGGTTGGCAAAGCAATACGCGAGGCCCAACTCGCAGATGCCTCGGTTCTCGCCGAGGCAAGCCAGAGAAAACTCCGGCGGGAAAGTATGCGCGTTGGGGCGCAATGGGGTGGCGACAGTTCGCAAAAAGTGAAAAGCGAAAAACGCCTCAATCAAAACACCGACCTGCAAAAGCGCCTACTGAACGAGCGAGGACGGCTCAAGCCATCCTAAAAGGAACGGGAAGAAGCTATCTTCCTGTATTTGGCGTGCCTGGGGAACGTTCCACGTATAAAACCTCTGTTGAGGCAACGCGCAGGACTTCACTGAAATGAACTCTTTGGCCTTTCCTGCCCACCGGAAAATCCGGGCTGGCTGGGAACACCCTGCCGCCTGACGACAGCCAAATCCGGGTTCGTTGTCCCTGCCGTTTTAATCTGGCACTCGCGCCTATCAGACATCTGACCAGAGAAAACAGGAGTTGCCCTACTTGTTGCTCCATTACAATTGGCACAGGCCTTACAGTACATTAAAAAGGAAACTGCCGATCAGCTGAGCGGGGCTGGATCTGAACAACCCGTTGAGACTCCACGGTACATCGAACCGCAATGCGCTGGGCCGAATAACTGGTCTGTATCTACATCGGGTTTTGTTGAAGGATGTATCTGGGGCATAGATTTGTTTGATCAATGGAGCGTCGGGCTGGGCAATAAACGGGCCAACAAACTGTTTGCCATGATGAATTCGGGGAAAGGGACCGGAAAACTGAAGAAATCGGCCCACGGCCCGCTGCCGCATTGCATGGTCTTTCGCTGTAAGTCGGTTTTGAACGGGGTATTTACGATGCATTGTGTAATATATAACAATTCGAAATGGCCCGGAATGTTTAAGGAATCGGCGTAACATGATAGAATCCAATCCATTGTCAGCTCATCCCAGCTCACAGCACTTATCCGCGACAACTGACGGTTTGCGGCAGGCTATCGATCAGCATTTAAAATACGCCCTCGGCAAGGACCCCAAACACGCAACGACTTATGACTGGCGGATGTCTTTGTCTTTGGCTGTTCGCGATAAAATCGTTGATCCCTGGTTTCGCTCAACCCAACGGACTTATGAGCAGCAGCACAAACGGATTTATTATTTGTCTATGGAGTTTCTGATTGGCCGTTTGCTGGAAGACGCGGTGGTTAACCTTGGACTCGACGAAAGCGCCCGCCAGGCCCTGGCCAGCTACGGTGTCGATTATGATGCGGTCCTTAAAGACGAACCGGATGCCGCGCTGGGCAACGGCGGCCTCGGCCGTTTGGCCGCCTGTTTTCTCGAATCCATGTCGACCATCGGCTGCCCGGCCTACGGTTACGGAATCCGTTACGAGCATGGCCTGTTCAGGCAAAGCTTTGAAGATGGCCGGCAAATCGAAACGGCGGAAACCTGGCTCACTCAGCGCCATGCCTGGGAATTCGAGCGGCCCGAAGTGGCCTACGAAATCGGGTTTGGCGGAACGATCTCCAAAAACCGCGCGAATACCAGCTGGTCGCCGGCGGAAACCGTGATTGCTGCGGGTTATGATACCCCGATTATTGGCTGGCAGGGGCGATGGGCGAATACGTTGAGATTGTGGTCAGCGAAACCAACCACCGTTTTTGATCTGGAGCAATTTAATCTGGGCCACTACACAGCCGCTGCCGAGCCGGAAGCTTTAGCCAGAACCATCAGCCGGGTTTTATACCCCGATGACACAACTGACCAAGGCAAAGAACTACGCCTGAAACAGGAGTATTTTTTCACAGCCGCCTCGATCCGCGATATCGTCCGGCGTTTTAAATCGGAATGTGATGACTTAACAAAGCTGCCCGAGCGGGTCGCAATTCAGTTAAACGACACGCATCCTGCCATTGCCGGACCGGAACTAACCCGCGTCCTGCATGATGAAAATAACCTGGGTTTTGAAAAAGCCTATGAGATTGCCCAAGCCTGCCTGTCTTATACAAACCACACCTTGCTGCCAGAAGCTCTGGAACGTTGGTCTGAACCACTCATGACACGCATTTTACCGCGGCATATGCAATTGATCGAACAAATTGATGGCCTTCACGCCAAACAAAACCCGACCCGCCCCGCTTCGATAGCGATCATTGAAGACGGTGAAGTGAAGATGGGGGAGTTGGCGTTTATCTGCGCGCATAAAGTGAATGGCGTTTCCGCTTTGCATACGGATTTGATGAAGAAAACGGTATTTCTGAACTTACACAACCTGCATCCGGACCGCATCGTCAATCAGACCAACGGCGTTACGCCGCGCCGCTGGTTATGGTCCTGTAACCGTCCCCTTAGTCAATTGATAACACAAACCATAGGCGATGGCTGGGTTGATAATCTTGCCCGGCTGGAGGAATTGGAGCCGTTTCTGAACGATGCGGCCTATCTCGATAAATTTGCAGCCGCCAAACAACACAATAAAAATAAACTGGCCAATTGGCTGCAGCAGGATTGGGGAATATCCGTCGATCCCTCTGCCCTGTTCGATGTACAGATCAAACGCATACATGAATACAAACGCCAGTTTATGAATATCCTCGAAACCATTGCACTTTGGCAGGCAATTCGTGAAAACCCGAACGGCGAATGGACACCACGGGTAAAAATATTCGGTGGCAAAGCGGCGCCCGGGTATCTGGTGGCCAAGGAAATTATTCATCTGATTAATGATGTGGCGCGGGTGATAAACGCCGACCCGCTGATGCAGGGACGGCTGACTGTCGTCTACCCGGCCAACTACAATGTTTCGATGGCTGAACTTCTCATACCTGCGACCGATTTATCCGAACAAATCTCGACAGCGGGAAAAGAAGCATCCGGCACCGGCAATATGAAATTTGCCATGAACGGGGCACCGACCATTGGCACCCTGGACGGCGCAAACGTCGAAATTCGCGATTGCGTAGGTGCGGACAACTTCTTCCTGTTTGGGATGACGGCAGCCCAGGCCGATCAGCGACGCCGGGACCCGAACCATTCGAGAAAAGCGATTGCGTCCAGCCCTGAATTATCGAACGTCCTGGGATTGATTGGCTCGGGCGTATTTTCTCCGGATGAACCAGCCCGCTATAAAGGACTGGTCGAGCTGATGGAAGAAAATGATTACTTCCTCGTCTGTGCGGATTTTGACAGCTACTACGCCAAGCAGCGGCAGGTCGATCAGGTGTTTCAGGACGAGAATGCCTGGACCCGTATGGCAGCAGCCAACACCGCACGGGTTGGCTGGTTCTCGTCGGATCGTACAATCCGCAGCTATATGAAAGACATATGGAATTTAGGGTCCGCATTGTGACAAAAAATCGGAACCCAGTTGAACCTGACAAAACCGCGGTCGCCGGCAGAACGGAGGAACCGAAAAAGGAAATCGCGATTTCTCAGCTTATCGGCGTTGCTGAGGCACAATCAATTGCAGCGGGGACCCACAGTGATCCGTTTTCAGTTCTTGGCGGCCACAAAACAAATGCCGGTTACGTGGTCTGCGCCTTTGATCCGGGGGCCGAGAAAATGGCGGCACTGACTGGCAAGAATAAAGTCACAGAAATGATGCCTGTTCCCGATGCGCCCGGTGTATTCGTCGGCAAGCTGGCGCGTAAAGCCGTTTACCGGTTGCGCGGTGTGGCCGGGGACAGCCAATGGACGCAGGATGATCCTTACCGATTTTCTCCGGTTCTCGGTGCTCTCGACCTGCATCTGATATCAGAAGGCACTCACCGCCAGCTTTGGCGGGCCCTGGGGGCCCACGTGATCAACCATGAAAAAACAAGTGGAACCCATTTTGCCGTATGGGCTCCAAATGCAAGGCGTGTCTCAGTTGTTGGAGATTTCAATCACTGGGAAGGGCGCCGCCACCCGATGCGGTGCCTTGGCCGTTCCGGGGTTTGGGAACTCTTTCTGCCAGGTGTCGGTGAAGGCGCGGTATACAAATATCAGATTATTGACGAACACGGGATCCTGTTGCCGTTGAAGGCAGACCCCATCGGGTTTGGCGCCGAACATCCGCCGCAAACAGGCTCCGTGGTCCGGGATTTGACCCAATACAGCTGGGCCGATGAGGAGTGGATGGGCCGCCGGGGAAATCTTCAAAACATCTCATCGGCCATTACCATTTATGAAGTGCATCTGGGCAGCTGGCGGCGGATCCCGGAACAAGGGGATCGCAGGATTTCCTATTTGGAAGCGGCCCGGCAATTGGTCGATTATGCGCTGGATATGGGTTTTACCCACATTGAATTGATGCCAATCAGCGAATTTCCGTTTGACGGTTCGTGGGGGTATCAGCCCGTCGGTATGTATGCGCCAACGATCCGGTTCGGCCCACCCAATGAATTTCGGGCCCTGATAGATGCCGCACACGCAGGTGGACTGGGGGTGCTGATTGATTGGGTGCCCGGCCACTTTCCGACCGACGCACATGGTCTTGCTTCTTTTAACGGCTCCGCTCTCTATGAACATGCGGATCCCCGAGAAGGGTTTCATCAGGACTGGGATACGCTCATTTATAATTATGGCCGATCGGAAGTTGCCAATTATCTGATTGCCAATGCTTTGTATTGGTTACACGAACACCACGTTGATGGCCTGCGTGTGGATGCGGTTGCATCCATGCTGTACCGCGACTACTCCCGCAAAGACGGGGAGTGGGTGCCGAATAAACACGGCGGACGGGAAAACCTGGAAGCCATTGATTTTCTGAAGCGCCTGAACGAGGTGGTTTATGGCGAATGCCCAGGCATCATGACAGCGGCAGAAGAATCCACTTCTTTTCCCGGCGTCTCCAGGCCCACGGATCACGGCGGGCTCGGATTTGGTTTTAAATGGAATATGGGATGGATGAACGACACCCTGGAATACATCCAGCATAATCCCATCCATCGCAAATATCATCACCATAAAATGACCTTCGGAATTCAGTATGCTTTTTCTGAAAACTTTATCTTACCCATCAGTCACGATGAAGTTGTTCATGGTAAAGGCTCGATGCTGTCGAAAATGCCGGGCAATGAATGGGAGCGGTTTGCAAACTTGCGCACCTATTACGGGTTCATGTGGACCCACCCCGGCAAAAAACTTTTGTTCATGGGATGTGAATTTGCACAATCTTCTGAATGGAATCACGATGTCAGTCTGGATTGGCATTTGTTGGATTATGAGCCGCATCGGGGCATGCAGTCATTGGTGCGTGATCTCAATGGTCTTTACCGCGATACCCCCGCTTTGCATGTCAAAGACAGTAATCCGGCGGGTTTCCACTGGCTGGATCTTTATTCTGAAGCTGAGTCTGTCTTTGCATTTGCCCGGTTCGGCAACCCGGGTGACCCGCCGGTTGTCACGGTTTGTAATTTTGCGCCGGTTGAACGCGAAAACTGGCGGGTTGGTTTCCCTGAACCGGGCCAGTGGCAGCAGATCTTAAACACCGATGCAACCGTTTACGGCGGCAGTGGCCGGGGCCATGTTGACCGGATTTCGACAGAGAACCGGCATTGGCAGGAGTGTCCGCAATCTGCGGCGCTCACTTTGCCTCCCCTGTCCACATTAGTGTTCAGGTTTGTACAACATCAATAGGGAGGGTGTGATGCAGGAGAGAAGAAAAAATTTGCGTTTGGCAAACAGGTCAATGGCTTTTGTTTTAGCCGGAGGTCGTGGCAGTCGTCTTATGGAACTGACCGAAAAACGTGCGAAACCAGCTGTCTACTTTGGCGGAAAAAGCCGGATTATCGATTTTGCTTTGTCCAATGCACTGAATTCCGGCATTCGCAAAATGGCTGTTGCCACGCAATATAAGGCGCATAGCCTGATCCGCCATATGCAGCGCGGCTGGAACTTTTTTCGGGCTGAACGGAATGAATATCTTGATATTTTACCGGCATCCCAGCGGGTAGCGGAAAACAAATGGTATCTGGGCACAGCAGACGCCGTCACCCAGAACATCGATATCATCGACAGTTATGACGTGGACCATATCGTTATATTGGCTGGCGACCACATCTACAAAATGGACTACGAGTTGATGTTGCGCCAGCACGTCAATCAAAACGCCGACGTTACGGTTGGTTGCCTGACAGTCCCCCGCGAGGAAGCATCAGCCTTTGGTGTTATGGATGTGAATGCAGATAGTACGATCAAATCCTTTTTGGAAAAACCGGCGGACCCGCCGGGCACACCAGATGATCCCACTGTGACACTTGCCAGTATGGGCATCTATGTGTTCGATTGGCTGTTTTTGCGGGAACTGCTTTTGGTCGATGCGGAGGATGAATCCTCCACCCATGACTTTGGTTCTGATCTCATTCCACATATCGTCAAGAACGGTAAAGCTGTCGCCCATCGATTTTCCAGTTCCTGCGTTTCCAGCGACAAAGAGGCCGAACCTTATTGGCGTGATGTGGGAACATTGGACGCCTTTTGGAAAGCCAATCTGGATTTGACGGATTTCGAACCGGAACTGGATCTGTATGACAGGGAATGGCCGATCTGGACCTATTCCGAAATTGTCCCGCCCGCCAAGTTTATTCATGATGATAAAGACCGTCGCGGTTCTGCAATCAGTTCCCTGGTGTCAGGCGGTTGCATCCTGTCCGGATCATCTGTTACCAATTCGTTGCTGTTCACAGGTGTTCATTCGCATTCCTATTCCGCATTGGACCATGTGGTCGCTATGCCCTATGTGACCATCAACAGAAGTGCGCGTTTGTCGAACGTGATTATTGAGCGCGGTGTTGTCATCCCCAGCCGTTTGATTGTTGGTGAAGACCCGGTTGAAGATGCCAAATGGTTCCGCCGAACTGAAAAAGGTGTCTGCCTGATAACACAGGATATGATCGATAGATGGGAAGCGAATAAGTAGCCATGGGAAATGCGGCTAAAGTCAAAAATCAGGGCACTGTTCTATCTGTCGCGTCGGAATGTGTGCCGCTGGTGAAAACCGGAGGACTGGCAGATGTAGTCGGCGCCTTGCCGGACGGGCTGGCTTTAACGGGCTGGCATTTAAAAACATTGCTGCCCGCTTATCCGGGACTGGCTGAACGTATCAAAAAACCGAAAGTGGTTTGGTCCTCAAAAAATCTTTTCGGAGGCTGCGCACAGGTTATATCGGGAAAAACCGCCAACAGTGACGGGGCGCTTGATATGCTTTTGTTGCAAGCTCCCCATCTCTATGACCGGGGCGGATCAATTTACCTGAACACAAAAGGCAATGACTGGCCGGATAACGCGCAACGCTTTGCCGCATTGTCCTGGGCTGCGGCGGAGATATCCCGAAAAGGACTATCGGATGGATGGCGGCCAAACATTTTACATGCCCATGACTGGCAGGCTGGTCTGGCGCCTGCCTATCTTGCTTATGGGGGAGCTAAAGATGTTGCCAGCCTCATTACCATCCACAACATCGCCTTTCAGGGGCTGGCACCCGCAACGTTATTGAAAACCCTGAAGTTGCCGCGCAAACATTTCGTTCAGGATGGATTTGAATACTGGGGTAAAATCAGCAGTCTGAAGGCGGGCCTGATGACGGCGGACGCGATCACCACGGTTAGTCCGACATATGCGCAGGAACTGCTTGAACCAGAGTTTGGAATGGGCCTTGAAGGTGTCATTAGGTTAAAGCGCGATCGGTTATCTGGCATTCTCAACGGGGTTGATCTAAAAACCTGGAATCCCAGAACGGACGCCCATATCGCACATGCCTATGGGCCGCGTGATCTGGCCGCAAAATCAAAAAATACCCGAGCACTGGAGAAAGAATTTGGGCTGATAAAAGGTCAGGGGCCGCTGTTTGCGGTTATCAGTCGCCTGACCCATCAAAAGGGCCTAGATTTGGTGCTGGATACGTTGCCGGCCTTACTCGCCCGGGGTGGGCGTTTGATTGTTTTGGGGTCTGGCGACGCGGGGATGGAAAAGGCTTTTGCAAAAGCGGCGAAAGACCATCCGGGCCTGGTTGCTGTCACTATCGGGTATGATGAGGCGCAATCGCATCGTATCTATGCGGGTGCCGACGTTATGATGGTGCCGTCACGGTTTGAACCCTGTGGGTTAACCCAACTTTATGCTCTGCGTTACGGCACCTTGCCATTGGTATCGCGCACAGGCGGGCTTGCGGATACGGTAATTGATGCAAATAATGCCGCCGTTCAGACCGCGGTCGCAACCGGCGTCCAGGTCGCACCTAATCGGTCAGACTCTCTTGAGCAGGGCATACGGCGGATGTGTGACCTGTTCGCTAAGCAAGAGCTATGGGTAAAGTTACAGAAAAGGGCAATGGCGCAACCCTTGGGTTGGGAACAATCCGCACAGGCTTATTCTGAGCTATATCAAAGCCTGAAAAAATAATTGAATTGGTAGGTATGACCGCAAAAATATATGAAATATCCCGCGGGACCTCTAATCCTGTTGGGGCGACCTGTGATCAAAACGGTGTCAATTTTTCGGTTTTTTCTGCATGGGCAGAAAAGATTGAACTTTGTTTGTTTTCAGCCGACGGGACAAAGGAAATCCAGCGTTTGGCATTGCCGGAACGCGACGGAGATCTCTGGCATGGGTATGTACCCGGATTAAAAGCAAACGCTTTATATGGATATCGCGCCCACGGCCCTTTCGCGCCGGAGGCTGGCCACAGATTTAACGCAAATAAACTTCTTCTCGATCCCTATGCCAAAAAAATACATGGCGCGGTTCAGTGGTCAGGTTCTGTCATGGGCTATCAGGCTGGATCAAGCCGGCATGATTTGTCTTTCGATACGCAAGATAGTGCCCAGGCTATGCCCAAGTCCGTGGTCCAGGCCATTGCAGACAAGGTTGATTGGCAACGCCCCTGTACGGACTTAAGAGATACAATCATTTATGAAGCCCATGCCAAAGGGCTGACAGCCGGTCGTGATGACATCACCTCTGAAGGCGGCTGCTTCCTTGATTTATGCGCCGAGCCCATGCTTGATCATTTGCTCAAGCTCGGCGTCACAGCGATCGAATTACTGCCCCCACAGGCTTTTGTCGATGATCAGTTTTTGGTCAGACAGAAGCTGCGCAATTATTGGGGATACCAAACCATCGGGTTCTTCTGTCCCGAGCCCCGATATCTCTCAGAAAGTGGCATATCAGACTTTCAGACGATGGTCCGCCGCTTTCATGAAGCGGGCATCGAGGTCCTGATTGATGTGGTTTACAATCACACGGCGGAAGGCAATGAACTGGGCCCGACACTGAGTTTCCGCGGTCTGGATAATTTGTCCTACTACAAACTGCAACCGGATAACCCGCGTTATTATCAAAATTACACAGGCACAGGCAATACCCTGAATCTGGAGCATCCCATGGTCTTGCGAATGGTCCTGGATTCACTGCGCTATTGGGTTGAAATCATGGGCGTTGACGGGTTCCGCTTCGATTTGGCATCTGTGCTTGGGCGCACAGATCAACGGTTCGATCGAAACTCCGGGTTTTTCAAAGCCATCCGACAGGACCCGGTCCTATCCACCGTCAAACTGATTGCCGAGCCCTGGGACATTGGCCCCGGCGGCTATCAGTTGGGGGCTTATCCGCCGCCTTTTCTGGAGTGGAATGACCGCTTTCGCGATGGCGTCCGCCAGTTTTGGCGCGGCGATCAGGCGAAGACGCCGGAACTTGCAAAACGCCTGGCCGGGTCGGCCAGGCAATTTGATCATTCCGGACGTGCGCCTACGGCATCGGTCAATTTTATTACCTCCCACGATGGGTTTACCCTGCAGGATGTGGTTTCTTACAATGAGAAACATAACCAGCTAAACGGCGAAGAAAACAACGACGGTCATGGCGACAATCACACCGATAACTTAGGCGTCGAGGGTCTGACAGCGATCCCTGAAATCAAGGCCGCACGGGATTTACGAAAGCGCAACATGCTCGCGACCCTGATGCTTAGTCAAGGTACGCCGATGCTTCTGGCAGGAGATGAAATCGGCAATACCCAAGGCGGCAACAACAATGTTTACTGCCAGGATAACGCAACCGGATGGGTCGACTGGAAGAATCCGGATCTGACCCTTTTGCAGTTTGTCCAGCGTCTGACTGCCGTTCGCAAGGCACATCCTGTTCTGCGGCAGCGGCGATTTTTGCACGGCAATCTGCGCGAAGACGACGTCAAACGGGACCTGTCCTGGCGCATGCCTGATGGATCGTACCCTTCAGACAATGACTGGAAGGATCCGGGCTGGAAAACCTTATGCGTTGTTTATCGAAGTGCTTCCGATACCCCTGCCTATGATTTTTCCGATGATGTGGTTTTTGCCGTTTTTAACAATGATCAGCGGGTAGAAGTTGTTTTGCCGGTCCGCCCGAAAGGCTGGCAATGGGTGCATATTATCGATACAACCCAGCCTCGGTTTTCCCCAACAGCCGTCAACGTTGATGCGGTCGCGGCGATGGCCCATTCGGTTCAGGCCTACGCACTCGAGAGATCGGCATGAACCCGAACCTTGCCGCGCTTTGTGCGGTCAATGGGGTCGTCTGGGAGTACCTGGACGGAGCCGGCAAACCGAAACAGGCGCCCGAAGAAACATGCGTCGCCCTCCTGCAGGCTTTGGGTTTCGACATCGCGCAGGATGTGGATATTGATCTGCATTTAATGCGTTTACGAAATGAAGCCAAAAATCGACTAGTGCCCGATACTGTTATTGTGAATGTTGGTACTGAACATCGGATCACCGGTCCGTTTCCGGAAGCAACTGAATGGCATGTGCAGCTTGAGCAAGGGCAAAGTGTGGAAGGAACCGCGCAGGGAGCGGACCTGATCCTGCCTCCGCTGCCGCTTGGCATTCACACCCTTATCTGCGCCGGGCAAGTGAGTACAATTCTGTCAGCGCCCAAGACCCTGCCTAAACCCGCGCCTGGTTGGGGGCTGATGGTGCCTCTTTATGGTTTGCGCGGTGAATCTTATAAAAGCATTGGTGACTATCAGGATCTGGCTGAGCTGGCATCAACGATGGCTCATGTGGGAGTTGGTTTTGTGGGTATTAACCCGGTACACGCCGGGTTCACAATGGCGCCGTCTGCGTATAGTCCTTATTCTCCGTCAAGTCGGCAATGGTTAAACCCCTTACACATCTCTGTCCAACACCTGCCTCAATGGTCCGGCATATCGCACCAGTTTCCGCATGCCGGTGAATGCGGGGAATATATCGATTATGGGCTGGCGATTGCGGAAAAGACAAAAATTTTTAAAGCGTCTTTTGCGCTCTTTCATGCGGCCCCTGCAGTGCCGGATTTCGAAGCGTTTGTTGATGAAGAATCTAAACCTTTAATTGATTTTGCAACCCATCAGGCGCTGTCGGAAATACATGGCCCCTACTGGTCAGACTGGCCACTCGTTTATCAGCATCCGAACAATCCGGAGATCCGGCAGTTCGCTGAAGACAATCAAACCGCGATCCAATTTCACTGTTGGCTCCAATGGGTTGCCAGAGCTCAATTGAACTTAGCGCAAAGCCAGGCATTAAATGCCGGCATGGCTTATGGTCTGTACCTGGATCTGGCCGTCGGCACGCATCCCTTTGGAGCCGAAACCTGGGCGGATCAAACCGCTTTTTCCAGCGGTGTTTCCATTGGTTCCCCCTCAGACGGATTCAGCGCGAACGGGCAAAATTGGGGACTTGTACCCTTTAACCCGCAGGAAATGATATCCCGCCAGTATCAACCTTTGGTTCAAACGCTCCGCGCCCAGCTGCAGTTCTCCGGGTTGTTGCGGATTGATCATATTCTTGGATTCGAGCGGTCGTTCTGGATACCTGACGGTCTGCCCGGCGCCTATGTGACTTTCCCAAGGGATGCCCTGATGGCGGTGGCCCGTATTGAGGCAACCCGTGCCAACGCTCTTATCGTAGGCGAGGATTTGGGCAACGTACCCGACGGGTTGCGTAATGCGCTTGCCCAATCGGGAATTCTGGGGTGCCGGGTTGCGTTTTTTGAACGAAACTGGAAAACTGACAAAGCCTTTATCGATGCCGCTGATTATACTCCGTTGGCTTTGGCTTCGATTACCACCCATGACTTGCCAACGCTTGTGGGGTGGTGGAGCGGAATAGATATAAACTGGCGGCTCGAATTGGAGGAAATAACCGAAGAGCAGGCAGGCGTTGAAATCGCCCAGCGGACGGAAGATCGCAATAATTTTGCCAAGCTTGTAGGCTTTTCCAACCCAACACCTTTATCCAGAGAATTATCGCCTCATAATAAACGGGACCTGATTTTATCCGCATACACTTTTTTGGCTGAAACCCAATCACTGCTGCTGGCGGTTCAGATTGAGGATGTGCTGGCTTTGAGCGAGCAGCCAAATCTGCCAGGAACCGTTTCGGATCACCCGAACTGGCGCCGGCGGCTGCCGCAATCCACGTCAGAAATTGCCGGATTGCCGATGCTGAAAGAAATTTCCCGTATCATGCAGGCGGCAAACAGATCTGCAGCCGGTCTCGAGTAGCGAAGGAGGAAGCAAGTCATGACGAACGTGAAAACCGTGCCGACCACACCCATCCATGGTCAAAGACCGGGAACTTCGGGGTTACGCAAGAAAACAGCGGAATTCATGCGACCGCCCTACCTGAACAACTTCACGCAAGCGATATTTAATGCTGTGGGGGGATTGACGGGAAAAACATTAGTACTTGGTGGAGACGGACGTTTTTTTAATGATAAAGCGGCCCAGATTATTTTAAAAATGGCGGCTGCAAATCGCCTTGCAAAGTTGATTGTGGGTCAAAATTCATTGCTTTCAACACCGGCGGCGTCGAATCTGATCCGACAGCGCAAAGCTGACGGGGGTATCATTCTGTCCGCCAGTCACAATCCAGGTGGCCCCGATGAAGATTTTGGCATGAAATACAACATGTCAAATGGAGGACCCGCGACCGAAAACGTGACGGAATGCATATTTCAGGAAACGACATCCATCAACGCCTTTCAGATTTTTGACATGCCGGATGTCGATTTATCAAAAGTGGGTAAGCAACAGGTGGGTGAGATGGAGGTCGAGGTCATCGATTCCGTCGTTGACTACCAGGCTTTGATGAAAACGCTTTTCGATTTTGAGGCTATCCGCGATTTATTGGCCGATGGGTTCACGATCACGATTGACGCCATGCATGCGGTCACCGGCCCTTACGCGAAAGCCATTCTTGAAATTGATTTAGGCGCACCGAAAGGATCAGTTCTCAATGCGGTGCCGTTACCGGATTTTGGCGGTGGTCATCCGGACCCGAACCCGGTTTGGGCGAAAGATCTGATGACCATCATGTTTGCCGGCGACGCGCCGGATTTTGGCGCCGCCATGGATGGCGACGGAGATCGCAATATGATCCTGGGACGGGGCACCTATGTGACACCATCCGACAGCCTCGCGGTTTTAGCCGCCAATGCACATCTCGCTCCCGGCTACAAAAGAGGGTTGGCCGGCGTCGCCCGGTCCATGCCGACAAGTCGCGCCGCGGATCGGGTCGCGGAAAAATTGGGGATCGATGCCTTTGAGACGCCGACCGGCTGGAAGTTCTTTGGCAATCTCCTGGATGCAGGCAAAGCGACGCTGTGCGGCGAAGAGAGTGCCGGAACCGGCTCCGACCATGTGCGTGAAAAAGATGGCCTGTGGGCGATTTTATTATGGCTGAATATTCTGGCAGTTCGAAAAAAATCCGTCGCCCAGATCATGGCTGGACACTGGGCGGAATTCGGGCGCAATTACTATTCGCGCCATGATTACGAAGGTGTCGATGAGATCCGCGCCAAGGAGATGATCTTGACGCTTTCCCGCAGGCTCCGGGATTTGCCGGGGACTGAGATTGAAGGGCTGATTATTGAAGACGCCGATAATTTCAGTTATTCCGATCCCGTTGATCAGTCGGTGTCTCCCAATCAGGGGATACGAATACTATTTGAAGACGGTTCGCGCATTGTCCTTCGTTTGTCAGGCACCGGCACGGTCGGGGCGACCTTGCGGGTATATCTTGAACGATATGAGAATAACGCCGAACTATTAAACCAGGATCCTCAACTGGCCCTGGCACCTGTCATCAGGGCGGCAGAACAAATTGCCCACATACAAAATTATACCGGGCGGACCGCTCCGGATGTAAAAACCTGATGCCTTTCCTATTGATATGGAAACAGCTGAGATCGGAAAGGCGTTAGTTGCGCCTTGTTTTGGCGGCTATCTCCCCGGTTAACCAGCGGGCAACCTATCCGCCCGGAGGCCTGAAAAGCGCGAAGTGCCGCTGAGAGCCGGTCCAGGGTTCCAGGCAGGGTCAATTTAGACGGCAGATCTCTTATCGTGAATGACCGGTTCAAGCAGCCAGGTCATCTCCTACGCATAGAGAAAAAGCCCTAAGTGATCGGACCAGCACACCCCACGCCTGTTTCGGGAACCTACATTTTGCGGGTTCCAGGTCGAGGCGTCGGCTGATATCAACAACTGGCTGGTTCCACTGACAACGACAAATAATTTAATCGCTTCTGACCAGACAACCGCTGACAGCGCATATGCGTCGGCACCCGATGATTGTTTTGTCCAGGTTACGCCATCTGGTGACGTCAGAATGGTGCCGCGGTCTCCGGAAATTACAAAAACAGATTTATGAGGTGACCAGCACGCGCCGTAAAGATCAGCCGTAACGGTACTGTTTTGTTGTGTCCAGCGCGTTCCGTCAACAGATGTTCGAACGGTTCCTCCCTTGCCGACGGCGAGGAACAATGCATTTCCAAAGATAACAGCAAGAATAGTGTCGCTTGCAACCGGAGTGGCGGGTTCCCAGTCGTGATATGAGATAGCAGTCTCGGTTTCCAATTTATTATTCCTTTCGGTTTAAGTATAGGCCGAGCTCGAAGGGATAGTTATTCGCTCTTTGTGAGTCTTTGTATAAAAACAGAAATATTAATAAGGCCGAATACGTACAAAAAACAATCGAATAGATGCCGTAAACATAACGTGAACAGTTTTCGGAATGAAGTTCTGGTTATTTGACGATATGGCGGACCAAACCTGTGCACTTATAAAAACCGTTGCAGGTCTGACGCGTTGAATAAAATTTTCCGGTCACAACCCTGGTTATAAGAGAATTCGGTGGAAACAGGTTCGCTGTGGACGGCGTCCCCCCGTTCAGACACAGACCCAGGCACACCGTGTTTCCTGGCCTGGAAACGACAACATGTAACTGCTGGAATCCTGCGCAAAGTTTCAGTATTCTCAGCCAGGTCTTATAGACGGCTGACCGCGGACGGGTAATGGAGAACTATTGTGCAAAAGATTGATAAAGCGGAATTCATGGGACTGCCCTATATCGTCGAGGTCGAAAAGCGGGAGGGACGTTTCTTCCTGGTTATTCCTGAACTCAGCCTGGTCGTTTCCGCCGATGATATCGCGACGGCCTTTGAAGCACTTGACCGTGCCAAGCAAGAGCTGTTTGAAAAACACCAGGAACTGGACCGTCTTGCGGATTTACCGATGCCGAAGAAAACAGTTGCACGCGCGAAACTGAAAAAAAGCCTTATGCCCTTCTTCATCAAGGCGGCCACTGTTGCAGTTGTCGGAGCAATGTTGATTGGCGCTGCGAATATTTCGATTATCTATACCCTGCAGACATCGCCAAAAAAACTGGCCCTTTATGCCAACCGCGTATTCACGAAGAACTTTGTCGCAGAATTTGACAGGCTTCACCGCGAAGAGATGACACCTGAGAAGAAAGCCCAGATCAGGGCCGCCATCCGCTCGGCTATACCAATTCTGAAGCCATATGCGCAAGAACTGCGGCCGCTATTCGAGACGGCCCTTGAGGACAGCAAGAGCTAATTCTTGGTTGACTGGCGTTCGTAACAAGTCAGATTGGGCAGCAACCGCGCTTCCGAGCTTATTGTCGGACAGATATCTTCATCATTTCGGTAAACCCGGTCGGTAAGTGCATCCGATATGGCTAACGGCATAACGGCCAGGACAACAATCATGACCGCCACCGAAGCGGTCTGTTTCGCATTTCCGGCCCTGTCAGGATTGACCGCAGGAGCGTCAGAGATTAGCGCTGAAAACAGGTGGGCGCATCCGAACAACACCCACGGCTCGACGTAAATGTAGTACCAGGGGGCGAATGAGCGAATTCTGCAATAGGCTTCCATTGAAATCGCGGTGCCAAGAAAGAGGGACAACTGAAATGCCAGGAGCCATTTTCTCGCCGCAAGAGCCCAAAACATACCCGCGGCAAGAACCCAATAGAGAGCGATGATGACGTTCTTCTGTCCCGGTCCCCCACCCAAAAAACTACGGAAAAGGGAATCCCCGTAATTGCTGATGATCGTCGTCAACAAGAGCGCACGAGACTGATCCGGGGCCATCTGAAATAGAAAGGTTTCCCCATCGCGAGCGGGAGAGAATACAGTCATATGATCTATCAGATTGACCAGTATTCTGACGATTCTCGGATCATCATGGACAAATATAAAATACAGTCCGGTGGCCGTTCCAGCCATCAAGGCGCATACCCCCATTAGGCAAGGCTTCCAGTGGGGACGGTGCATCCAGGTGAAGACCAGCGATGACAGCAGAAAATAAGCTGTAAATATTGGCAGAGAAATCCGCGGGCTGATGACCACAGGCGGTTCCTCCAGAGTAACCAATTGCGCAACGATCATCGTGACTGCAATGGCTGAAAACGCCATGCATGCCATGCAAAACCCTATAACCGATACATTATCCATACGCACTAGCGGATCGATACGCCGGGGGGCAACGGCTGTCCCGAATGCCAGAGCGGCGACTGGCAGCATCAGCAGTAAGGGCATGGCCTGCATTTTCGCATAGAGTGAAAGGATCGAGAACGCCGCCGCCAAGGCAAGCCAGAGCAGCCCACGCCATCCGTGTGTTCGCGCGGCGGCGACGACAAGAAAAAAAGCGACAAAAATAAACATCGCGGAAAACAGTTCCGTGTGAATTCGGATTGCCTGTTCGACGACGCCGGGACTAAGGCAAAACAGGACCGCGATAAGGGCGGCAATGGTTCCGTTCCCGGTCAGGTGCCGGAGGCCTGAATAGACCGCCATACTCAACAACCCGACACTTATCGCCGAAAAATAACGGGCCGCAATAACAAGGTCATTAAATGCCGCGCTCAGTTCGGCAGAATTTTGCACCTGACTCAAAGTGCTGGCACCGACAACACCGATGAAATCAAGAAACTGGAACCAGAACCCCATCATGACCAAATGAAAGAATCCTGTGTGATCATACCCGGACTGGTGCATACCCTCAGCTAACAGCAGGGACTGGAAAACCCAGTTAACATTGGCATCAGGCTCTTGCTGAAACGGCCTGTCGATTCCATGCCAGATGGCGATCACAACCGGAATACAGAACACTAGGGCCTTGACGCACAAAATCGTATAGGGGATGTTGGACCACGCCTCGAGCGTGGCGATTTTTTTTGTACTGCTTAATCGCAAATTTATTTTCCTGCACCTTAAAACAAAGCTCGGCGAGCTTATTACGATAGATTAAACACGATATGGCCAGACGTCCACTTCAGATATTCCTTCTATTCGCTTACCGGGTTGTGAAGGTTTCCGGCTTACTGGGCTGGGAGCCCGCCCGACTTGCCTTTGAATGGGCCTACTTTGCCTACAAACGATACCTGGAAGCACCGGAACTGAGGTGGCTTCAGGCGTATGTGCCACCGGGATCCTGTGTCATTGATGTTGGCGCCAATATTGGCTTCTTCAGCGCCATGACGGCGAACTGGGTTGGTAAAACCGGCCTGGTTCTGGCCATCGAGCCGGAGCCCGAGAACTTAGGACGACTTCGCGAGCGGGTCACGCGCCTTGGGATTACGGAGTGGGTAAAAATTGTCCCGGCTGTGGCGGCGGAGCAGATCGGAATTCGCCACCTTGTTCTCAACCCCGACCATCCCGGCGATCATCGTCTGGGCAATTGCGGTGAGGAGGTTGCCGCCGAAACGCTTGATCATCTGGCCGACGTTCACAACAGATTTACAGTGAGTCTGGTAAAAATCGATGTTCAGGGTGCCGAGGAGATTGTATTGCGCGGCGGGGAGAAATTACTGGCAAGAGATCACCCGGCCCTGATGATTGAGATTGATGATGCCCATTTACGGGAGTTTGCCAGCAGTGCCCTGGATTTGACCGATTACCTGGCCAGCCTGGGTTACGCCCCCCATCTGCTCAGACCTGAAGGGGCGCGCCCTCTTGAAATGGCGGCCCTCGTCGCGTCCGACGAAAATCACTATTCCGACGTTCTGTTCCTGTGGGAGCTCCCCCGCGATGGTAAAGGGGCTGGACCATGTTGACGACCAGGGTAAAAGTCAGAATCGCGCGGCATCTTTCGAAAGTGGTCCGTGCGCTCCGCAGCGCGGTGGGACAACCGGACCCGGCCATGGTCCGCCGTTTGGGCTTAAATTGGAGCCTGGACCTTACGGAAGGTATTGATCTTGCTGTTTATCTGAATTGTTACGAACGCAGCACATTTAGACGCTACAATACCATCGTGCCACAAGGCGCGACAGTTCTCGATATTGGTGCGAACATCGGATTGCACGCCCTTTATCTGGCTCATTTGGCGGGCCAACAAGGCCAAGTGATTGCCATTGAGCCAACCGCATTCGCATTCGAAAAAATGCAGATTAATCTGGGCCTCAATCCGGCTATCCATTCGCGCGTCACGCTCTGCCAAACCATGTTAATGGCAGCGGCGGACAAACGGCTTCCCGGTGAGGTCGTTTCAAGTTGGCCGCTGACAACTACGCAGCCAAGCAGCACTGCGTTGAGCGGTGCGCATAGGTCAACAAGCGGTGCTGAAATTGACACCGTCGACGGAATGGTCGAACGACGGGGGTTACAAAGGGTCGATTTAATCAAGATTGATGTCGATGGAAATGAACTGGAAATTCTCAAGGGGGCGACGAAAACATTGTCCATACACCAGCCGCTGATTGTTATGGAGCTTTGTCCTTACCAGCATGATCAAAATACCGGTTCATTTGCCGATCTGATCCAGTTAGTGAGTGACGCCGGGTATGATTTCTTCGACATTTCCTCCGATAAACCGATATCCGCTGATCCGGCCCATATCGAAAAATCCATCCCGCCGGGCACGGGCATGAACATTTTACTTCGAAAACGCCTCTGACACGATCTCGACAATCAGTCCTTGAGCAACTTACGCCAGGCGAACACCACCATTTTCAGAAGTTGCCAGCCATGGCGAAACCGCGATATCTGGGTGGTTCCGTACTCACGCGGATAATAGCGCAAGGGGACATCGATAAACTTCAAATTTAATTTAGCGCTGCCAAATATGAGATCGAAATCGCCGAACGGATCAAAGTTTCCGAAGTAATCTCTGTTGCCTTCTATTTTCTCATAATTGCTGTGCAACAGGGCTTTTGTGCCGCAAAGCGTATCCGTCATCCGCTGCCCCAGGAGCCACGAGAAGATCCATGCAAAGGTCTTGTTGGCCATAAAATTGAGAGCCCGCATGGCGTCGCCGTCCATTGGATAAACCAGACGACTGCCATTTGCATATTCCGCTTTGCCCGAATTGAGAATGTTGAAAAACTTGGGGAGTGCTTCGGGCGGTGCGGTCAGGTCAGCATCCTGGATAACAAGAACCTCTCCCCGTGCCTCGGCAAATCCTTTGCGCACGGCGTCTCCTTTACCGATTCCGTCCTGGACAAAAACCTTGATATCACGATCCGGGTTGGCGGCAATGACGCGCTCTATTTCGCCAAGGGTGTCGTCAGAACTGTGCCCCTCGACAAAAATAATTTCGACGTCACTGCAGATCTTCGGCATACGCTCAATGGCCAGGGCGATGTTCCCTTTCTCGTTTCTCGCCGGAATGATCACGCTGATTGACGTGAGGCCGAGGGGCTTCTTCGGGCACATGCGGGCAATCGCATAGGTGCGAATGCCGAGCGAACGAAAGCCGGGCAATCGCCCGAGCGAGGAATTTATCAACGGACCCAGTCCAAACAGCCGTTTCGGAAGGATTTGGCGGGTATCTGTTCGTATCGTGTCAAAGTCTCCCAGCGCGAGGATGCCGACGATGTCCCGCGTCGACAACCAGTTCCGCCGGGGCGTCGGCATCATCAACCGCAGCGCCGAGGCCAGCCGCACCACAGGACGCCACAGCAGTGAATAACAGGCGACAATAACGCGGGTATTTTCATCGCTGACCGCCTGTACATTTTCAAGGACAGACTGGAAATCATCCAGATGACCAATCGTGTCGGAAATGATAATAAAATCGAACGGCCCGACAAGACCGTCGAAAGCCTGGGACTGCTGAATGTCACCAACCCTAAATTCCAGGTGCGGATACTTTTGCTGGGCGATTCTGACCGAATTCCCGCTCAGATCAATGCCGATTCCCGTCTGCGGGCGCAGCGCCGCGAGCAGCCTGCCGGTTCCGCTGCCCAGTTCAAGCACGCGCGAACCGGGCGGCACATTATGCTTCAGGTAATCCCAGTCACTTTCATGAAAATAACGGTTGCGGTCTATCCAGGAGTCCCGGCTTTCTGCCATCTTATCCGCTTGTTCGGCAACGTCTGCAACACGGGCCTGCAATTGCGATACACTTTGAGTCTTTGCCTGGCCCATGAACTAAATACTCATATTTGTGGATGTGACAGCGTGAAACGAGCAGCGCGCAACCAAACCAAACTTGACCTTTCCGGTCAACACCAAAGTCAGCTTGCCGATGCCTGCAAAACTTACCGGAATTCGCCGGTTTGGACCCGGATCCGTCCCCTGCGCAGACGGGTTTTCCATGGATGGAAAATACCTGAACGACAGGCTGGTTTAATTCTCTGGCGTCATCATTTTACAGCATGTCGATTGCCGGTTTGGTTTACCTGCTGAAAGGCAAATGCAAACGAAGAACCGGGCACCTCAAGGAGGTCTTATCCTGGATCTCCTGAAATCGCCTTTAGCCCTTGGCGGCATCATTCCCCCGCCACAAGTGCGGGGCTTTGCGACGCCGGTTAGCAGCGGTTGCATGTTTGTGTAAAAAACTATTTTCAGGGTGGACACGAAAAGCCCCAGAGGTCACCATGCCTGTTGAGCCCTCTGTGTTCCTGATCAGGGGGGGGACTGGCTTGCTGGCGGACACTTCATCACCATGTACGGAAAACTGATTCAGGCGATTAAGCAGAGGTTTACGGGCAACAGGGCAAATGCCGGCGGTGACCGTGCTGCGGCGGTTGGTGAGAGCGCCAATGGAGCCGTATTCGCCACCGGGGATCATAATACGTTTCATCTGGGGCAGCCGGGCGCGCCCCCCCTGCACCCGATCCGCAGCCATACCCTGCCCGCTGATCTTGCCGACTTCACCGGCCGCGCCGAAGAAGTCGCCCGGCTCTGCGCCCGCCTGTCGGCAGGCGGTGGAACAGTGGCGATCTCGGCCATTGACGGCCTCGGCGGGATCGGCAAGAGCGCGCTGGCCGTGCATGTGGGCCACCAGTTGGCGGCCGCCTTTCCCGCCGCACAACTGATCCTCGACCTGGGCGGCACCAGTGATGCCCCCGTTACCCCCAGCGCCATCATGGCGCAGGTGATCGTCAGCCTGCAGCCCATGGCGCAGTTGCCCGATGATGAGCAGACCATTGCAGCCATCTACCGCGATGTTTTAGCGGGCGGCAGGCACCTGCTGATCCTCGACAATGCCCGCGATGGGACGCAGGTCACCTCACTGCTGCCGCCGCCGCCGTCGGCGGCAATCATCACCTCACGCCAGCCGATGGCGCTGGCCAATGTGGAAGCATTGCGTCTGGACATTCTCCCCAGCGATGACGCCCGCGCCCTGCTGCGCGAGATCACCGGGGCGGAGCGCGCTTCGGATCAGGACCTCGACCGCATCGCCGCCGCCTGCGGGTACCTGCCCCTGGCATTACGGGTGGCGGCGACG
>JABMNT010000073.1 GCA_013203595.1 Rhodospirillales bacterium
AGCAACGGCCGCACTGGGGCGGCAGGAGATTGGCACAGGCTAGGGCGGCCGGTGTGACATCTTTAAACAATTGGCATATATGCAAGATAAGGAGATCGATATGAGCATCAATCTAACCGTTCCGACTTCTACGGAAACCCCGGAACTGAAGCCCCGTATTACGGTAATCGGCGTCGGTGGCGCTGGAGGCAATGCGGTTAACAACATGATCCGCCGCGAACTGGAAGGGGTTGATTTTGTAGTCGCCAATACCGACGCTCAATCGCTTATGCAATCCTCTGCGGAACGGCGGATTCAACTGGGAACCAACCTGACCCAGGGGCTCGGTGCGGGCTCCAAGCCGGAAGTCGGACGTGGTGCCGCAGAAGAAGCCATTGATGAAGTCCTCAGCGAACTGCGGGGTGTTCACATGGTCTTTATCGCCGCCGGAATGGGTGGTGGGACCGGTACCGGTGCAGCACCGGTTATCGCTGAAGCGGCACGCGAAGCCGGGATCCTGACGGTTGGCGTTGTCACCAAGCCGTTTCAGTTTGAGGGCACTCACCGCATGCGCATGGCGGAACAGGGAATTGCTGAACTGGAAAAGCACGTTGACACCCTGATCATCATTCCCAACCAGAACCTGTTCAGGATTGCCAACGAACACACAACCTTTGCCGATGCCTTCAACATGGCCGATGAAGTCCTTTATTCGGGTGTGCGCGGGGTTACCGACTTGATCGTCATGCCTGGCCTGATCAATCTGGATTTTGCCGATATCCGGTCCGTGATGGGTGAAATGGGTAAAGCCATGATGGGCACCGGAGAAGCCAATGGCGACCGCCGCGCTCTGGATGCGGCGGAGGCAGCGATTGCCAACCCGTTGCTGGAAGACATGTCCATGAAGGGTGCCAAAGGCGTGTTGATCAACATCACCGGCGGCCAGGATGTCACCTTGTTTGAAGTTGACGAAGCGGCGACCCGTATCCGCGCCGAAGTTGACGCCGACGCTCATATCATTGTCGGCTCGGCTTTTGATCCGAACCTGGATGGTACCATGCGGGTCTCTGTTGTGGCGACGGGAATTAGTACTGTGGCCAGCGCTGCAGCGACGCCGACCATGCTGAACATGACAGACAGGGCCAATCAGCCGGTCGTCACGCAGATGAAGGTTCTGGAACTGCCAGAAGAAACAGGGGAAGAGGCGGGCTCCTTTGATTTAATGGGTGATACCCCGGAACCGGAAGCCGTTGCTGACGTGCCGGAGGCAGCTCCTGCAGAACCGGAGGCTGTTGCCCTGGATGGCATGGCTCTTGAACAATTAATCGAGGAAATCGACTCAAATACCGAAGCCCTGATGGGCATGGAGAAAACTCCAGAGGCTACACCGGTCGCTGACAAGGCTGAAGAAACCCAAGTCGAACCGGCGACAACGGCAGCCGAAACGGTGAGCGCTGAAGAGGAGCAGCCTCCGGTCGACGATGTCACCATTGCAGCCAGGCCCACCATGGGCGCCACGGATGCCTTTATTCCGCCAAAGCCGGTATCGGCTGAACCGCGGACCAAAGCCGCCGAACCGGACCCGTTCCGGGCTGCCGATATGGCCAATGGATCACGCCCCCCATCGTCGGAACCTGCCGCCGTCACCCCGGGTGCGCGCCGGCCCAGTCTGTTCGAACGGGTCACCCGTACCGGACGCGCAGCAAAACCGACGACTGAGGAAGCGCCGGCATCAGTGACGCCGGCCCCGGACAACGGTGGCAGCCCCCGTGCTTCCGCGTTTTCGGTTCCCCGTGGCACCGCGCCGGCGATGGGAGCGGCAAAACCGGCCGTTGCCGAAGTGCCGCAGATTGCCATTGTTGCCCAGAACGAAATCGCCGGACTGGAGCCGCAAGCGGCCCCGGCCCGCGAGGAGAAAACGGCGGAAGACGATTTGCTTGATATCCCCGCCTTCCTGCGGCGTCAGGCTAATTAGCTGATGAAATAGGGGTTGGCGGCGGGTGTGTATCTTTGGATACTGCCTGCCGCCGTCCCGATTTCCTTTCGGCAATGGTGTTTCTCTTGAGAGCCGTTGTTTTCTTCAAGCTGTCTCAAAGCCAGCCCTGCGGGAATCGTTCCCGGGTTGATCAGGAGCAATGGGGCGGCGGGAAAAACGCCTTGTAATTTCATTTGAAATCGCCGGAAACGGCCCAGGCAGACCCGATTATTGCCACTCGCCTGCGCCGCATTGATCAAGCTGAAAGGCTGGCGGTTCCATCGGGTCGACCAAGTTGTTACTGTGCCGAAAGCTGCTTATGTCGCGGTATATGACTTTGCGCAACCTGTTCAGAACACCAAGCGGTTTGTGTTCCGGCAAGGCATGCCAGGGAGAATAGGACATATCCTCGCAGGCCAGATTCTGTTCGGGCGTGTCAAAATTCTGATTTTCCGGGAACCGCAAAGTGGCGATTTTGACAAAGGGTGCGACTTCATTTCCCACCAGCTTATCCCACCAGGACGGATCGGAAACCCATTCGGTTTTTGCGTCTTCAACACTCATACCCGGTTTACGAACTTGAACCAGAAGTTCCATGCAGGGCGCTTCCTTGTCCAGGGCGTCCTTGAGCGCTTGGCGGAGAAAATCCGGACCTGCGCCACTTGGGATTTCCGGATCGGAAATCGCTTCTTTTTCCTGCCCAGTCCATCCGGAGTAACCGCACGGCTGGGCCATGAATTTTGTTGCCACTGCGTTCGCGCCCAACCCCAGTTGATAGGGCACCATTGACCAATAACGGGCCGCAAGGGGGTTTCGGTTTTTCAGGCTGGTGATCTGATAGGCGTTCCAGGTTCCCCGGATGCCGAGGGAAAAAGGCAACAGCAGTTTGTCCAGAAAACTGTCACTATTCACTTTTCGAATGACCCCGACATAGTCGTCCACACTGTTGATGAAAAAAACCGGATGACTGATCATGATGAAGTCTTGTGTCGCGGCGGAAGAATCGCGTTCCAGAAGGGTTTTTCCGTCGATATTCAGGAGCTTAATCGCCATTCCGCGACCGTCCTTATCTGTGTCCGGCCGATCCGGGTTTTCGTTTGAATTCAAAAACCGGACCCAGGAGCAATATTTTTTCCCCGGTTGGTAAACGCCGACCGAGAGTGCGGACGGCAAAGTCGGCTCGATCTGGACGTTTGCCTTCAGGCAACCATGGGCTTTCGGATGGGCGCCGCGGATGTAGGGTCGGGGATTGCCGGCCTTTTTTCTTTCGGCCGCGCGTTTTTCCAGGCCTTTTTTGATCTGTGCGGTAATCACCGCTGCGGCAACCGGTTCACCGGCCTGGAGAACCTCTCCCGGTCCGTCCGCCGCTGGATAATCGGTCGCCGGCGCCGGCAAATTGGTCTGTCCCGCCGCTGAGCAGGCGATCAAATGGGAAGCAAATACCACAGAAACAAGCCGTTGTGCAGATACCGAAGCAAGAGGTTTTCCGTACATGTGTTGCCCGCAATCAAACTATTGAGACTATTGGGAACTCTATAGCGTCTTCAGGAACTCTATCAGGTGTTTCTTCTGTTCGCTCGACAATAGGACCCCTTGTTTCTGGCCGGAATGTCCCGTGTTCAAATTTCCGGGCACGGAAGTATCCAGTACTGTGGTGTTGGGTCCCGGTTGTGTGTCATAGCCGACATTAACCGGATCAAACCGCCGCGAGCCGACTGAAAACGCCTTTATCCGGTCCCTTTCGTGTTTCAACAATTCGGTCAGGTTGGGGACAGAACCGTTATGCAGATAAGGCGCGGTTGCCCAAATCCCGTCCAGTGGCCGGGCCTTGTAACTGTCGGGATCAAATTCTTCGGCCTTTTCGGAATCTGACAGACTCAGGAATGCGGCTTTCACGGAGTTCCAGAATTGCCCCAATATGGAACCGGCCCCAAAAGTCACCAGAGCGTCACCGCGTGTTTCCAGGTTGGCCCCGTATTTCTTGCCAATCAGAACGAGGCTTCTGGTTCCTTCAAGCCGCCCGCTGGCCCACGGTTTTCCGGTCTTGGGGGTGCTCTTCAACAGATAATTTCCGGCCATTTTCGGATCCGTACCGATTTCACTGACGGGAACCATTGTCGTATGGTAGCCATCGGACTGTTCCTCCCGCGCCACCCAATGGTGACATTCAACGCAGGCGACGCCCGTTTGGGCTTTGGTTTCTCCCATGAAGATCTTGCGGCCCTCTTCCGCCATACAGGCATGGGTCCGGCAATTTTCGTTAACATCGTTCAACGGCGGTAATTGGTCATCAAACGGCAGAATATCGGCTGGCCATTTCGGTGACTTCAAGTGTTTCAGCCAGGTTTCCAGGGTTCCCAGATTATCCATCAATATGGAAGAACCGAAACCAAGTGTTGAGCCGCCGGCGGCCCGGTTGAGTAAATTGCGGTTGTTCCGGCTATTTTTCAGATATTTTTCCTCGGCTTCACTGGTGGGTTCAAAATTGATCTGACCGTAGACGCCAATGACCTCGCCGACATTTCGGGCAAGCGGGCCGAAACCGAGGTTCTGGTTGGGTGCAACGCCGTTCCATTGCACCACGTCTGACTGCGAAACGCCCCACAGAAACGGGTAACTGACCGGCGCATCGGCATGATAACTATTTGCCGACTTTCCCGCGTCCGTCGCCGAGACCTGATTTAAGATCGCCCCGATTGCATCCAGCCGACCGAAGCCGTAATCCTGTTTTTCGGTCAGTCCGCTGTAGTTCCAGTCATTGCGGATTTCCATGGAGCCGAGATGCAGGGTGAATTCGCTTTTCAGTTTCTGCCGCATCGCGGCCTTGTTGCCTGCGTAGTCCGGGTCTTTTGCGTAAACGGCATCGGCAAACCGGTTGAACCTGGCGTCATTCACCCGCGTTTCCGCCATGGCCAGGACAACTTCCTCATTCAATGTTTTGAAATTCGAAAGCGCCGGCGCCCCATCGATCAATAATGCCATGTCCCCGGCGATCATCAGATTGGTATGGCAGGCGGCGCAGGTCGGACCAACGAAATCTCCGGCCAGGGTAGGGGTCCTGGCAAATCCAATGGGCAGTCCGTCCGGATTCCATATGTCGTTAACGTTTTCCGGTGTTTCGGACCTGGCTGTGAGGTAACCCAGTCTTTCCATATTCTCCGGGCTGCTGAATTTTGTCGTGCCGTCGGCCGTTTCGAGATGCAAGAACCAGTCATATGGCATCATCAGGGCGCCTTGCGGCGTGAACCAGAAAGCCCGGCGGACATCTTCGTTCCAGCCCTGGGAAACGACCCGCCAGCGCTTGTCGAGGCTGAGAATGCGCGATCCATCATAATCTTCGACCGGCGTCGCATCGACCGCCACGACATGACCACCGCTCAACTGAACATTCGGTGTGCAACCGGCGGTAATCAAAGAGGCAAATCCGGCACATATCAACAATTTGCCTGTCGTATTCATGGATATTTCCCCCAGTCCGCAGCGCTGTTTTCAAAAGGATTATCAATTGAAGCACAATAACAACGGAGATAATTCCCGCAATCCTGAATATGATCGACTGCAATTCTACCTATGATTAATTTGCTGTCTGCCAGGAAAGGCCGGTTAAACGGTTTGCGTAAACGGGATGGCGGCTGGGAAGTGGTGAGCTCGGGTAAGCATCATTTTCTTGAATTATCTGATGGATGAATGATCAGATTTCTCAAAAAAATCCGTGATTGTAAAACGCGCAAACTTTCACACAAATTTCACACAATACAGGGTAAAACAAAGCGAATTTGACCACCGGTGAATATGGAAAAATCAGTGTTCTTTCATGTTGATGATACCAATAACAAAATGAGCCAAGGCGAACTGTAGTGAACCCGAAATGAACTGCACTATGGATTGGAAACAGATTGTTACGGAACGAAATAAAAAGTAACAAAGAGTGATTTGTATGGCCTTGGGGATATTGTTAGAAACAAGGTCACAGGCATGGGCTGAAAGTTCAGGTTTGATTTCACGAACCCCGGTTAACGATATCGGTCGGTTCGTTATAATAACGATAATAAACGGATAGATTGCGGATCATGGGTACACCAAACAGCAAGCTGGGTAAACGTTCGACTGAAGAGCCTGTAGTTCTCCAGCGGACCCTTAAACGTATCGTGAAATGCGATGGCGTCGGGCTGCATTCCGGTGAACCTGTCAATCTGACCCTGAAACCGGCACCTGCGGGTACAGGTGTTGTCTTCAAGCGCACCGATGTGGACGATGATCAGTCGATTATCCCGGCCCGTTGGGATTGTGTCGTTGATACCCGTCTGTGCACCGTGATCGCCAATGAACATGGGGTCCGGGTTGGCACTATCGAGCATCTTATGGCGGCTTTGGCCGGTTGCGGGCTGGATAATGTGCGTGTTGAAATCAATGGCCCTGAAGTTCCGGTCATGGATGGCAGTTCCGGACCTTTCGTGTTTCTGGTTGAATGCGCAGGGGTGATCAAACAGGAGCAGCCGCGTCGTGTTATCCGTGTTCTGAAATCGATTTCAGTTGGCGATGGCGATGCCCAGGCGACGCTTGAGCCGGATGCTGATTTCTCCCTTAATGTTCAGGTTCATTTCGAAGGCACCGCGGTTTCCCGTCAGGCATTGAGCGTTGGCATGAAAAACGGAAGTTTCTGCAAGGAGCTGGCGCGGGCACGGACCTTTGGCTTCCTCAACGAAGTGGAAGCCATGCGGGCGGCCGGCCTCGGCAAAGGTGGCTCGCTTGATAATGCCATTGTTGTCGATGGCCTTAAAATCCTGAACGAGGACGGTCTTCGGTTTGAAGATGAGTTCGTTCGTCATAAAATGCTGGATGCGGTTGGTGATCTGTTTCTGGCCGGCGGTGCGATTCTTGGAAAATTTGCGGGCAAGCGCTCCGGCCATGCCCTGAACAATGCCCTGTTGCGCGCCCTGTTCGCCGATGACGAGGCATGGCGTTATGACGAACTGCGCGGCGATGCCGTTAAAACCGCAATCGACGGCGGAATATTCGCGGATTCCCAGGCTTTGGCGAGCCCGGCCTGATCGGATTTCACGCATTCAGCTTTTCCGCCCCCCGCAATCTGCGGGGATTTGCGTTTTTGATGCACTTTTCGGCGGCATTGTCTTGCCATGCGCCCCCGCGCGTATGATATAATCAATCCAGTCTTTGCACAGAGAAACAGGCGTCCTTGCCAATGGGATTAAGTCGTTCATGTGGCGTCAGTAAAAAGCGCTTCACTCAACATATTGCCGCCGTACTCTGTATGGCTGCGCTGGTTGGTGGCTGCGCTTTGGGGACGGAAAAAAAGGAATATGTCGAGGAGCCCGTTGAAGACTTGTATAATGCGGCCATCGATTTGATGCAGAATCAGGAATTTTCGAAATCCACCGAAAAATTTGACGAGGTTGAGCGCCAGCATCCCTATTCGGTCTGGGCAACAAAGGCGCAATTAATGGCCGCCTATGCCTATTACCAGGCCAATCGCTATGATGAGGCGATCGTGGCACTGGACCGGTTCATCCAGTTGCACCCGGCCAACAAAGATATCAGCTATGCCTATTATTTGAAGGCGCTCAGTTATTACGAGCAGATTTCTGACGTCGCCCGTGACCAGCAAATGACACAACTGGCGCTGACTTCGCTCAGGGAGTTGATCACCCGCTTTCCAAATTCCAAATATTCCAGAGATGCCAGTCTGAAACTTGACCTGACCTACGATCACCTGGCGGGCAAGGAAATGGAAATCGGTCGCTATTACCACTCACAGGGTCAGTATTTGGGGGCGATCAACCGATTCAAGATTGTTGTCGACAAGTATCAGACGACGACTCATGTGCCGGAGGCCTTGCATCGGATGACGGAAGGCTATTTTGCCCTGGGATTGCCTGGCGAAGCCCGAAAAACAGCGGCAGTGCTTGGCCACAACTACCCGGGCAGTGAATGGTATATTGATTCTTATGAAATGATGGAAAACAAAAAAGTCCGGGTGAGCCGCACCGGCTCCGCCAACAAGGTCAATAGCGAGGACGGGCAGGGCGAGGAAGCCGCCTGGTACGAAATCTGGAAAAAGTTCTAGCGCGCAGGAAGAAGGGCGGCCCACATATATGCTGACCAGTCTTGCGATACGTGATGTCGTTTTAATTGAGCGCCTGGATTTGCAGTTTCAGCCCGGACTGTGTGTGTTGACCGGTGAAACCGGTGCCGGAAAATCCATATTGCTGGATTCACTGGGGCTGGCCATGGGTGCGCGGGCGGAAGCCCGTTTGGTCCGTCACGGCGCGCAACAGGCCTCGGTAACAGCGGACTTCGAGTTATCGGCCGATCATCCGGTTATGGGACTGCTGGCCGAACAGGGTATAGCTGTTGATGGCGACAGCCTGCTGTTGCGCCGGGTGCTCGGCAGGGATGGTAAATCTCGGGCTTTCGTCAATGATCAGCCGGTCAGTATCGGATTGCTGCACCAGATCGGCGCGTTGATCGTTGAAATCCATGGCCAGTTCGACAATCAGCGGCTGTTAAATCCGTCATCGCACCGCACCATCCTCGATACCTTTGGCGGCTACCGGAAAACCACGGACGCGGTTGCTGCCGCCTATGCGACGTGGCGGGCAAAAGCCCGGGAAAAGGCGCAATTGCAGGAAGAAATCGAAATCGCACGGCGCGATGAAGAATATTTGCGTCATTCGGTCAGCGAACTGGAAAAACTGGCCCCGGAACCCGGTGAAGAGACCCGGCTGGCGGAAAAGCGGGCCTTTATGATGCATGGTGAACAATTGGTTTCCGCCATTAATGATGCGCTTGATCAGTTGCGTATGAATAATGGGGCCGAGGAACGGCTGCTGAAAGCGGCACGGGAACTGGAGCGGGTTGCGCAAAAATCGGAAAACCGGCTCGATGGCGTGATTGCGACGCTCGACCGGGCCATTAACGAGACCGCAGAATCCATTAACCAGCTGGACCGGGTTTCCCAGAGCCTGGATCTCGACCCAAACGAACTTGAGAATGCGGAAGAGCGGCTGTTTGCCCTGCGCGCCCTGGCCCGCAAGCATCATGTTCAGGTTGACGATTTGTCTGAATTGAAGGACCGCCTGACCCGGAATCTGCACGCGGTCGAGGACGGCGGTGTGCAGTTGGCCCGGTTGCAACGCGAAGAAGCTGCCGCCAAACAGGCCTATAGCGAGCTGAGCAGCCAGTTAAGTGACAAGCGTAAAGCTGCGGCCATGCGTCTCGATATGGCGGTGTCGACGGAACTGGAAGCCCTAAAACTGGGCAAGGCGCAGTTCGTCACCGAGCTGACGGAACTCGACGAGGCCGGCTGGACGCAAAACGGTATCGACCGCATTGCCTTTTTGGTTGCAACAAACCCGGGGACGCCTGCCGGACCCCTGAACAAGATTGCGTCCGGCGGCGAAATGGCGCGCTTCATGCTGGCCTTGAAGGTGGTGCTGGCGGAATCGGACACGATCGGCACCCTGGTGTTTGACGAGGTCGATGCCGGTGTCGGCGGCGCCGTCGCGGCAGCTGTCGGCGACCGGCTGGCGCGATTAGCCGTAACCAATCAGATTCTGGTTGTCACCCATTCGCCGCAGGTGGCGGCCCGGGGCCAAAGCCATTGGCGGGTTGCCAAGTCGGAGGTGGCGTCGTTGACGGGCACTGACGGGCTGCGGATTGCGACCACTGTTGCGGCGCTCGATCTTGGTGAACGCAAAGAGGAAATCGCCCGTATGCTGGCTGGAGCCCAGGTCACCGAGGAAGCCAGGGCCGCCGCCACCAGTCTGTTGAACGGGGCTACTGCATGAGCGAAGTTGCGGTTGATCAACTGACCGAACTGGATGCGCTGGTTGAACTCAAGCGACTGGCCAGGGAAATTGCCAGCCACGATATCGCCTATCACCAGAAAGACGCACCGCGCATCAGCGATGCCGAATACGATGCCCTGCGCCGGCGCAATGAGGCTCTGGAGGCCCGCTTTCCAAAACTGGTCCGCCCCGACAGCCCGTCCAAACGGGTCGGCGCTCCGGTTGCCGGCGGCTTTGGCAAAGTCCGTCATGCGCGTCCTATGCTGTCCCTGGGCAATGCCTTTTCAGATGATGATGTGATCGAGTTTTTTGCCCGGGTCCGCCGGTTTCTCAATCTGGAGAGCGACGCTGCCGTCGAGGTGATTGCCGAGCCCAAGATCGATGGCCTGTCGGTCAGCCTGCGTTACGAGAACGGTGCGTTCACACTGGCCGCGACCCGTGGCGATGGCATGACCGGTGAAAACATTACGGCCAACATTCGAACCCTGCCCGATCTGCCACAGCAGTTGACGGCATCGAATGTGCCCGACGTATTGGAAGTGCGCGGCGAGGTTTACATGGCGAAGGCCGACTTTCTGGCCCTCAATGAACGCCAGACGGCGGCCGGTGCCAAGGTTTTTGCCAATCCCAGAAACGCCGCCGCCGGAAGCCTGCGCCAGCTCGATACGGCGATCACAGCGTCGCGCCCCCTGTCTTTGTTTGTCTATGCTATGGGCGAGGTCAGCGGTCCGGTCGGTGACAGCCAGTGGGCGTTTTTCGAGAACCTGCGGGCCTGGGGCTTTCAGGTCAATCCGCAAACCCGGCTGTGCCGGAGTGCGGAGGAGGCGCTGGCCCATTACCGCCACATCGGCGCGCTGCGGTCTGGTCTCGATTACGACATCGACGGCATGGTCTATAAGGTTAACCGCTTCGACTGGCAGCAGCGGCTGGGTTTTGTCAGCCGCGCCCCGCGCTGGGCCACGGCCCATAAATACCCGGCGGAAAAAGCCGAAACCGTGCTCAACGCCATTGATATTCAGGTTGGGCGCACCGGCGTGCTGACCCCCGTCGCCCGGCTCGAGCCGATTACTGTGGGCGGCGTCGTGGTCTCCAACGCGACCCTGCACAACGAAGATGAAATCCGCCGCCTGGACGCCCGTGTCGGTGACCATGTGATCATCCAGCGGGCCGGCGACGTGATTCCGCAGGTGGTCGAAGTTCTGATCGAAAAGCGCCCGCCGCATGCCGTTGCCTTTGAATTTCCGACCCAGTGCCCGGTTTGCTCCAGTGCGGTGGTGCGCGAGGAAGGCGAGGTGGCGCGTCGCTGTTCGGGCGGTCTGATCTGTCCGGCCCAGGCGGTGGAACGGCTCAAACATTTCGTCTCGCGCAACGCCTTCGATATCGAAGGGCTGGGCGGCAAACATATTGAAAGCTTCTGGCAGGACGGATTGATCCGCACACCGGCGGATATCTTCAGGTTGCCGGACAAGATCAAGCAGATCGAGGGCCGCGAGGGCTGGGGTGAGAAGTCCATTGAAAACCTGTTCGATGCCCTGCAGGCGCGCCATAATATCGAATTGCCGCGGTTTATTTTTGCCCTGGGAATTCCGCAAATCGGTCAGGCCACCGGGCGCCTGCTGGCCAGACATTACGGCAGTCTCGCCAACTGGTACGCGGCCATGGACAAGGCCCAGGACCCGGATTCCGAAAGCTACCAGGATTTGATCAACATTGACGGCATCGGGGTGTCCATGGCGGCCGACATCCTGGCTTTTTTTGCCGAAGAGCAAAACCGGGCGATCCTCGATGACCTCGATCGGTTGTTAACGGTTCAGGAATTTGTCGCTCCCGATGTGAATGCCTCGCCGGTAGCCGGCAAAACCGTGGTCTTTACCGGCACCCTGGAAACCTTGGGCCGCTCCGAAGCCAAAGCCAAGGCCGAATCCTTGGGCGCAAAAGTTGCTGGAACGGTCTCCAAAAAAACGGATATTGTTATTGCCGGGCCGGGTGCCGGCTCGAAACTGAAAAAGGCGGAAGATCTGGGAGTCCGGGTTATGACGGAACAGGAATGGATCGAACTGATTCAAGATTAAACGAAAATAAAAGCTTGGGAGAACAAAATGTCGATAGGTGAACGTATGAGCCCCGAAAACTGCCTGCCGGTGGACGGCTATGCCGGCACCCTGGTGACCCGCGTCTGGATGCCTGGCGACAACGGAGGGCCAACGGTCGCCGTGGTGCGCGCCGACGGTGTCTATGACATCATGGCGGTGGCAACCACGACCTGTGCCCTGATGGAGCTTGCCGACCCGGCTGCAGCCGTTAGCCAGGCACCCGCAGGTGCCCGCCTGGGGTCGCTGGCCGATCTGCTGGCAAACAGTGTTGCCGAGGCACGTGACCCGTCCAGACCCTGGTTGCTGGCGCCCAGCGACCTGCAGGCCCTGAAGGCGGCAGGCGTGACTTTCGCCGCCAGTATGCTGGAACGGGTGATCGAGGAACGGGCCAAGGGGGACCCCCAGCGTGCCGTCGAAATCCGCAAGGAAATCAACCAGTCGATCGGTGCAGATCTGTCTGAAATCGTGCCCGGATCAGCCGATGCCCAGCGCCTCAAGGATGAACTGCTCGAGCGCGATTTGTGGTCGCAGTATCTGGAAGTCGCGATCGGCCCCGATGCCGAAGTCTTCACCAAATCACAACCCATGTCGGCGGTCGGTCCCGGTGCCGACGTTGGCCTGCATCCCCGCTCGACCTGGAACAACCCGGAACCGGAAGTCGCCGTCTGCGTCAATTCCAGGGGTGATATCGTCGGCGCGACGCTGGCCAATGATGTCAATCTCCGGGACTTTGAAGGCCGCAGTGCCCTGTTGCTGAGCAAGGCCAAGGATAACAATGCGTCCTGTGGTGTCGGCCCGTTCATACGCCTGTTCGATGCCTCCTATTCGTTGGATGATCTGCGGGCCTGTGACCTGAGTATGGAGGTTAGCGGAGAAGATGGCTTCGTGCTGCAGGGCGCCAGTTCGATGTCGCAGATCAGCCGCGATCCGGCCGACATCGTCAAGCAGACCATTGGCCGGGTGCATCAGTATCCGGACGGTTTTTTGCTGATGCTGGGAACCATGTTCGCGCCCACCGAAGACCGCGACACGCCGGGTGAGGGCTTTACCCACAAGATCGGCGATATCGTCTCCATCTCGACGCCGCTGCTGGGGCGTCTGGTGCAACGGGTCGATACCAGCGACAAGGCCGAACCCTGGACATTCGGGGCACGGGCGCTGATGGAGAATCTGGCGCGGCGCGGCTATTTGTGAGGATTAAGCCATCCCCAAACCAGGTGGGGACAGAGAGGCATGCAATAAAAAAGGGAGCTGAAAAGCTCCCTTTTTTATTGTGTTCAGGTACCGCAAATCAGTGAATTTTGCTTGGTAATTCCTTGATGGCCGCATCAATCATGGCATTCGCCTTTGCCGTGACCAGTCCCTTGGCCATGATTTCCCGGGTCGCATCCATGGCAATATTGACGGTACGCACGCGCACATCGTCAATCGCTGCTGTTTCTGCCTGGGAAATCCGGTCTTTCGCCAGTTGCAGGCGGCGGGCCAGGGTCTCGTTCAGGCGTTGACGGACCTGCTCGAGCATGCGTTGGGCTTCTTCGCGGGCGTGCTCGGCAATGGCCTCGGCTTCCCTGGCGGCTTCGCGTTGTTTTTTCTGGTAGGTCGACAGCAGGTCCTGAGCTTCCTTGAAAAGCGCTTCCGCTTCTTCCAGATCTGCTTTGATTTTATCGGCGCGTTTGTCCAGCTGGGCACCGACACTTCCCGGAACCTTTAAATAGATCAGCACCAGAATAAAGGCGACAAATGCTGTCGCTACCCAAAATGTCGGATCTTGTAACATGATGTCGTCTCCTAGTTCCGGGCTTTGGTGGCGGTATCAACGGCGGCCGAGACAACGGCCGCATCGACCGGATCACCCAGCAGACGTTCCGCCGCAGCAGCAGCGACTTCTTCCGCGACGACGCGCACATTGCTCATCGCCTGATCGGTCGCCTTGGCAATGCTGGCTTCGCTTTCGCTAAGCATGGCCTTGATTTGCGTATTCAGTTCCGCGTCCTTGGCTGCCGTTTCAGCAACGATGGTGGCGTGCACATCGGCAATCACCGAATGGGCAGAGGCACGGGCTTCCGTCAGCGATTTTTCATAAGCTTCAATCGCCGCTTCCGCTTCTTTCTTAAATTCTGCAGCCTTGTTCAGATTGTCGTCCATGCGGGTCTGGCGCTGTTCCAGGGCATCAGAGATGCGCGGAACGGCGACTCGCCACATGATGATAAACAAGGCAGCAAACGTAATCACCAACCAAGCGATCTGAGTCGAAAAGGTGGAGATATCCAGTTGAGGCATTGTGTAATCCTCTCAAAAGCCGTTATCCGGACGGGAAACCCGTCCGGATAACAGACATAAACCCGTTTTTAACCGAACAGGATAACGAGCGCGATAACCAATGCGAACAATGCAATCGCCTCAACCAGTGCAAATCCCAACATTGTCATCGGGAAAACAGCAGCCTGAGCCGACGGGTTGCGGCCAACGGCCTGAATGAATGATGCGAAAATGGTGCCGATACCAATACCGGATCCAATAACACCGATAACAGCCAAACCAGCGCCTAATACCTTTGCAGCTTCGAGTTCCATAGTGAGTTCCTTTCTGATTAAATCTGATAATCTGATAAATGAATGAAATAACGCCTAGTGCAGGTGCAGGGCGTCGTTGAGATAGAGGCAGGTCAAAATCGTAAATACGTAGGCCTGCAGGAAGGCAATAACGATTTCAAGCCCGGTTAATGCGACAATAAAGGCCCAGGGGGCAATACCGAACACACCCAGTGCGAAGACAAATCCGGCGAACACCTTCATCAGCGTATGACCGGCCAGCATATTGGCAAACAGACGCACACTTAAGCTGATGGGCCGTGACAAATAGGAGATGATCTCGATCGGAATCAGTATGGGTGCCATATACATGGGCACACCCGGCGGCATGAAAAACGAAAAGAAATGCATCTTATGCTTGGCGATGGCGATCAGGGTCACCCCTAAGAACACAAACAGCGCCATCGTGAAGGTGACCACGATATGGCTGGTAAAGGTGAACGTGTAGGGCAGCATACCGAACAGGTTTCCAAACAGCACAAACATGAAGACCGTGAATATAAACGGAAAATAGGGACGTCCCCCGGAACCGACGGTATCCTTTATCAGATTTGCGATGAAGATGTAGCTCAATTCGACCATTGACTGCCAGCGTCCCGGAACCAGGGCGCTGCGGCGCATTCCGACGATCAGGAACAGGCTGATTGCCAATACGGTGGCAACCATAAAGGCCGACGAATTTGTGAAAGACAGATTGATGTCGCCGATCTGAATCGGCACCAGTGTCTTGATCTCGAACTGTGCGAGCGGGCTATGACCTTCAGCCAATGTCCTATTTCCCCTCATCTTCACGCGTACCATCATCTGGCTGCGTGTTTGAATTATGCGTTTGATAACCAGCTGCGTAACCAAAGCCGCGGGCCATTCTGTAAACGTTTAAAATACCTGCTGCTCCGCCAATGACGAAAAAAACAAGCATTAACCACGGTCGTGTATCGAGCCACCTATCAAGGCCCCATCCAATCGCCGTACCAACGGCGACGGCGGAAATTAACTCAACGCCCACCCGAAAAGCAAGACCCAGTGCGTTACCTTTTTCAGACTCATCATTTCCCGTGTCCCTGGTCGGGTCAATGGGCTGATTCCGGGCGTCGTTCAAGCGAGTGCCCAGGTTCTTTAACGCATCTTTTTCGGGATCGTATGTCATCAAAAAAACCCTAATATTCAATACGTTATATCGGGTTAACCGGCGTCGCGCAACTCTGTCGCCCGTTCCAGGTCGACGCTCACCAACTGCGATACGCCCCGTTCCGACATGGTCACGCCAAACAGCCGGTCCATGCGGGCCATGGTCATGCGGTGGTGGGTAATTACCAAGAATCGGGTTTTTTCGTTTGCCGCCATCTCTTCGAGCATGGTGCAGAAGCGGTCAACATTGGCATCATCAAGCGGGGCGTCGACCTCGTCGAGCACGCAAATCGGTGCCGGATTGGTCAGGAACACGGCAAACAGCAGGGAAAGGGCGGTCAGGGCCTGCTCGCCACCGCTCAACAGCGACAGAACCTGCAGCTTTTTACCGGGCGGGCTGGCCAGAATTTCAAGCCCGGCTTCCAGCGGATCGTCGCTTTCTGTGAATTCGAGATGGGCGTGGCCACCGCCAAACAGGCGTACAAACAGATCCTGAAAATGGCTGTCGACTTCCTTGAACGAAGCTACAAGCCGTGCCCGGCCCTCGCGGTTGAGCTCGGAAATACCGTGGCGCAGCTTGCCGATCGCTTCAATCAGGTCCTGGCGTTCCTCGTTCAGGCTGGTGATCTGGGTGTCCATGTCATTGGCTTCCTGCTCGGCCCGCAGGTTAACCGGGCCCATGGTCTCGCGCTCGCGGTGCAGGCGGTCGACCCGGCGTTCCGTCGCCTCCATCTCTGGCAGCGCCTCGCCTTCCTTGAGTTCAGCCAGTTCGAACAATTGATCGGTCCGGCAGTTCAGTTGATCGCGAACCCGCTCGGAAATGGCCAGGCAGGCCTGACGGGCCTGTTCAACGGCGCCTTCCGTGCGAACCATCTGTTCGCGGGCCTGGGCCAGCGCCGTTTCCGCTTCCCGCCACAGGGAATCAGCTTCCCGGAGCGCATTTTCCGCCTTTTGCAGGGCATCGGCCGCCGCATTGCGCCGGATTTCAGAGGCTTCGATGCTGTTCAGCAGGCTGTCGCGCTGGGCGGCGATCTCAAGCGGTCGTTCATCGAGCTTGGCCAGCTCTTCCTTGATGGCTTCGCGGCGCTCGGTCAGGGATTCCAGTTGTGCTGCGGAACCGTCGCGCCGCTGCTGCCAGGAGCGAATTTCATTGGCGATATCCAGCAGTCTTTGCGCCCGGGCTCTGGCTTCGCGCTCCAGCGCATCATACTGGCTCTGACAGGCCAGCTGGGCCGCCCGCCGTTCCGCCAGCTCAGCCCGCATTGCTGTTACCTGCTCGCGTTCCGCCGCCGGGTCGGCAATGCCCTCAAACTGGCGCTTTGCTTCATTTTGCGCGATTTCGGTTTCTTCAACATCGACGGCCGTTGCCTGCGATGACTCCGACAGGCCTTCAACCCGCGACCCATAGGCGCTGACTTTTTCCTTGATCTGGGTCAGCAGTTCGCGCGCTTCATTGAGTTTGCGCTCGCTGGCGCCAGCGGCTTCGCGTGCCGCGTGCTCGGCGCCCCGCAGCTCTTCTTCCCGACGCCGCGCCAGATCGCGCTGCTGTTCGGCGGCTTCGACTTTGTGCTGGGCGTCCGACAATTGGGCGCGAATTTCGTTCAGGCGGTTGCGCTGCTCCAGCCGGGCTGCCGCCGCCGTGGTCGCACCCGCGGTCAGGGTATAGCCATCCCAGCGCCACAAACTGCCGCCCTTGCTGACCAGTCGCTGGCCCTGCTCAAGGCGGGTGCTCAGAATTTTACCCTGGTCTTCGTCATCAACGATGCCGATCTGGCTCAGACGACGGCTCAGGGCGGCCGGGCCTTTTACCACTGTGCTCAGCGGCGGAATGTCGCCGGGCAGGCCGGATACGGTGGTAAACGGTGGTAAAGTTCGCCAATGGGCCGGGGCCGCCTCATCGGAAGGAACGGAAAGGTCTTCGCCCATGGCGGCACCGAGCGCCGTCTCGAACCCGGGCTCGACGGTAACCGCATCGATCATTGGCGGCCACAATTCGTCTTCGGTTGTGGCCAGCACTCGGGCCAGCGCCTGCTCCTCGGCAACCAGCGCGGTTTTTTGCGCCGTAGCTTCCTGCAGGATGGTCACCGCCTCCTGGGTTTTGTCCTGGGCCTCGGTGCGTTGCTCTTCCAGCAGTTCGCGCTGCATGCGGGCTTCCTCGACGGACGCGCGCACGGCTTCCATATCGGCCTCGGCTTCGACAACCGCATCTGCATCGGGGCTTTGCGCCTCAAGCTCAGCCCGTTGCGCCGCAATTTCCCGCTGGCGCTGATTGAGGCGCTCTAGGCGTCCGTCCAGTTCACGCAGGCGATTGCCCAGGCCATTGCGCTGGGCTTCACTGGCCGCGACTTTCTCGGTCAGTTGATTCATCTGGTCATCAAGGATGGTGACCGACTGGTTGGCCTGCTCGAGATTTTCGGCGGCGGTTTGGCGGGCGTCTTCTTCTCCTTCGCGGGAGATTTCAATCTGCTGGCGTTCCTCGTCAAGGCGGGCGACGGCACCCAAGGCATCTTCGGCAATTGTCCGTTCGCGGGCTTCGTCGCGGTCCAGTTGCTGACGCCGGCTGTCGGCTTCCATGGCCGCCTGGCGGACGCGGGCTTCCTCGGCGTCCAGGCCTTCGCGGGCGATGGTCAGTCGGTGCAGTTCGGCGGCCGTCGCGGCTTCCGCTTCGCGCAGGGCAGGCAGCTGTTCGGCGCATTCGGCCTGGTGGGTGGTTGCCGCACTGGCCATGGCTGTCAGTTCGATGACCTGGGCCTGAACGGTGCTGAATTTTGCCCGCGATTCGTCCAGGTCGGCGTCTGCCGCGGTCCACCGTAAATGGAACAACGTGGCTTCGGCCTTGCGGATATGGTCGCTTAAATTGCGATAGCGGGTCGCCTGACGGGATTGTTTCTTAAGGTTCTGCAGTTGCGTATCCAGGGTGATCAGGATGTCATCAAGGCGCTCCAGATTGGTCTCCGCTGCGCGCAGCCGCAATTCGGCTTCATGACGCCGGGAATGCAGCCCGGTGATCCCGGCGGCTTCCTCCAGCAGGGAACGGCGCTGTTCGGGTTTGGCGGAAATGATGGCGCCAATCCGGCCCTGGCTGACCATGGCTGTGGAGCGCGCACCGGTGGCCGAATCGGCGAACAGCAATTGCACGTCACGGGCCCGGACTTCCTTGCCGTTGACCCGGTATTTGGAGCCTTTTTCACGCTCGATCCGGCGGCTGACTTCCAGTTCCTCGTCGTCGTTGAACTGTGCCGGGGCGGCGCGTTGCTTGTTGTCCAGCGCGAGCACAACCTCGGCAATATTACGTGCCGGACGGGTGGCGGTGCCGCCAAAAATCACGTCGTCCATTTCGTTGCCGCGCATCTGCTTGGCCGAGGTTTCACCCATCACCCAGCGCAGGGCTTCAACCAGGTTCGATTTGCCGCAACCGTTCGGACCGACAACACCGGTGAGGCCGAGCTCGACCATCAGTTCGGTGTTGTCGACGAAAGATTTGAAGCCGGACAGGCGGAGTTTATTGAACTGAAGCACGCGCGGGGCCTTTAGATAGACTTGTTGAGGGCTTTATCGAGCAACTTTTTGAAGTCCTCGTAGGGCAGGCCACCGGAAATCGTTTCGCCATCTATGACGAAGGAAGGAGTGGCGTTGATCTTGTGGTCTTCGCCACCCTTGCGGGCGGTTTCCTGGATATGGTTAAGCAGCTCCTGATTTTGCAGACAGGCATCGACATCGGCCTCGCTCATGCCGCCAAACCGGGAAACCTTTTTCAGGGCATCCAGCGGGTTGTCAGCCCGGCTCCATTGCTGCTGGCTTTTGAAAAAGATATCAACCATGCCAAAATATTTGGCTGAGCCGGCACAGCGGGCAATCATTGACGCCGCCAGGGCCGGGGTTCCCAGCGGGAAATCGCGGTAGACAAATTTGATTTTACCGGTGTCGATATAGTCCTTTTTGACATCAGGAAAGGTATTGGCATGGAAATTGGCGCAATGCGGACAGCCAAGGGACGCGTATTCGATGACGGTAATGCGTGCGTCCGCATCCCCAAGGACCATTTCCGTCATGGCGTCGTCATTTTCCGCGATCGCAGCCACGGCCGTGACCGGCTGAATAGCGGAAAAGGTAAGGGATAAACCCATAAGAGCTACAAAACCTAGTATATATCGGGACAAATTAGCCTCCTAAGCACAAGATGTTGGTGAATATAGTAAAGAGAGATCGGTGGAGTCGACACCTTTTAAGGAGTTATCCACAACATATGTAGCCAAACACAGGTTTGGCGCCATTTCGATTAACATTATCGTGAAATCAAGCGGGGTTAGCGCTTGTTTCGACTGGCCACGGATTGCCCCAGATTTAACAGGACCTGTTTCAGGTCCGGGTCGTCGACGCCACCCAGGGTCTGGTTCAGGCCCCGGGTTTCGGCTGCGCTGAGCGGACGCGGCTGGAATGCCTGCTTTGTCCGGCTGGCCGGCAGCGGTGCCTGGATCAGTTTCAGGCGAGCGACCGCCCGGTACCCGAAGTGCGCGTTGATCCGGTCCAGAATGAGTGGTTCCATATGCTGGATGTCGAGCGCCATTCCCGCATTGCCAACCCGTAAATGCAGAGTGCCGTTGCCGTTCTTGTTGGTCGGATAGACGATTTTTTCTGGATGCGAGGTGGCGGCCAGCATTTCGCCGACAATCAGCGGCCAGCGCTGCAGGATTTCGCCATCGGCAAAACCCCGCTTGCCATAGGTTGAACGGGTTAGCCGCGAAATCGACTTGCCGAGCGCCTGGGTGACGTAGCTGCGTTTCTGCTCGTCTTTTTTCTCGCCTTTTTTCTCGGCTTCGTCCATCGGATGGGGATTCCATGTGGGCTGTTCAGGTGCTTATATTAAGCCAGCCGGCCGGTTCCGGCAACTGCACGGACGGGGTGGCCTGAACGGCGGTGATATTGTGTGCGGGTTCGGGTTCGGACATACTTCCTCGCGCTCGGCGTTGCAGGCGAAGGGCCTGGGCAAGGCCGATTATGAGGAAATAAATGTGGCAAAATAAAGGGGCGGGATCATGTGTTTCTCAGTCTTCTGTTTCGCCTGCCATGCAAAACCACGATTTTTTATGGACGCGGTTGCCCGATGCCACAGGATCTCACTTGTACACGTACCCTGCGGGCAAGGAAGCGGGCGGTCAAGTTGCCGGCGATGCGCTGTTAAAGTGGCGGAAAGCCGGGACCGTAAAACGAAGGAAAAGGCAAAATTGACTTTATCGAAGGCCCTGATGGATTGGTATGATGCCAACAAGAGAACCCTGCCATGGCGGGTCGAAAAACCGGATCCGTATCATGTCTGGCTCAGCGAGATCATGCTGCAGCAGACCACCGTGGCCACCGTGATTCCCTATTTCGAAGACTTTTTACGGCTGTGGCCCAATGTCGCGGCCATGGCGGCGGCCGATCTGGACGAAATTCTGCATGCCTGGCAGGGGCTCGGCTATTATGCCAGGGCGCGCAATCTGCACAAATGCGCAACTGTTATCGCCAGCGCCCCTGCAGGCCAGTTCCCCGATACGGAAAGCCAACTGCTGGCCCTGCCAGGCATCGGGCCCTATACGGCGGCGGCCGTTGCGGCCATTGCCTTCAACCAGCCAACGGTGCCGGTTGACGGCAACATAGAGCGGGTGATCTCGCGCCTTTACGCGATTGATGAGCCGGTCCGCCAATCAAAAGACCGGGTTCAGGCTCTGGCCATGAAACTTCTGCCGAAACACCGGGCCGGCGATTTCGCCCAGGCGCTGATGGATCTGGGGGCAACCGTCTGCCGACCCAAATCGCCGCATTGTGATCAGTGCCCCTGGGCGATGGCATGCAAGGCCCACAAAATGCAGGCCGAGGAAGGCTTTCCGGTAAAGCCGCCAAAAAAGCAGATGCCGACCCGCCATGGCGTCGCCTTCTGGCTGGAAAACGCGGACGGCGCCATCTGGATGCGCCGGCGACCGGAAAAGGGCCTGCTGGGCGGGATGGTCGAGGTCCCGTCAACCAACTGGCGTGAACAGCCCTGGACGGAGGCGGAGGCCCGCGAGGTGGCCCGGCTGAATGTGGAGTGGGTCCCCCGTGAGGGCACGGTGCGCCATACCTTCACCCATTTTCACCTGGTTATCACCGTATGGGGCGGCGTGATTACCGGCAATTCCAACGCCGACGGGTTCTGGCAGCAGCGCGACCGCTTTTCAGAACTGGCCCTGCCGACACTGATGAAAAAGATCGTGCGCCACGCCAGTTCCTGAACAGGCGGGTGGTTTTGCCTATTCGTCGTAGGCGATCAGCGATGAGAACGGCAGATCGCCGAGCCTGCTGCGGCCGTTCAGGAACGTCAGTTCGATCAGGCAGGCGGCGGCGACCGGGTTGCCACCGATTTTCCGGACCAGTTCGATGGATGCGCCCAGGGTGCCACCGGTTGCCAGCAGATCATCAAGAATAACAACCCGTTGCCCCGGCTGTACCGCATCGGCCTGAATTTCGATGGCGTCGGTGCCGTATTCCAGGTCGTATTCGTGGGAAATCGTTGCACCCGGCAACTTGCCCTGCTTGCGGATCATGGTGAACCCGAGGCCTAAGCGGGCAGCCAGCGGGGCCGCAACCAGAAACCCGCGGGCATCGATACCGGCCAACACATCGGGCTGGTGTTTCGAGATGTCGCGGGCCATCCGGCCAAGGGCAACCTGCCAGGCATCGGCGTTGGCCAGAAGCGTGGAAATATCATAAAAGAGAATCCCCGGTTTCGGAAAATCGGGGATGGAACGGATATGCTGCTTTAAATCCATGTAGGCCTACCTGATGATTTGCATTGGCCGTCACATTAGTGGGCTGTGGATGCCGGTTCAATGGCAGGTTTTGTAAACGGGGCAATTTTCCGGGCACCGGGTTTCGGCGGTTGGCAAAAGGACAAGAATATATTATGACCCGGCCAGGGCCGGGCATCCGATAATATCAAGGCGTTTGGAAGTGGAAAGTTGGTGTAATGCTGAGACAGCGTTTTTTCCGTGGCGTTCTTTTGGTTTTCTGTGCGCAGATTCCACTGATTGGTTTTTTCATCTATTTATTGTTCCTGGGCGTTGGCATTGCGGATTTCGCTAACCTGGCAAGTTTGCGAACGGCTGGTGAAGTGAAATCCGATATTCAGGACGATTCGCAAACGGCAAATTCAGCGGCGCAGCTGGAAGCCCGGATGACCGGACTGAATGCAAAAATCGCTGAACTGGACATTGCCATTACCGGTCTTGCCGGGCGGGGCCAGGGGTGGGACCGGTTTGTTGCCCAGGCCGGTGCGGAGACACAGAAACGCACCGACATACAGAAACGCATCGCGACAGAAATCAACAAACTGGCCGTGCAGCTTTCGTCATTGGCTCAGCAGGTCGCCGGGCTGGATAAATCGCTGGGGGCACAGGGCGGTGATATCGCTGCAAAAATGGCCGATATCAGCGCACGGGTGGAAGACCTGAAAGCCGATACCTTTGCCGGGATGGAAGAGCTGAGGACCGCCGCGGCTGCGCAGGAAGACAGGCTGGAGGTCGCCAACGCCCAATTGCGCGACGAGTTTCGTGATATAAGCCCGCCACCCTATGTCGCCCCGCCAAAGCGGAAACCTGTTGTCGAGCTGCGGTTTGAAGCGGAAGACTGGAAAATCGGCAAGGTTGCCAGCGGGCAATTGGACAGGATTGTGCGGACCATCAGGAATTCCGGCGCCGGTGTCGGCGTTCGTATTTACGGGTTTACGGTCAAGCAGGGTTCGCTGAATTTCAATATGGCGCTGGCCGACAAGCGGGCCCGTGCGGTTGCCGATGTGTTGCGGGAAAAAGGCATAAAGCGCAATCCGATTACCATCTATGTGGTTCCGGAATATGACGCCTACCGGGATCAGCGTGATGGTAAATCGACGGATAAGATTCATGCCGTACATATCAATATTGACGATCCGGCGGATAAGGAAACGGCGGTAAAAGGCTAGCATCTGCATTGCCCCGGCGGACCATCTCTGTCTATCCTCAGTTACAGTCAGCCAGGGGTATGCCGCCATGACACATGTTTTTCATCGCCACCTGAAAGCCGATCCACCGACCGTCGTCGCCGGCGACGGGATTTATCTGATCGACGCCGCAGGCAAGCGCTATCTGGACGGCTCCGGCGGCGCCGCTGTTTCCTGTCTGGGACATAGTGACCCAGATGTGATTGCCGCGATCAAGGCGCAGGCCGATAGAATCTGCTATGCCCATACCTCTTTCATGACATCTGAGCCCGCCGAACAACTGGCTGATTTGCTGATTTCAGCAGCACCGGAGGGAATCGAGTCGGTGTATTTTGTTTCCGGCGGTTCCGAGGCGGTCGAGGCGGCCCTGAAAATGGCAAGACAGTATTTTCTCGAAATCAACGAACCAAAACGCAGCCGTTTTATTGCCCGTATGCAAAGCTATCATGGCAATACGCTGGGCGCCCTGGGGGTTGGTGGCAATGCCATGCGCAGGGAACCGTTTAAGGATCTGCTCGCCCCGTCCAGTCACATTTCGCCCTGTTATGCCTATCGGTTGCAGCACGACGACGAGACGGAAGAAGCCTATGCGCTGCGTTCCGCCAACGAACTGGAAACTGAAATCCTGCGCCTGGGGCCCGACACGGTGGCTGCATTCATTGCCGAAACCGTAGGCGGTGCGACGGCCGGCGTGATCCCGCCGGTACCTGGATATTTCAGGCGCATTCGCGAAATCTGCGACAAATACGGGGTTTTACTGATTTTGGATGAGGTCATGTGCGGCATGGGCCGGACGGGTACTACC